>PWJA01000107.1 GCA_003560975.1 Gammaproteobacteria bacterium
CGGGGATCAGGGACCAGGGACCGGGGAACAGGGACCAGGAGTAGGTCGGGGTTACACCCCCGACGGGCAGAGCTGATGGGGATTAGTCACTATCGGGATTTGGTGGTCTGGCAGCGCTCCATGATTCTTGTGGAGCGGATTTATCAGATAACGGTTGATTTCGGGATCGATGAACGTTTCGGTCTCATGGCGCAGCTGCGCCGGGCTGCGGTTTCGGTGCCTTCGAACATTGCCGAAGGAAATGCCCGTCGTTCTGCGCTGGACTACGCGCGTTTCGTATCCATGGCGCTCGGCTCGATTGCCGAGATCGAAACTCAGCTCGAAATTGCGGCACGGCTGGAGCTGTTGCAGCGTGAGGTCGCCGAAGAGCTACTTTCGGAATGCAAGGAAATTGGCAAAATGCTGCTGACCCTGGACCGAAAACTCCGATCCTATTCGGCCTCCAAGGTCACCGATCAACCGGAATGGGACGAAATCTCCCTGGTCCCTGGTCCCTAGTCCCTGATCCCTGGAAAAACATGCCAAAACGAACCGACATCCAATCCATTCTCATCATCGGCGCCGGTCCCATCGTGATCGGCCAGGCCTGCGAGTTCGATTACTCGGGGGTGCAGGCGGTCAAGGCGTTGCGGGAGGAGGGGTACCGGGTGATCCTGGTCAATTCCAATCCGGCCACGATCATGACCGATCCGGAGGTGGCCGACGCGGTCTACATCGAGCCGATTCGCTGGGACATCGTCCGGGAAATCATCGCCAAGGAGCGGCCGGACGCGCTGTTGCCGACCATGGGTGGGCAAACGGCGCTGAACTGCGCGCTCGACCTCGATCGTCACGGCGTTCTGGAAGAGTTCGGCGTGCAGATGATCGGGGCTTCGAAAGAGGCCATCGATATGGCCGAAGACCGTGATCTGTTCCGCAAGGCCATGACCGAGATCGGCCTGGCCTCGCCGGAGTCGGCCATGGCCCACAGCCTCGACGAGGCCATGGAAATCCAGAAAGAGATCGGTTTTCCGGTCATCATCCGGCCCTCGTTCACGCTCGGCGGCTCGGGCGGCGGCATTGCCTACAACCGCGAGGAGTTCGTCGAGATCGTCGAGCACGGGCTCAACCTGTCGCCGACCAACGAGGTCCTGCTCGATGAGTCGCTGCTGGGCTGGAAGGAGTTCGAGCTCGAGGTGGTCCGCGATTCGGCCGACAACTGCATCATCATCTGCTCGATCGAAAACATCGACCCGATGGGCGTGCACACCGGCGACTCGGTCACCGTGGCCCCGGCCCTGACCCTGACCGACAAGGAGTACCAGGAGCTGCGCAACGCGTCGATCGCCGTGCTGCGCAAGATCGGCGTCGATACCGGCGGTTCCAACGTCCAGTTCGCGGTCTGCCCGGATACCGGCCTCGTCGTCGTCATCGAAATGAACCCGCGCGTCTCGCGTTCTTCGGCCCTGGCGTCCAAGGCCACCGGCTTCCCGATCGCCAAGGTCGCGGCCAAGCTGGCGGTGGGCTATACCCTCGATGAGTTGAAAAACGAGATCACCGGGGGCGCGACGCCGGCCTCGTTCGAGCCGACCATCGACTACGTGGTCACCAAGATCCCGCGCTTTGCCTTCGAGAAGTTTCCCGCCGCCAACGACCGTCTGACCACGCAGATGAAGTCGGTCGGCGAGGCCATGGCCATCGGCCGAACCTTCCAGGAATCGCTGCAGAAGGCGCTGCGCTCGCTCGAGACCGGCCTGGACGGACTCGATCCGGTGGAGTTCGAGCCCGACGAGCAGCGCGATGAGCTGATGCTGATCCGCCGCGAGCTGCAGGAGGCCGGGCCGGATCGGCTGCGCTACGTGGCCGAGGCCTTCCGGCGCGGCCTGAGCCTGGATGAGGTGCACATGCTCAGCCGCATCGATCCGTGGTTCCTGGACCAGATCCTGGAGCTGGTCCAGGTCGAGGCGCGCACCGCCGCGGCCGGTGTGGCCGGGCTCGACGCCGAGCAGCTGCTCGAGCTCAAGCGCTACGGGTTTGCCGATGCGCGCATTGCCGGACTGGTCCAGGTCAGCGAAGCCGACATCCGCCAGCTGCGCCGGCGCGAAGGCATCCGCCCGGCCTATCGCCGGGTCGATACCTGCGCGGCCGAATTCGCCACCACCACCGCGTATCTGTATTCGACCTGGGGCGAGGGCTGCGAGGCCGCGCCCACGGACCAGCGCAAGATCATGGTCCTGGGCGGCGGGCCGAACCGGATCGGCCAGGGGATCGAGTTCGACTACTGCTGCGTGCACGCCGCCCTGGCGATGCGCGAGCTGGGTTTCGAGACCATCATGGTCAACTGCAACCCCGAAACCGTCTCCACCGACTACGACACCTCCGACCGCCTGTACTTCGAGCCGCTGACCCTGGAGGACGTGCTCGCCATCATCGAGATCGAGCAGCCGGAAGGCATCATCATCCAGTTCGGCGGGCAGACCCCGCTGAAGCTGGCCCGCGACCTCGAGGCGGCCGGTGCGCCCATTGTCGGCACGACCCCGGACTGCATCGACCTGGCCGAGGATCGCGAGCGCTTCCAGCAGCTGCTCAACGAGCTTGGCCTGAAGCAGCCGCCCAACCGCACCGCGCGCACCCCGGAACAGGCCCTGGTGCTGGCCCGGGAGATCGGCTATCCGCTGGTCGTGCGGCCGTCCTACGTGCTCGGCGGGCGGGCCATGGACATCGTCCAGGGCGAAGACGAGCTGGCCCGCTACATGCGCGAGGCGGTCAAGGTCTCGAACGATTCGCCGGTGCTGCTGGATCGTTTCCTCGATCATGCCATCGAGATCGACGTCGACGCGATCTGCGACGGCGAGCGCGTGATCATCGGCGGGATCATGGAGCACATCGAGGAGGCCGGGGTGCATTCCGGGGATTCCTCGTGCAGCCTGCCGCCGTTTTCGCTGTCCGATGAGGTGATTGCCGAGATCGCCGAGCAGACCCGGCAGATGGCCCGGGGCCTGAACGTGGTCGGACTGATGAACGTGCAGTTCGCCCTGCAGGGCGATGCCCTCTACGTGCTCGAAGTCAACCCGCGCGCCTCGCGCACGGTGCCGTTCGTGGCCAAGGCCACCGGCGTGCCGCTGGCCCGGGTCGCGGCCAAGTGCATGGTCGGCGTGGGCCTGGAAGAGCAGGGCATCCGTCACGACCTGCAAAGCAATTTCTATTCGATCAAGGAGCCCAAGTACCCGTTCATCAAGTTCCAGGGCGTCGACCCCATCCTCGGCCCCGAGATGCGCTCGACCGGCGAGGCCATGGGCGTCGGGTTTTCCTACGGGGCGGCGGTGGCCCGCGCCCAGCAGGCCGTCGACATCCACGCCGCGGCCTCCGGGCGGGCGTTTCTGAGCGTGCGCGATGCCGACAAGGACCGTCTGCTGCCGGTCGCCCGGGAGCTGTCCGAGCGAGGGTTTTCGCTGGTCGCGACCGAGGGCACCTGGAAGTTTCTGGTTGAAAACGGCGTCGACTGTGATTATGTAAACAAGGTGACGCAGGGCCGGCCGCACATCGTCGACCTGATCAAGAACGGCGAGATCGACTACATCGTCAACACGACCGAGGGGCGGCAGGCGATTGCCGACTCGTTTTCGATCCGGCGCAGCGCCCTGCAGCAGAAAGTCAATTATTCGACCACGATCGCCGGCGCCCGCGCCACCCTGCGAGCGCTGGATCACTGGAACGAGCGCGGCGTGCATTCGCTCGCCGAGCTCTACGCGAGCAAGGAAACGACATGAGCCAGATTCCGATTACGCGCGCAGGCGCCGACCGTTTGCGCGCCGAACTGGAGCGTTTGAGAAAAGTCGAGCGGCCCGCGGTCATCGAGGCCATCGCCGAGGCGCGCGCGCACGGCGATCTGAAGGAAAACGCCGAATACCATGCCGCCCGCGAGCAGCAGGGGTTCATCGAGGGCCGCATCCAGGAGCTCGAAAGCGCCCTGGGCAACGCCCGGGTCATCGACGTGGCCGCCATCCATGCCGGCACCAAGGTGGTGTTCGGCGCCACCGTGACCCTGCTCGAGGAGATCGACGGCGCCGAGGAAGCGACCTGGCAGATCGTCGGCGACCTCGAGGCCGACGTCAAGGAGCGTCGCCTGGCGATCAGCGCGCCGCTGGCCCGTGCCCTGATCGGCAAGGAAGAGGGCGACGTGGTCGAATTCGAGGCGCCGAACGGCCTGCGCGTGTTCGAGATCGTGGAGGTGGCCTACGCCGGCGGGGGGTGAGCGTCGGTGATCACGGTTCTGGCCCCGGATCTGGACTTTCTGCTCGACGAATGCAGGCAGTCGCCGCCGCCGTGCCTGCGCGCGATCCTGGCGCGGGCCGCGCCGCGGCCGCTGGACCCGGCCAGTTATCAGGCCGAACTGCTGACCGGGCAGCCGCTGGCGGCCGCCGCCGTCAGCCGCCTGCGCGATGCGCCCGACGACGCCCCGGGGGTGTGGATGCGGGCCGATCCGGTGTCCCTGGTGCCCGATCTCAACGCCGTCTGGATCCGCACCACCGCTCGCCTGCCCCGTTCCGGTCCGTTGCTCGAAGCACTGACGGACTGCTTCGCCGAAGCGGGTCTGGGATTCGATCTGCCGGTACCCGAACGCGGCTATCTGCGCCTGGATCGGGTGCCGGACTGCCGTTTTCAGCCGCCCTGGGCCCTGGCCGGGCAGAGCCTGGACCACGTGCTGCCGGAAGGTCCGGACGCGCGCTTCTGGGACAAGCTGATCAGTGACTGCCAGGTGCTGCTTCATCACCACCGCGCGCGCGGCCAGGCCGAGGCCGACAGCCTGTGGTTCTGGGGTCCGGGGGCGCTGCCGGCGCGAGACCAGGTCCGGGCCCGGGTTCGCCACGTGGCCTCGGCCGATCCGCAGCTCCAGACCCTGGCCGACTGGCTTGCGCTCGACCACGAGCCGGTCGACGCCCCGCCGCGGGTGGCCGATGCCAGCCTGGTGACCTGGTCGGCCGATCGGCACCTCAGCGCCGAGGACAACCTGAAGCGCCTGAATGGGTGGCTGCGCCCGCTGTGGCGGCGCTTGCGCTGGGGTCGAATCGGAGTCCTGGAGCTGGCCAGCCGGACGCGCGCCTGGCAGCTGACGCCGATGCAGGCCTGGCCGTTCTGGCGTCGCCGGCCGGCGGCCGCCGCATGATCCGCACGGTGGCCGTTCGGCGGCGCGTCGCCCCGTCGATTCATTTGCCCGAGGTTCATCCCGTGGTCGCCCGGGTGCTGGCCGCGCGCGGTCAGACCGAGCCGCCGGATCATTCGCTGAAGCGGCTGCTGCCGCCGCGGCTGCTGAACCTGGACCGGGCTGCCGACCTCCTGGCCGCGGCGATCATGCAGGGCGATTCGATCCTGGTCGTGGGTGACTTCGATGCCGACGGGGCCACCGGCACGGCCCTGGCGGTGCGGACCCTGACCAGCATGGGCGCGCGGCGGGTGCGCTGGCTGGTGCCGGACCGCTTTCGCCACGGCTACGGACTGAGCCCGGACCTGGTCGCCGAGATCGAGCCGCCGATGCCCAGCGTGCTGCTGACGGTGGACCAGGGCGTGAGCTCGATCGCCGGGGTCGACGCGGCCCGCCGGCGCGGCATGCAGGTCATCGTGACCGACCACCATCTGCCCGGCCCCGAGCTGCCGGCGGCCGAGGCCATCGTCAATCCCAACCTGCCCGGTGAGACCTTCGGCTCGACCGCGCTGGCCGGCGTGGGCGTGATGTTCTACACGGCCATGGCGGTGCGCGCGCGGCTGCGCGAGCTGGACTGGTTCGACGGTCGCGAAGCGCCGCGGCTGGATGCCTGGCTGGATCTGGTCGCGCTGGGCACGGTCGCCGACCTGGTGCCGCTGGACGAGAACAACCGGCGCCTGGTGCATCACGGGCTGGCCCGCATGCGGGCCGGGCGCTGCAGCCACGGCGTCCGCGCCTTGCTGGAGGTGGCCGGGCGCAATCTGCGCCACGTCCAGGCCGCCGACCTGGGCTTTGCCGCCGGGCCGCGCCTGAACGCGGCCGGACGGCTCGAAGACATGGGCATCGGCATCCGCTGCCTGCTGGCCGATTCCGAACCCGCCGCGCGCGTTCTGGCGACCGAACTCGATGAGCTCAACGCCCAGCGCCGCGCCATCCAGGCCGATATGCAAAAGGATGCCGAGACCCAGGCCGACGCCTTGATGGATGCGCTCGACGGCCCGGTGCGCGGCCTGTGCGTGCACCATCCCGACTGGCACCAGGGCGTGGTCGGCCTGGTCGCCGGACGCCTGATGGAGCGCCTGCAGCGCCCGGTGATCGCCTTTGCCCCGGCCGAAGCCGGCGGCGAGGAGCTCAAGGGTTCCGGGCGCAGCCCGGCGGGGGTGCACATGCGCGATTTGCTCGTCGAGATCGATACCGCCCGGCCGGGTCTGATCGATCGCTTCGGCGGTCACGCCCGGGCCGCGGGCCTGAGTCTCCGGCGCGATCGGCTGGAGGCGTTCCGCGCGGGTTTCGAGGCCTGCCTGGCCCGGCACGAGTTCGGCGCTGAACTGGTCGAGACCGACGGCGCCCTGGCCGCCGACGAGCTGACCGCTGCGACCGCCGAAGCGCTGGAAAACAGCGGCCCCTGGGGCCAGGCCTGGCCCGAGCCGCTGTTCGACGGGCGTTTTCGGGTGCTCGAGCGGCGCATCGTCGGCGAGGCGCATCTGAAGCTGCGCCTGGCCCCGGTCGAAGGCGGGGCAGCCATCGACGCCATTGCCTTCCGCGCCGGCAGTCTGCTGCGCAACGAACTACCCGAGCCGTTCCACGTGACCTACCGGCTGGAGCTGAACCGCTGGCGCGGTCAGGTCAATCCGCAGCTCAATATCCAGCACCTGGTCGAATGCGGTCCCTGAGGACCCGTCAGATCGTCGGCAGCGTGTTGCGACAACCCTTTGGCCGTGGCTTTGCGGTCCTCAGGCGTCGGCTTCTTCGGCCACCAGATCGAGGTTTTTCAGCCGGAAGCGGTCGCTGATCCAAAGCAGCAGGCGTTCAGGGGCGGACAAATCGTTGCGCGCCTCCATCACCTGCCGCGCCAGGGCAGGCTTGTTGGTGATCAGCCCATCGACGCCCATCGAAATCAGCCGTGCCATGGTCACCGGGTCGTCGACCGTCCAGACGTAGAGCTTGCGGCCCTGCGCGTGGGTCCGGCGGATCAGGTCCAGCGAGACCTGCCCGGTATTGACGGCGAGGAAATCGGCCTCGAGAGCGGACAGATCGCCGAGCGCGATGGCCGCCAGAATGCCATGGGGCCAGTCGGGCCGGAGTGCCTGCATCTTGCGCACACCCGGAATCTTGAGCGACATCACCGCGACATCCGCCGCCATGCCCGCTTCCTCGACGACCTCGGCCACGCGCGACTCAAGCTCGACATCGTGGCCGTAGTACTTCAGTTCGATCAGGACCTTGGCCCGGCCTTTGGCGGTGTGCAGGACCTCGCGCAGGGTCGGCGTGCGTTCGGCGGCATAGGCCGGGTCGAACCAGCTGCCGATATCGATCCCGGCCAGGTCGGCCATGGTGGCGTTCCATACCTTCAGGTCGATACCGGCCATCTTCATGAAGTCGCTGTCGTGGGCGACCACGATCTGGCCGTCGGCGGTCTCCTGGACGTCGATCTCAATCCAGTCGCTTTGTTCCACCAGGGCCTGCTCGACGGCGGCCATGGTGTTCTCCGGCCGCGTGACGGATGCGCCCCGATGGGCGATGATCTCGACCTCGCGCTCGGCGCTGACGCGCTCGGCCAGGCTGCCTCCGAGGTAGAGGCCGCCGGCCAGTGCGGCCGCAGCACCGCCCAGCAGGACCGAAACCGGCACGGCCCGGGCCTTCAAGGGCGCTGCCTCGACGGCCTGAGCCGGCTGCGGCGCAGGCCCTGTCGAGGCGCGGTACAGACGGTCAAGCAGGGTCGCCAGCGCACCATTGGCCAACGCCGAAACAATGGCGTTCACCAGCCCCCAAACCGCCAGCAGCATGATCGTCGAAAACGCCAGCAGGCGGAGGTTGGTTCCGAAAACCTGCTGGACCAAACCGACCAGCACGCCGGCGATAGCGGCCACCAGCGCAACCAGCAGGGTGCGCACAACCGCCCAGGCCACGATCTGCCAGACAACCTGCATTCGTTGCCCGAGCAGCCGGCGCGCGCTGTCGGCGAAACTCTGGCGTGGCGACACGGCCCCGAACAGGAACAGGTGCAGGGCGATGGCCCAGCTCGACAAACGCGCGACCAGGATCACCGTCAGACCGGCCAGCAGCACGCCGCCGATTCCCGCGGCGGCGAGGAAGGCGGGCGGACGGTAGGTCAGGTAGTAGTTGATGTCGTAGCGGCCCAGGGCCAGCCACGCGATCAGCGCGATGACCAGTAGGAACGGGGCTGCGATCAGCGCAACGCGCAGAACCAGCTGCAGCGCGAAGCTGAACAGCCCGGTGAAACGCCCCACAACCAGCCCCAGCCCGGAGAGCAAGACCCGGGCGGGCCGGCGCTGTTTCCGGTGGAGTGTATCGGTCATCACGGCCACATCAAGGACGCTGGCGACAATGGACAGGCTGACGAGCGCCAGAGCCCCGATCAACCCCGCCGGCGTCAGCAGGAACCACGCGATGTCCTGGTCGGTGACCGCGTCCTGTCCCGATGCCGCCAGGGCGGCGGCCAGCCCAAGGCCTGCCAGCGGTACGACGACCGCCGCCACCAGCAGCCGGACCGCCAGGTGAACCAGCGTGAACGCTCCCAGAAAGCCCAGGGCGGCGCGATAGCTTGCGAGAACGTCGCGCACAACGCTCACGGCTGTGTTTGCGCTCCGAAACCCGACGGCCACGACCGGATCGATCTCAAGCCCGGCAGGGCCTGTTTGTCTGAAGAACGGGTGCTGCTCTGCATGCGGGGAGTATAGAGCGGCCCGCGCGGTTGGACGAACCCGCCGCAGTCCGTGTTGTAGGACACGGAGCGGGCGGGTACACTTCGGAGAGGCGCGAAACCGCAGCCACCACAGGAGAGCAGCAGTGACCCGATTTCCGCGCAGCGGCGGCCGTCTTGCCTTGGCCGCGCTCATGCTCATCGTCGCCGGCGGTTGCGCCAGCCTCGATACCGCCCGCATTCCGCCCGTCGATACCGCCGGCACCGAGCCCATTCCAGGCAAGATCGTGTGGCATGACCTGCTCACCGAAGACCCGGCAGCGGCGCGGCGTTTCTACGCTGAGCTGTTCGGCTGGATCTTCCGCGACGTTGGTCTCGGCCGCGGCCAGACCTATACCGTCATCGAGCACGAGGGGCGCGTCATCGGCGGACTCGTCGACGCCCGCGGCATCAGTCGCGAGGCCAACGTTTCGCAGTGGGTTCCGGTACTCTCCATTGCCGAGATGGACGCGGCGATGGCCGCGCTGGACGCTGCCGGCGGCCAGGTCTTCCAGGCGCCCCTGGAGATTCCGCAAAGAGGTCGGCTTGCCGTGGTTGCCGACCCCCAGGGCGCGCTACTGACCTTGCTCGAGCCCCGTGAGGGCGACCCGCCGGATCGCCCCGCCAGGCCTGGCGACTGGCTGTGGAGCGAGATCTGGACCTCGGATCCGGAGGCCACGCTCGCTTTCTATCAATCTCTGGTGTCGGCTTACCGGGTCGAGCGCGTGGGTGAGAACAGCGAATATCGTATTCTCAGTACGGGCGGTATTCCGCGAGTCGGCGTGGTGCGCAAGCCGGTAGAACGCATCGCCGATACCTGGCTGGCTTACGTGAACGTCGCGGATCCGGCGGCCACGGCTGCCGCCGCCGAACGGCTCGGTGGCGAGATTCTTCTGCCGGTTCGTGATGACCCGCGCGGCGGTGAGGTTGCCATCCTGAACGACCCTGCCGGCGCCGGTTTCCTGGTGCAGAGCTGGGAACCCGCGACAGAGCAAAAGGCAAACCGCTGAGGAACCAAGGAGAACAACCCATGCAAACCGTGATCGGCCCGACCCATCCCCGCCGCATCAGATTCCGCGCCGGACGGCGCGCGTTGCTTGCCGCGGTCTGTCTCGCGACCGCGCTTATGCTGACCGGCTGCTCCAGCGGCGGGGTTTATGCCAATGTCGGCATTGCCGGCCCGACCGTAAACCTGGGCCCGGTGTCCGTTCGAACCGGGGTGAATATCGGCCGTTGGCTCTGAGCCAGCGGCGCCGGAAAATCCCTTGGCCTGGTTCGCGCGGGCTCAGGTGTTGCGGATGAACTGCCGCACCTCGGGATAGACCTGGTTGCGCCAGCGTCGTCCGCTGAAGATGCCGTAATGGCCGACTTTGGGCACTTCGTAGTGCTGGCGGGAAGATTCGGGCAGGGCCGTGCACAGCTCGTGGGCCGCCCGGGTCTGGCCGAGGCCTGAGATGTCGTCATATTCGCCTTCGATCGTCAGCAACCGGGTGTCGGTGATCGCCGTCGGGTCGACCCGCTCATCATCGACGAACCATTCTCCGCGCGGCAGCAGGTAGTCCTTGAACACGATGCGAACCGTGTCGAGGTAGTACTCTCCGGCCATGTCGAGCACGGCGTTGTATTCGTCGTAGAACTTGCGGTGCGACTCGGCGTCTTCGAGGTCGCCGGCGAGCAGATGCTTGTAGAAATCCCAGTGCGAGGACACGTGCCGGCGCGGGTTCATGGCCATGAAGCCGGCGTGCTGCATGAAGCCCGGATACACCCGGCGTCCGGCGCCGGGGTAGTGGGCCGGCACCGGGTGGACCAGGTTGGCGCTGAACCAGCGCATCGAGCGGTTGCTGGCCAGGTCGTTGACGCCGGTCGCGCCGACCCGGGCGTCGACCGGGCCGCCCATCAGGGTCATGCTGGCCGGGGTCGGCTCGCCGCGCGCGGCCATCAGGGAAACGGCGGCCAGCACCGGCACGACCGGCTGGCAGACCGCCATCACGTGCAGGTTTTCCGCGCCGATGTGGCGGATGAAGGCCTGGACGTAGTGGACGTAGTCGTGCAGGCCGAACGGGCCAGCCGCGGCCGGAATCATGCGCGCATCGATCCAGTCGGTGATGTAGACCTTGTGTTCGGGCAGCATGGTGCGCACGGTGTCGCGCAGCAGCGTCGAGTGGTGGCCGGACAGCGGCGCGACGATGAGCACGGCCGGATCCTCTTTCAGATCGGCGATGGTCTGCGGGTCGTCGGTGTAGCGCTTCATCCGGAGCAGATTGCAAAACGGCAGGCCCATGGACTGAAGCTGGACCACCGGCACCTCATGGCCGTGGGCAACGACGCTGTGAATGCCGAACTCGGGCTTGGTGTAGTCCTTGCCCAGGCGATGGAGCAGTTCGTAGCCGGCGGCGATGCGCTCGGCGCCGGGGAACTTCGACAGGGCGCTGCCGGGCATGGAAAAAGAGCGCGCGCTTGCCTCGGCCCAGATACTGAAGGGGCTGATCATCGAGCGCTGGAATTCGTAGAACTGGTAGAGCATGGCCGCTTCGTTGTTTTGGATGGTTTATGCACTGCACAATAACAGCTTTTGGACCGCATTGCCCGCGGGCCGGATTCGTGCCTCAGGCCAGGAGCAGGTTTCCCAGTGTACTCAGGATATAGGCCGCGACCAGCGCGCCGGCGAAGCTGAACGCCGCCTGCGGCCCGCGCACCCCGGTCACGGCCTGGTAGCCGTGCCACATCAGCCACAGCGTCCAGCCCAGAAAGGCGAGCAGGGGCAGGCCGAGCAGGGTCAGGAGGAAGGCGTCGCCCATGTAGGCGGCATAGGCCATGACCTGGCCCTGCTCGGTGGGCATGGCGCCGAGCAGGCGTTCGGTCAGGGCGCGGATGCGTCCGCCCAGCGGTGGAATGCTCAGGTAGATCACCGAAGCCAGCAGCGGCCAGCGCGCGGCTGCCTGGACGCCGAACAGATCCAGGCTGGCGAAGCGTTCCCGGCTCAGCCAGCGCCCGGCGACCAGCAGGGCCGCGGCCATGGCCAGCCAGTTGATCAGGCCCTGAACGATCAGCTGCCATTCTGGCGCGGGCGGCCCGAACTGCAGGTCGAGCAGGCTGTCGCTGCGCAAGCCCGAGCGCGCGGCGATCAGCGCCGTGACCACCAGCACGATCAGGCCAAAGGCCAGGGCCTGGGGCCCGGAGACGCGGTCGAACGGTCGAAACAGGCGCTGGATCACGATGGCGGCGGGTCCCCGGCGGTCGAATCAGTCCCAGTCGTCCCAGTCCTCGTCGTCGAGGTAGGCATCGTAGTCGGGCAACTCGGCCTGTTCGCCCAGGATCTGGAAATTGCGCCGCTGCAGGTAGGCGTCGCGAAGGAAGATGTAGTCGTCGAAGGCCGCCTCGATCTGCTCGTCCAGCGGCAGCAGGCTGGCCCGGGTCTGGACGACGAACAGCCCGAGCAGGCCGTAGGTGCCTTCGGAGCGGGCCCATTCCCAGACCGGGTTGATGAAAGAGTCGCCGTAAAACCCGATTCCGTCGCGAACGCTGGACGGCCCCAGGAACGGCAGCATGAGAAAGCGCGATTCTTCCCAGCCCCAGTGGCCGAAGGTCATGCCCAGATCGGCATCGTGGGTCGGCATGTCGGCCTGACTGGCCAGATCGAAAACGCCGCCGACGCCGTAGACGCTGTTGACGAAAAAGCGCTCGAACGCTTCCAGGCTCTCTCCGGGGCGACCCTGCAAGAGCAGGTTGACGATGACCACCGGCGAGCGCAGGTTGCGGAAGAAATTGCGCACGCCGGAGCGAACCGGCGATGGCGTGGCTTTGACGTACCCCCTGGCGACCGGCCGCAGCACGGCCCGATCGGCGGCCATGTTGAAGGAGTGAACCTGGCGATTGAACGGCTCCCAGGGATCGACCGGGTTGCGTTCCTCCGGCGGGGGTGCCGCGGTCGTCGCGCAGGCCGACAGCAGCAGGGCCGCGGCCAGCACCAGGAGGGATCGTTTCAGCCGCAGCATGGGCCGCCCCCGTTGCTTTCGTCGTCAAAATCCATCGTCCGCCAGCCCAGCAGGCCCTCGATCTGGCTCAGGGAGGCCATTACGCACAGCGAGCGCGGGACGTGGATGAAGCGCATGGCGGTGCCGGCCTGCTCGGCCCAGCTGCGCCATTCCAGGAGCAGCGCCAGCGCGCTGGAATCGGCGCGCTCCAGGCCTTCGAGGTCGATCACCTCGGGCAGCCGGTCGCGCCGCCAGCCCAGGCTTTCGCGGTACAGCTGGGGGACCTCGCGGCTGGTCAGGCGGCCGGTCAGCCGGACCTGGCCGTTGTCATCAGTTTCCACCTTCGACCTCGACATTGAGTTCGCCGGCCTTGAGCCGATCCAGCATGGCCTCGAATCCGTCCCGGCGGATTTCCTCGCCGATCTGGCTGCGAAAGGTGGTGACGTAGGAAATGCCTTCGACGATGACGTCGAACACCCGCCATTCGTCGCCGGACTTGCGCAGCACGTAGTCGACCGGAGCGCGATCTCCGGAGTCCAGGCGCACCCGGGTCCGGACCCGGGTCGCGCGCTCGGTGTTGTCGCCGGCCAGCGGCAGGATCTCGATCTGGTCGCGGCTGCGGAATTCCAGTAACCCGTCGGCGTACTGGCTCATCAGCAGTTCGGCCAGCGCGTCGGCGAACTCCTCGATCTGCTCGCGCTCCAGCCCGCGGCCGTGCCGACCCAGGACCAGGCGGGCCGAATGGACGGTGTCCAGGCGCGGCAGCAGGCGGTCGCGCAGCTCGGCGGCCAGCAGGCTGGTGTCGGCTTCGAATTCAGCGCGGTTGTCGTCGATGAGCGCGAACAGATCGCCGATGGTGGTCCGGATGATCTCCACCGGCTCGCCGCTGTCGGCGTGGGCCGGTACGACAAACAGGAGCGCCAGGGAAAGGATGATGCCTCTGACCATCAGTTGTCACCTCCTTCGGTGTTGAACAGGTAGCGGCTGATCAGCTGTTCGAGGACCAGCGCAGAGTTGGTAAACAGGATCCGGTCGCCATCAACCAGGACTTCCGGCGAGCCGCCGGGTTCCAGGCTGACGTACTGATCGCCCAGGATGCCGGCCGTGACAATGGATGCCGAGGTGTCCTCGGGCAGCTCGTCGTAGCGGTCGGAAATGCGCATCGTGACCCGCGCGTCGAAGGTCGCCGGATCGAGTTCGATGCGTTCGACCATGCCGATGGTCACGCCGCCCAGGTTGACCTGGGCCCTCGGTCGCAGACTGCCGACGTTGGTGAATTCGGCGGTGACCTCGTAGCTGCCGCCGGAGACCACGCCGCGATCCGTGGCCTGGAGGGCCAGGAAGATCAGGGCCGCGATGGCCAGCAGCAGAAAGATGCCCGCGGTCAGTTCGATCTGGTGAGATGATTTCATGGTTGCAGTCTTTGGTCGGGTTACAGCATCAGGGCGGACAGGACGAAATCGAGAAACAGGACGACGATGGCGGTGGCGATCACGGTCTGGGTGGTGGCCAGGGCCACGCCTTCACCGGTCGGCTTGGCGGTCCAGCCATAGTAGACCGCCAGCCAGCTGGCCACGATCCCGAAACCGACCGCCTTGAGCATGCCGTGGCCGAAATCGCGCCCCAGCTCGACGGTGTTCTGGATGTTGCCCCAGAACACGATGGAGTCGGTTCCCATCAAAAACACCGCGTAGACCACCCCGCCCAGCAAGGCCGTCGCGTTGAAGATCAGGACCAGGGCCGGGACCGTGATCATGCCGGCAATCAGGCGCGGCTGGATGATCCGCTCGAGCGGGTCGATCGCCATCAGGTCGAGCGCGTCGAGCTGCTCGGTGGCCCGCATCAGGCCGATTTCGGCGGTGATCGAGGTGCCCGCCCGGCCGGCAAACAGAATGGCGGTCAGGACCGGGCCGAGCTCGCGAAACAGCGACAGGGCCAGCAGCGTGCTGGTCGCGTCGGCGGCGCCGAAGCGGGCCAGGGCGTCGTAGGACTGCAGGGTCAGGACCAGGCCGACGAAGAACCCGCAGGTGACGATGATGACCAGGGAGCGCACGCCGGCAAAGTAGATCTGGCGCAGGGTCTCGGCGACCTGCAGGCGGGTAAAGCGCATCCGCGAGATGACCTTGCCCAGAAACAGCAGCGCGCGGCCGAAGTCGCGCACCGCCTGCATCCGGGGCTGCGTGGCCGGTGTCGGCGCACTCATCGCGCTTGTCCGGCGAGCATCTGCTCGGCCAGGTCCGGGGCCGGGTAGTGAAACGGAACGGGACCGTCCGGATGGCCGCCCATGAACTGACGGATCAGCTCGTGATCGCTTTCGGCCAGCTCGGCCGGCGAGCCGGAGGCGATGAGCTGGCGGTCGGCGATGATGTGGCAGTGGTCGGCCAGGCGCGCGACTTCATCGACGTCGTGGGTGATGACGACGCTGGTCGTGTCCTGGGCGTCGTTGATTTCGCGAATCAGGCGCAGCGAGACCCCCAGCGAGATCGGATCGAGGCCGGCGAAGGGTTCGTCGTAGAGCATGATGTCCGGATCCAGGGCCATCGCCCGGGCCATGGCGATGCGCCGGTTCATGCCGCCGGACAGCTCGCGCGGATACATTTCGGCCGCGCCGCGCAAACCCACGGTCTGCAGCTTGATCAGCACCAGGCGCCGAATCAGGGTTTCCGGCAGATCGGTGTGCTCGCGCAGCGGCAGAGCGACGTTGTCAAAGCAGGTCAGGTCGGTGAACAGGGCGCCGTTTTGCAGCAGCACGCCGAGGTTGCGGCGGAAGCGGCCCAGCTCGCGCCCTTTGAGCTGATTGACCTGGGTCTCGCCCACGCGCACCGTCCCGGTCTCGGGTCGGATCTGGCGCGTGATCAGACGCAGAATGGTGGTCTTGCCGGCGCCGCTGGGGCCCATCACGGCAGTCACCTTGCCCCTGGGGATGTCCAGCGACAGGTCTTCCAGCACCAGCCGACCGCCCAGACGGACGGTGACCTTGTTCAGCGTGATGGCCGCAGCCCGGTCGGTGGATTCCAGCATAAGTCCCGATGAGTTCCCGCAGCCCACTTGGACTGATGATTATCGTATAAGTTTAGCCCCCATCCCCGTCAGCAAGCAGTGACAAAGGTAATACCCCCGCAGCTCACGCTTCCCATCCCCCAACATGCCCCCACCAACCCCAATCCCCAATGCCAAAATCACCCCCCGAGTAGGTCGGGGTTACACCCCCGACGGGCAGACCCAGAATCCACCCCTATCCCGACGGTTACACCCCCGCCGGGCACACCTCAAAGAATATATCGACTCAAATCCTCATTACCCGCCAGTTCCTTGAGCGACTGATCCACGTACGCGGCATCGATTTCGATGGTCTGGCCGGACTGGTCCGGGGCGGTGTAGGAGATTTCTTCGAGGAGTCGCTCGAGCAC
>PWJA01000122.1 GCA_003560975.1 Gammaproteobacteria bacterium
CGGCCGATCACGAGCCGCTGCTGACCCGCCCGCTGGCCTTCAGCGACGACGCCACCCCCTCCGGCGCCGGCCTGGCCATCATCGGCCTGCTGCGCCTGGGCCATTTGACCGGTGATGCCGGTTTGCTGCAGGTGGCCGAACAAACCCTGGCGGCCGCATCCGGCGATGTCGAACGCGCACCGGCCGGTCACGCGACGCTGGTCCGCGCCGCCCTGGAAGCAGAACGGCCGCGCTGGCAGTTGCTGCTGGGAGGTCAGGCACCCGCATTGAAGGGCATGAGTGCCGCAACGCGCGCCTATCCGGACCTGGATTGTTACCGCATTTCGAAGGTGAATCCGGATGCGGAGCTGCCGGCCAACCTGGCCGCCCTGGCCAGCGCCGCGACACCCACGGCCATCCTGTGCGCCGGCACGCGATGCCTGGGACCGTGGCACGAGACCGAGTCACTGCGGGCAGCGCTTGACGAACACCTTGGTCAACCGGAACGCGGTTGATCAACTTGTCGGCAGCAGCGGCCAGAATATCGGGATCACGATGGTCGCCGTGGCCCACATCAGCAGGTTCATCGGCAAACCAATGCGGACAAAATCCATGAAGCGATAGCCGGCGGCCTGATAGACCATGGTGTTGGTCTGGTAGCCGATCGGCGTGGCAAAGCTGGCGCTGCCGGCAAACATCACCGCCACCACAAAGGGCCGGGGGTCGAGACCCAGCGAAATGGCCAGACCGGCGGCAATCGGGGTGAGCAGGATGACGGCGGCGTTGTTGCTGATGAGCTCGGTCATGATGGAGGTCATCAGGTAGACCAGCGACAACATCAGGATCGGTCCCAGCGGCGAGGCCAGCACGGCCAGAGTATCGGCCAGCAGCTGGGCCGCACCCGAGGACTGCATGGCGCTGCCGATGGCCAGCATGGCAAAGATCAGCACCAGCAGTGGCCACTGCACCGACTTGTAGGCTTCTTCCGAACTCAGGCACCCGGTGGCCACCACCACCACGGCGGCGATAATGGCCAGGATCACGATCGGCATGATATTGAGCGCGGCCAGCGCCATGACCAGCACCATGGCCAGCACGGGGATCCAGGCCTTTTCGCGCCGATAGCCGCGAATATCAGGCAGGCTCAGATTGGCGAAACCGCGCAGACGGTAGGCACGCTGCAGGGCACGCGCCGTGCCGGCCAGCAGCACGGTATCGCCGGCCAACAGGCGCAGCTTGCCAAACTCGTTGAGCTTGACGCCCCGCTTGCGATGCACCGCGATGATGTCCAGCCCGTCTTGCGTGCGCAAGCCCGAGCCGGCGACGGTCTGGTTGACGAGCGACGATTCGGGACTGATGACGGTTTCGGCCAGTTCCCGGTCGTTCAAGAGGATCGGATCGATTTCGCCCTCCAAGCCGGGCTCCTGGTCGCGGGTCCACAGGTCGCGCGGCTGGGCGATGGTCATCAGCTCGTTCAGCGTGGTTTCCAGCGAAACTCGGTCGCCTGGGCGGATCACAACCGATTCCAGCTCCCCGCGCATCGGATAGCCCTGGCGGACGATGCCCAGCAGACGGATGGCGTCAAGTTTGCCGATTCGGGTATCAGCCAGACGGCGACCGTCGTAGTCCGAGTCGGGGGTCACGATCAGCTCAGTGACAAAACGCTTCTCACTGAGCTCGTGGCGCAGTTCACCACCCTCATCATCCAGCGCCGGCAGCAGCCAGCGGCCGAATGTCAGCAGGAACAGCATGCCCACGCCAGCCATGATCATGCCGGCGGCGGTAATCTCGAACATACCGAAAGCCGCCATGCCCATGTCCTGGGCGACCCCGTCGACCAGCAGGTTCGTCGAGGTACCGATCAGGGTGCAAGTACCGCCCAGAATCGAGGCGTAAGACAGCGGGATCAGCAGGCGGCTGCCCGGGATGCTGCTCTGGCGCGCCACTGCGAGCAGGATGGGGATCATGATCAAGACCACCGGAGTGTTGTTCATGAGGGCGCTCATGCCCATCACCGCCAGCATGGTCACCAGCATGGTGCGAATCCAGCTGTTGCCGCTCAGGCGGGCTACGGTCCGGCCCATGACGTCGATGGTGCCGGTCTTTTCCAGCGCACCGGACAGGATGAACATCGCCGCGATGGTAATCGGCGCATGATTGCTGAACGAGTTCAAGACCTGGCCCGGCGTCAGCACACCAGCAATCAGCAGAGCAGCCACTCCAATCATGGCCGTCACATCGGGAGGAAAGCGCTCTCGGACAAAGGCCAGAAAAACCAGACCCAGTACCAGCAGCACGACCGCGATTTCAAAGTTCATGCATCAAAACCAGTCTCGAAGGCCCGCCGGGAAGCGCAGTTTACCCGCGCAGCGTGCCCGCGCAAAAGTCCCGAATGTTGAATCTCGGTAAACGGGTCTGGCGAACTCGAGCCTGTTTGCCCGTAGAATGCGCGCATGAGCTTGAGCCTGCCCGATCCCCATGCCCTGGCCGTGCTGCTGCTGGTCGTGGTGGCGCTGGTGCTGTTTTCGCGCGACCGCATCCCGCTGGAGACCAGTTCGCTGGTGGTGCTGGTGCTTCTGGCCTTGGGCTTCGAGCTCTTTCCTTTTGTCGCCGCCGACGGCCGCAGCTTGAGCCCGGTCGACTTCTTTCTCGGCTTCGGCCACCAGGCGCTGATTGCCGTCTCGGCCCTGATGATCCTGGGCCAGGGGCTGATCCGATCCGGGGCGCTGGAGCCGGTGGGGCGCCTGCTGGCCGCCTCGTGGCGGCGCTCGCCCGCCCTGTCGATGCTGCTGACCCTGGTCATCTGCGCCATGCTGAGCGCCTTCATCAACAACACGCCGATCGTGGTGATGCTGCTGCCCATCCTGATCGGCGTGGCCTTGCGGACCGGGACCTCGCCGTCCAGCATCCTGCTGCCGGTCGGTCTGATCAGCATCGTCGGCGGCATGGCGACCACCATCGGCACCTCCACCAACCTGCTGGTCGTGGGCGTGGCCTACGACATGGGGGTGGCGCAGTTCCAGATGTTCGACTTCATTGTCCCGGCGGCCATCGCCGGTTCGGTTGCCCTGCTCTACCTGTGGCTGATTGCGCCACGTCTGTTGCCCGAGCGCCAGGTGCCGATGCAGTCCTCGGTCAATCGTCTGTACACGGCCCAGATCCGCCTGGACAAGACGTCCGCGGCCGTCGGCAAATCGCTTTCCGAGGCCATCGATGCCTGCGACGGCGACCTCAAGGTCGAAAAGATCCAGCGCGGCCCCGGCGTCTTTGTCACCCCGCTGCCCGACGTCAAGCTCAAGGCCGGCGACCGCATCACCACGACCAACACCCGTGACAACCTGCGCGAGTTCGCCCATCTGCTTGGAGGCAAGCTCTACTCGGGCGATGTGGAGGTGGACGACACCCATCCGCTCGAGGCCCTGAACCAGCAGATCGCCGAGGTCGCGATCACCCCCACCTCACGCCTGCTGGGGGTGCGCATCGGTCAGGCCCGCCTGCTGTCGCGCTTCGGCCTGCGTCTGCTGGCCCTGCACCGCTTCAACAGCGGCGAAGAGCAGACCCGGGGGACCGATCTGGACAATGTCGTGATGCGCTCGGGTGACGTGCTGCTGGTCCAATCCACACCCAATCGCCTCAATACCCTCAAGGAGGGCGCGGATTTCCTCGTTCTCGACGGCAGCGTCAATCTGCCGAAGACCTCGAAAGCCCCCGTTGCGCTGGGCATCATGGCCGCCGTGGTGCTGATTGCCGCCGTCGGTATTCTGCCGATCGCGATCAGCGCCCTGCTCGGCGTCCTGGCGCTGCTGGCCACCCGCTGCCTGACCTGGAAAGAGGCGATGGCCGCCTTGTCCATCCAGGTCGTCATGATCATTGTCGCCTCGCTGGCCCTGGGCATGGCGCTGATGCGCACCGGCGGCGCCGACTGGGTCGCCCAGGTGTTTCTTGTCGTCAGCTTCGGCGTGCCCAGCTTCGTGATCCTCGGCGGTCTGATGCTCGCCATGGCCGCGCTGACCAACGTGGTCTCCAACAACGCCGCCGCCGTGATCGGCACGCCGATTGCCATCAGCCTGGCTCAGCAGCTGATGCTGCCGGCCGAGCCCTTCGTGCTGGCCGTTCTGTTCGGCGCCAACCTCAGTTTCGCCACCCCGATGGCGTACCAGACCAACCTGCTGGTGATGAACGCCGGGGGCTACAAGTTCAACGACTTCGTTCGGGTCGGGTTTCCGCTGCTGCTGTTGATGTGGCTGGTGCTGACGGCGACGCTGACTTATGCGTATCGGATTTAGGGACCAGGGACTAGGGACCAGGGGCCAGGGACTAGGGACCAGGGACCAGCGGTTTAGGGGCCAGGGGTCAGGGGTCAGGGGTC
>PWJA01000041.1 GCA_003560975.1 Gammaproteobacteria bacterium
ATCACCTGGACTGCCAGTGATGAGTCCGGCAACAGCAGCTTCGGTGACCAGCTGATCACGATCAAGGCCGAGGGCATGAACACGGCACCCACGGTCAGCGATATCAGCACCAGCACGCTGACCTCCGAACCAGTCGACATCGTTCTGACCGGCACCGACCCCGATTTTCTTGATGGCCGCTTCGACCCGCTGTCGTTCCGGATCAGCCAGCGACCCGGCAACGGCGAGTTCGTTGCCCCGCTCTATCCCTTTTTTATCGAGGATTACCGGACCTCGCCCGGTGGGCCGTATGGCGAGGCGTTTTATCTGAGCGGCAATCGCGCGGGCTGGCTGTATACCAACGTCTGCCAGACTGGCTCTGGCCCCAACCCTGACCGTATCCGGGTCGACTGGGTCTATGAGCCCGAATTCATCGTCGTCGACGACAACGGTGAGGCATTCATGCAGGATTTCTACTGGCAGTGCAGCGCCAGCGATGCCACACCGCGCCCGCGCATCTCGCGCTGGGATCGCGATGGCAACTTCATCGGCCAGATCGAATACCGGGGCGATAACGACGCCTTCGTGCTCGATCGCGACGGCTTCCTGTATGAATTCAATATCGTGGGCGGAGGCAGCAGCGCCGAAGTCTTCGTCAATCGCTGCGCAACGGACTTCGTCGGCAAGGCCAATCGGGCCTCTTTCTGTCAGTCGCTGGGCAGCGTCGACAACGATTCGGCGCCCAACCTTCAGGCCAGCAGCATTTCCTATGCCCGGGTCGACTCCAGCCAGGGCATTCTGTACATCACCGACAAACGCCGGGTTTTTGTCTTCGATATCCGCAACGATACGCCCGATCCGATCTATCTGGCCACACTCAACCCGGATTCACCGTTTCCGACGCCAAACTCGTCCTGCGCGGGCTCAAGCCTGCTGGGTTATGCCATGGATGTCGATTCAGACGGCAATCTGTACATGATCAACTGCGCCAATGAGCGGATCGAGAAATTCACCGCATCTTTCTTCGATCAGGGCGGTCAGTTCGTGACAGGCGACTACGTCGGCTGGATGGGGCGCTGCGAGACAAGCAGCAACAACGCCTGCGACGAAGACAAGAAGATCAGCAAGGGCTTTGCCTGCACCGATGCCACCTGTACACGGACCGACCGCTCAGGGGAAGAGCCCGGCCAGTTCGAGACACCGCTGTATGTCTCGATCGATCCCAATGACGTGCTGTATGTTGCCGAATGGGACAATTTCCGCGTCCAGCGTTTCGCGCCCGACGGCACCTTCGCCGGCCAGGCCCGGTCGACTGGTACCGGCGTCAACCAGGGCGCACACCCGGGCTTTGTGCTCGGCAACATGGGCCGGCCGCGCGCGGTATCGGTCAATGCAACCCAGTTCTACGTGGTCGACCGCGCGGAGGGCTTCGTCCACGTGTTCGAGACCTCGCCGCTGAAAGACATCACCGACGATTCGGCCACGGTGACCTATGTCTCCAACTTCAACTTCCATAGCGATACCGACAGCTTCCAGTTCATCGCCAGCGATGGTCTGGCCGACAGCAATGTCGGTACCGTGTCGATCGACGTGGCGCGTAACTTCCGGGCACCCATCGCCCACGACCAATCAGTTTCAACTCTGGAAGACGAGCCGCTGGATATCATGCTGACCGCCGACGATCCCGACGGCATTGTCGGTTCTGACTTCAATGGCCTCGACATTCTCGACTTCCAGATCATTGAAGCACCTTTGCATGGCACTCTGACGCCGATAGCCAGTGACAACGCCACGTTGACCTTGACCTATACGCCGGATCCGGACTATCACGGAACCGATCAATTCGTCTTTATCGCCAACGACGGCGTCTTCGATTCCAATCCAGCAGTGGTGGACATTGAGGTGATCTATGTTGACAAGCCGCCCCGCATCGTTGCCAACGAACTGCCGCCTCGAATTGGTCTGGGCTTTCCATTCACGCTCAGAAGCGTCTGGACCGATGACGGCGACGAAAATCCCGAACACTACTTCACCGCAGTGGTCTGGAATGGCGAAACGACGGTTATCGAAGGTGGCATCAATGACGATGACCCCAATAATCCGTTCATTGAAGGTGTCTTGTTGATCAGACCCCCGAACGGGAAAGGAACCGGCTACGGCATTGCCCAGCACACCTTCACAACACCAGGCGAGAAGTCGGTGCGCTTCTGTATTCTGGCCAATGGAACCGACGGGGAATGCCTGACCAGCCATGTCACCCCCGAACTGCTGGTCAATCTCGGTATTGAATTGCCAGACGACCTGGGTGAAACGCCGCCGCCACCCATTCCTGCCGGTGAAGCCTTCACAGTCGATGTCGTCATCGGCAATCTCCAGCCCGTCGGCCTGGCTGGCCTGACCGCCCATGCCATCGCCCTGAACGGTCAGATCGACACGCCGGGACTGGTTTTCACAGGCAGCTCCGAAGGCGACTGCACGATCAGCGCTGACGGCCGGACCATCGACTGCGACTTCGGCAACTTTCTCCCCGGCGAGCAGCGCACGGTGACCTTGAGCTTTGCCAGCGATGCCGAGGTCGTGCTCGAAGATGTCGTCACCGACATCCGCTTGCGCCTGACCACAGCAACCGACGCCGTCAATGAGGTGACCGAGGCCTATATCACCCGCACGCTGTTCAACCCCGACGTGATCTTCAGGGATCGCTACGAGATGCGCTAGAAGCGGGGCTCAAGGGAAAGCGGTAGCGCTCCAATTCGGGCGCATCCTCGGGGAATTGTGCTTCGGCAATGGCAAGCGCTTCGGCAAGCATGTGTTCGCTTTCCTTGGTCCGTCCGTGGCGATCAAGGAAACGGCCATAGCCCAGGCGGATGTCAGCGGCACCAAGCGAGTGCTCGCTGCGGTTGCTCTTGTGCAGGGCCAGGGCTTCCAGAAACAGCGATTCAGCCTCCTCAACCTGGTCCAGATGCTGCAGGATATTGGCATGGGTGGCCAGGCCGCTGGCGATGCGAATGCTGTCGCGCCCGAAAACCTGCTCTCGCAGCGCCAGGCTTTCTTGCGAGGCCTCCAGTGCTGCCGGCAAATCATCCCTTTGCCGCTCGATATTGGCCAGAATCGCCAGCGTGTTGGCCAGCGAGTCCAGAGACCAGTCGTTGGCGCGTTTGATCGCCAGCGAATCCAGGGCAGCCAGTCGAGCGTCATCAAAGCGTTGCTGGGAACGCAGAGAAATGGCGAGGTTATGCAGGGGCGCTGCCGCTTGCGTCGTTTTCATGCCGCCGGCCTGGCGATGCAAGTCAATGGATTGGCGCAGCGAGATCTCGGCGGTTTCGTACCAACCAAGCTGGTTCTGCAGCAAGCCGACATTGTTGTAGGAATCGGCCAGATCATGATTGATTTCACCACTGGCCTGGCGCCACTCCAATGCACGCATCAACACAGGCTCGGCTTCTCTCATGCGCCCAAAGCTGCGCAATGCATTGCCCAGGCGGTTGTGTGAATAGGCGACCAATTCGTGGTCCGGCCCCAGGTGCTGCTCGCGGATTTGCAGTGCTTCAGTCAATAGCAAGATAGCTTCTGCTTCCATGCCCTGATGCGAATAAGCCAATCCAATCACCTGCATCAGTTGAGCGCGGGTCAGCGGATCACTATCAAGCTCGGTCTGAATGCGCTCGGCGGCGCGATCAAGCAGATCGCGGGCGCGCAGGTCCTCGGGATTGGTTTCACGCGTATCGGAGGCCTGGAACAGCTCGATCAGGAACTCGGACGTTTCGGTGGCCACACGCGCCTCGCGCTCGGCACGGTCACGCTCCAGCGCCAGTCGGCTGGCCTGCCAGGCCATGCCGACGCTGAAGGCGACCAGCAGCAGCACAATGCTGGTCGAGGCCGCCGCTCCAAAAGGATGACGGCGCAGAAAGCTGCGCAGTCGATAGCCGGCTGAATCCGGCCGAGCCAGCACCGGGCGGCCGTCCAGCCAGCGCTGCAGATCTTCGGCCAGCTGGGCTGCCGATTGGTAGCGCCGACCCGCTTCCTTGTGCATCGCCTTGAGCACAATGCTGTTGAGATCGCCATCGCGTCCACGTCGCGTGGGTAGCGGTGGGCCGGGATCCGTCAGGCAGATGATCTTCTCGATCTCGGTCGGGCGTCGGGTCTGGATGTCATAGGGACGGCGACCAGCCAGCAGTTCGTACAAGACCACGCCCAAAGAATAGATATCGGTCACCGGCGTAACCGTCTCGCCGCGGATCTGCTCCGGGCTGGCGTAGTGTGGTGTCATGGCCCCAGCCACGGTCAGCACCGTTTTATCCTGCCCCCCACGCTCCTGGCCAAGCAGCTTGGCAATGCCGAAAT
>PWJA01000073.1 GCA_003560975.1 Gammaproteobacteria bacterium
GCCTGGGCGGCATCACCCGCGGCAACGTGCTGCAGCTGTGTCGAGACAACGCCATCCCGTGCTTCGAACGGGATTTCAGCCTGACCGAGGTCTACGGCGCCGAGGAGGCCTTCGTCACCGGTACATTGGGCGGCCTCACGCCGGTGGGTTCGGTGGACGGCAGAGTCATGCAGCCTCCCCTGCCCGGCCCGGTCACGAGCAAACTGCAGGCACTCTATGCCGAGCTGATGCACGCCGATGTGGCCGGACGTAGCCGGCCGGGGTAAAGGCGATGGTTGAGCCGCTGCGCATCGCCATGTGGTCGGGGCCGCGCAACATCTCCACGGCCATGATGCGCGCCTGGGAGAACCGCCCGGACTGCGCGGTTTCCGACGAGCCGCTGTATGCCGCCTGGCTCTCGATCAGCGGCGCCGACCATCCCGGCCGCGAAGCAGTCATGGCCGCCGGCGAGCGCGACTGGCGCAAGGTAGTCGCCGCGCTGACCCGCGGCCCGGTGCCGGGCGGGCAGCCGATCTGGTACCAGAAACACATGTGCCATCACCTCGACCCCAGCATCGAGCTGGACTGGATCGCCGGGCTGACCAACGTCTTTCTGATCCGCCGGCCCGACGAAGTGGTGGCCTCGTACGTGCGCGCGCGCGGCACCGAGGACATCACGCCCGAGGACGTCGGCCTGCCGCAGCAGACGATGCTGTTCGACTGGCTGGAGCAAAAAACCGGCCGCCTGCCGCCGGTGATCGACGGCGGCGAGTTTCTTGCCGACCCCGAAGGCCACCTGCGCGCGCTGTGCGAATGGCTGGAGATCGACTTCCTGGCGCAGATGCTGGCCTGGCCGTCGGGCCCGCGCGAAAGCGACGGGGTGTGGGCAAAGTACTGGTACGACGCGGTCTGGCGCTCAACCGGGTTTTCGCCACAGCAGGCCCGCGCGATCAACTTGAGCGGCCGCGCCGCAGAAGTCGCTGAATTCTGCCGGCCAATGTATGCACGGCTACATGAGCGGCGGCTGAGAATTCGGTCCTCCTGAGGCAGCGGAGCCCGGCGGGCCGGCTCAGATTTCCAGCCGGTTGAACTCGCGAATGTTGATCAGCATTTCGTGCAGGCTGTGCTCGACCGCATGCCGGTCGGACGCTTCGGCCAGGCGCCGGATGCTGTCGACGATCGCAATCCACCAGTTCATGTGCGTGGCCGAAACCTGGGCGGCCACCGCGACCAGGTCGCGCGTGGTCGACAGGGACTCCAGGCCCTCGCGCCTGAGCGCAATCAGGCTGTCGAGATCCGGATGCTTGCGGTCGAGCTCCTCGAGAAGGGAATCGATGACGCGCGGATCGGTTTCGAGCTCCCGGGAGGAAGTCGGCTCGGCGTGCGGCCCGAGAAAGGCGATGTCCATGATTGAGAGCAGATCACGAAATGAGCCCCTGAGACTGAGCAGCATCTGGCGCTTGCGGCGGGTTTCCAGGTAGCGCTGGATCAAGCCGAGCAGTCCAACCAGGATGAACGCCTCGATACAAAACACCACCAGGTCCGGCACCAGGTCTTCGCGAAAGGCGCTGTCCGCGCCGGAATGGAGGAAATACAGCCACAGGCCCGAACCGGCAGCGGCGAAGATGACCATCAGCGCAATGATGAACAGTCGACTCATCGTTCGTCCTCCCCGTCCGGGCCCGGTTGCCCGATGGCATACGCCCGAATGATGCGGGCGATGCGCTCGGCTTCCCGGGGTTCGAGATCGGCCGGCAGGTTCGCCACGTAGACGGTGCAGGATTCACGCAAGGGTATTGGCACGATCTCCGAGGGCTTTTCGGTCGCCAACAGAGCGATGCGCTCGGCCGCGCGCTGCTCGTCGCTGATCGAGCCGCGCGGCATGGCTCGCGCTTGCTCGCCGGCCACGCTCTGGAATCCGGCGGGATTCTCCTTCCAGGCCAGAAAATCGGCCAACGCGACACAGAAGCGCTGAGCGTAGATTGCCAGCACCTCGATCCGGATACTGGATTCTTCCAGCTTGTGGAAACGCGAAGCCAGTCGATCGACATCGATGCGGCGGACATCGGCTCGTTCCGCGTCGGTCAGTTCGCCCTTCAGCTGATCGATCGCATTGCGTCGGGCGCGCGCCGCTGCCGGGTTGATCAGTCCCCCCATGCCGGCCTCCTTGAGAAAGCTCAACAACGCTTCTGTCGAGTAGGAACGGTCCGCCGTCATTGCAAGATTCTCCGATGGTGTTCGAACCTTATACCGGATCATGCCCCGGTCGTGCGCCCGGTGCACCGGAGCGGCGGCGTTTCGGACCCCCGCTTCCCGGGGCCGGCCCCTCAGGCCATGTGGATGTAAGTGCCCGGGGCCGCGCACAGTGACGGATAGCCCTGATCCGGTGCGCCCACTCCAGGCGGGCGAGTGCGCTTGCCGCTGAGAGCGGCCAGCCAGCGGGCGTACTCCGGCCACCAGGAGCCCGTCCGGGTCTCGGTTCGGGCCAGCCAGGTATCGGCGTCCAGATAGCGCGCCCCGGGCGGGCGGTGGCCGATCCGATGGTGACGGCGCGGGTGGCCGGGCTCGCTGAGAATGCCGACGTTGTGGCCGCCGCTGGTCAGGATGAAGTGGAGGTCCGAGTCGGTGAACAGCTGGGTCTTGTAGACCGATCGCCAGGGCGCGATGTGGTCGGTTTCGGTGGCGACCACGAACAGCGGCACGCGAATGTCCTTGAGCGCAATGACCCGGCCCTCGACGGCGAAGCGCCCGGCGCTGATGCGGTTTTCCAGGAAGATGCCGCGCAGGTATTCCGAGTGCATGCGCGCCGGCATGCGCGTGGTGTCGCCGTTCCATACGCGGATATCGCTGGGCATGTCTTTCAGACCCAGCAGGTAGCGGCGAACGTTGCGGGTGTGGATCAGATCCTCGGAGCGGATGGCGGCGAAGGCGAAGGCCATCTGCGGACGGTCCAGGTAGCCCTGGGCCCACATCAGGTCTTCCAGAAAGGCGACCTGGCTTTCGTCCAGGAACAGCAGCAGTTCGCCGGCCTCGGCGAAATCCACCTGCGCCGCCATCAGGGTGATCGAGGCCAGGCGCTCATCACCGTCACGCGCCATGGTGGCCGCGGCCATGGCCAGCAGGGTGCCGCCCAGGCAATAGCCATTAGCGTGCACGCGCTGTCCCGGCACGATGGCCTCGATGGCGTCGAGGGCGGCCAGGACGCCGCGTTTGCGGTAGTCCTCCAGCGACAGCTCGGCCTGGTCCGGGCCGGGATTGACCCAGGAGATGGCGAACACCGTGTGGCCCTGCCCGACCAGCCAGTTGATCAGCGAGTTGTGCGGCGACAGATCGAGGATGTAGTACTTCATGATCCAGGCCGGGACGATCAGCACCGGCTCGGGGTGCACGGTCTTCGTCTGCGGCCGGTACTGGATCAGTTCCATGAGCTCGTTGCGGTAGACGACCTCGCCCGGCGTGCAGGCCAGGCGTTCGCCCAGGGCGAATTCTTCCGGAATCGGCCGGTGCGTCTGGGTGGCCGCGCGGACCATGTCTTCGACGAAGTGGCCGAGTCCGTCGACGAAGTTGCGTCCGCCGGATTTGCGCGTCGCTTCGAGAATCTCCGGATTGAGCAAGGGGAAATTCGACGGCGAGAACCAGTCCAGGGCCTGCCGGACCAGGAAGGCGGTGCGCTGGCTGGTCTGGCGCTTGAGACCGCGCTGGTCGCTGGTGGCCGCTTCCCACCAATCGTGCTGGGCCAGGAAAACCTGCTGCAGCAGGCTGAACGGGGGGGTTCGCCAGCCCTCATGCTGCCAGCGGCGGTCGTATGCGCGCGGTGCAAACGGGGGGTCGGTTTCGCGCCCGGCCAGCGCCTCCGCGCCGAACCGAAGCAGCTTGAGGGCGTTGCCGGCGGCGCGCTCGGCCAGCGCCGCCTGGCGTCCCGGGGCGCGCGCCAGATGCAGTGCCCAGTCGGTCCAGGCTTCGATCACGGCGTGAGGAGAAACACCCAGGGTCAGGCGGGCCAGGGCGGCTGCAGCCGCACGATCGAGACGCCTGGAACGGCCGTTGGCCG
The DNA here is from genome assembly GCA_003560975.1 of Gammaproteobacteria bacterium. Taxonomy (GTDB): domain Bacteria; phylum Pseudomonadota; class Gammaproteobacteria; order Xanthomonadales; family Wenzhouxiangellaceae; genus Wenzhouxiangella. The sequence goes on from PWJA01000073.1 coordinate 4,031, forward strand.
GGCGTACCGGCGCCGGGAGTGCAGCCTTCTTCGCGGACCCCTTGCCGACCTGTTTCGCCGGTCTCGCCATGTTCACCTCCCACCATGCTGCCCGATCGCCGCGACGCGGTCTGTTCGTTCAGAGTAAAGCGGACGTCAACGCCATTCAAGCCGGCATGCCCGAGCCGGACTCTTGGCACGATGCAGCCCGATCGGCCACGGCATGCTGGCCCACGTCCGCCCGACGGCGCCTGACCATTCGGCCTGGAAGCCGGCATCGTGGCTGCTGCGAGCGATCAAC
>PWJA01000284.1 GCA_003560975.1 Gammaproteobacteria bacterium
GTCCGGCAACGAGCAATTCCGGCATTCGACCGAGCGTGATGACCAGTTCGTCGAACAGCCCCTGCGCAAGCGGCGTGGGGTTGTCATCCGCCGTCGATTCAAAGGGCAGCACGGCGATGCGAATGCGACGGTCGGCACCGCTCAGGGCGGCGGTCGAGCCATGCAGGCGCCAGGCATCTCGCAGCTGCCTCGCGGCTGCGTCATCCCCGCGCCGCTGACAGTCGGCCAGGGCATCCTCGACGGCCCGCTGCAGGCGCTGATCCACCTGCGCACGCTCAGCGTCCAGCCACAGCCGAAACGGCTCGCCGAGCTCGAGCTGGTCGAGCAGCGGCTTGCCACCGATGGTCAGCAGCAGTCGGCTCGCCTCAACAGCAGCACCGTCGGCCAGCGCCTGCTCCAGATCGCCCAAGTCTGAGTGCAGGGCCTGGGCATTGACGGCCACGCGGTCGCGGGTGATGTGCAGGAAGTCGGCATGGATCGGGGCAAATTGCTGCTTCAGCCCGAGCAGGCTCTGCCGCAGGCTGGCCCGGGCATGAGCGGTGAACTTGCCTGGCCACAGCAGTTGGCAGCACTGTTCGCGATTGACCGCGATGCCGGGCTGAACGCACAAAATGACCAGCAGCGCCTGGGTGCGCTTGCCGGCAATGACGATCTCCGTCCCGTCCGGTGCGACGAGACGAAAACCGCCGAAGAGCGAGGCGTGCAGCCTCAAGCGAAACAGCCATCCATCTTGTGGTATCCAATACTGCGGGGTCGGTTTCGAATCTGCCTGGACGGGGCTGACGCCAGGCTGTGATGCATTTCACAGTATACGGCTCGTCGATGCCGGGGCCAAGTGCAGGGTGGAAGACTTCAATCGATGGTCTGATTGATGTCCTCGTCGCCGCGAACCCAATTGACGATGAGTGGGCGGAATGGCTCGACCAAAACTTTCTTTGATCAGCTCCACATCACAGCGCTTCACATGCTTTTTTTGGCACTGTCTTGCGACGTCTTACAGCTGAGTCTTGTCCATTATCCACACCATCGCCACAGCGACTGTCCGTCAAGCAACTGGAGATATCCGGTAGTATCCTGCGCAGGCTAAAGGCGTGAAAAGGAATACTGGACATAGGGCCTGGTGGTTCGGCAGGCTATGGGTGATGGTCATGAAGTCAAGATTCGTTCGATTCCTTTCGATGGCGCTGCTGGCGGTTGCATCCTCGACAATGGCAGCGCTGGATGACGACCGCCGTCTGACCTATTTGACTGAGCGTTTCGAGGGTGCCGAGAGCCCTGTGCCATCGCTGGCCGAGCAGGCCGACGAGTATGGGCGCCGCTTCCGCGAACTGTGGTCGGATTCTGAGTATGCCCCCGAGGGACTGGCCAAGGTAAGCGATGAGATCGTATCGCTGCGGCTCAGAGCGGCACTCAGTACGGCTTTCGCCAATCACGAGACCTGGGTTCTGGAGCGATTGGAGCAGGTTGTTGCCGAAGCGCATGGTCGCGAGCTTGCCCGGGCACCCGATTATCGACGCCTGTTCGACGCCCACCTGGCTGCCGGGAACCTGGCTGCCGCCAACCGAGTGCGGCAGCGCTACCCGGCGCTTGAACTGCCCACGGTCCCCGAACGGGTTGACCCAGCGCCGCCGGACGCAGCGAGCCGGCACCTGGTCTGGCGCATCAAGCAGGACCCAGAGCGCCTGGTTGGCGATTGGGTTTCATTGAAGCGCCCCAGCCTGCTGGTCGTCAGCTCTCCCGGCTGTGGATTCTCTCGTCGGGCAGCAACGGCTCTGGCTGAAGACGACACGCTGGCGCCACTGATGGATGAGCATGCGATCTGGATCGCCGGGCCCAGCATCGGCAACACGTTTCACCAGCTCGCGTGGTGGAACGAGCATTTCCCAGCGGCACAAAAGGTGCTGGCCGATGATGTCTCCGACTGGCCGGTCACGGACTTTTTTCAATTCCCTCAGTTCGTCTTCGTTGAGAATGATCAAGTCACAGCCGAGCATTTCGGTTGGCAAGGCGGTTCAGAAAGTCTGCGGACCATTGCCGATGGCTTTGCCGAGCTGGGACTGTTGAATCAACAGGATCTAGACAAAAATGTTTTCGCCTATTCTGACGAGGCGGCGACTCGAACGGCTTGCCCGACCCAGGCATCAGCCATGGAGCGTATTCGTCAGACGACTCCGATCAGCAAGGCCGAAGCGCTCGCCGAGCACCTGGCAGCGGCCGAGGCCGGTGCCGACTCACCCTTGTTGGCGCTGACCACAGAGGCAAGAAAGCGATTTACCAACAGCGTCGTATTCTCCGGCAATGGGGTGGCCGGTTTTCGCATGGATGATTTTATGGTGCTGAAGCCTGAACAGCGTTACCAGGTTGCCGCGCTGTTTGGCCACCAGTATTTCCTGGCTGGCAGCCACTTCCCGGAAACATTGCTCAGCAAGGATGAGCTGGAATTGCGAAATCAGTTTTTCTGTACCGAGGAGTAGTTCCCCCGTTTCAGCCGGCTTTCGTTGACCCGCCGGGTACCGAAAACGTTGACCTTGAGGTTCTTCGGTGTCGGGGAGAGACTGAATACCTCTGCGCGGAGGGCGTTCTGGTGGGAGAGGCCGCAGATCGAGTCGCCGTTTTCGAAGTTCCACCGGGGCGTGGCCCGATGCCGCTCGTGCCCGCCAAGCACAGCGGCCTGGGAATGAGTGAGTTATGAGGCCGGAGTGACTGAGACAGGGTAGAACCGGGCAAATTCGACCCGCTGTGGGCCGCAGGGGTTCGCCATACTTAGGTGCATTTCACGGTATACGGCTCTTCGATGCCGGGGCCAAGTGCGGGGTGGATTACTTCAATCCATCGCCTGGATGATGCCGCCCTCGGCCAGTCTGCTGAGCTGGTCCTGGTCCAGTCCAAGCCGCTCGCTGAGGATGCTGTGGGTGTCGGCTCCGAGCAGCGGCGGGGCGCGCTCGTATTCTACGGCCGTTTCGGAAAAGCGCACCGGGTTGGCGACGGTGGGTAAGCGGGTGTTGAGCGGATGGGTGAGATGGCGAACCATTCGGCGATGCTGGACCTGTGGATCGGCGAAGACGCGCTCCAGATCGTTGATCGGCGAGACGGGTACTCCCGCCGCGCGGCAGGCAGCGACCCAGTCGTCGGTGCAGCGTTGGCGCAGGACCGCCTCGATCAGCGGCAGCAGTCGTTCTCGATTTCTGACGCGCGCACGATTGGCCGCGAAATCGGGCTCGTCGGCCCATTGCGGACGCCCGGCCAGTTCGGCAAACCGGGCGAACTGGCTGTCATTGCCCACCGCGAGCATGACGTGGCCGTCGGCGGTGGCGAAGACCTGGTAGGGGACGATGTTGGGGTGGGCCGTGCCCTGGCGTCCCGGCACCTGGCCGCCGATCAGATAGTTGCCGGCCTGGTTGGCCAGCCAGGCGACCTGGGTGTCGAGCAGAGACAAATCGATCTGCTGGCCCCGGCCGCTGGCGCGGCGATGGAGCAGCGCGGCCTGGATGGCGGTGACGGCGTACAGCCCGCACATCAGGTCGGCCACGGCCACGCCGACTTTCTGCGGCCCGCCGCCGGGCAGATCGTCCGGGCCACCGGTGATGCTCATCAGCCCGCCCATGGCCTGGATGGCGGCGTCGTAGCCGGCGTATCCGGCGTACGGACCGTCCTGGCCAAAGCCGGTGATCGAGCAGTAGACCACGCCGGGATGTTCGCCGGCCAGGCTGGCGTAGTCCAGGCCGTATTTGGCCAGGCCGCCGACCTTGAAATTCTCGACGAGCACATCGCAGTCCAGGGCGAGCCTGCGCACCAGTTCCCGGCCCTCCGGCCGGGCGAAATCGATTGCCACCGAGCGCTTGCCCCGGTTGGTCGAGAGAAAATACGCCGACTCGGCGGTTTCCTGACCGGCATCGTCTTTCAGATAGGGAGGCCCCCAGCCGCGCGTGTCGTCGCCGCGGCCCGGGCGCTCGACCTTGATCACCTCGGCGCCGTAGTCGGCCAGCAGCTGCCCGGCCCAGGGGCCGGCCAGGATGCGCGAGAGTTCCAGTACGCGAAGGCCTGACAGGGGACCGCTCATGCCTGCAGAGCCTTGTGAATCTGATCGGCCGCTTTGATTACGCCGCGATCGCCGCCGTGCGCGCCGACCAGCTGCACGCCGCACGGCAGGGCGCCGGCCGTGCGCGGCAGCGGCAGGGTGATCGCCGGCAGGCCCGCGCAGTTGGCCAGGCAGGTCAGATCGGCCTGGTTGACCGGCGTGGAGTCGTCCAGTCGGAAGGCGCGCTGCGGCGTGGTCGGCAGCATCACGAAATCACAC
>PWJA01000058.1 GCA_003560975.1 Gammaproteobacteria bacterium
AAGTACTACGTGGCCTACCGGCTGATCGTGGAGCAGAATCTGGTGGACGAGACCGGCAGCGGCTGACCGGTTGTCGGTTCCAGTCTCAGCCAATTAGCCGCATGCCCCACTAGAACCCGCGGCCAGTTCCCGTTCACCGACTGAAAGCCTCTCACCTCTTCCCGTTTTCATCTTTTCCTTCATTCCTCACGCAGCAAATCCCCCGCCTTCAGCCTGCTCGCGCGCCGGGCCGGCTGCAGCGTGGCCAGCACCAGCAGGATCAGCAGCGCGGCGAGCGTCACGCCGGCAACCAGGGGCGCGTTGACTCCGTGGCTGATCAGGTCATCGCGCAGCCAGGCCACTGTGACCAGGCCCAGCAGTGCACCCAACACGACGCCGGGCAGGCCAAGCCGCAGTCCGCTGCCCAGCACCCGGCGTCGGACGCTGCGCGGCCCCGCGCCCAAGGCCTTGTGCACGGCAATCTCGCGCTGGCCGCTGTCGACCAAAAAGCGCTGCATGGCAAAGAAACCGAACCCGGCCATCAGCACGATCAGGCTGCCGTACAAGGCCGTGATGCCAGCCCGGGCGCGGTCGCGGACCAGTGCTTCGCCTCTGATCTCAGCCAAGGAGCGCACGTCCATTACAGCAAGCGCGTCCATATGTCGATCCAGAGACTCGTTGACCCGGCTTTCGATGTCCGACTGCGTTGCGTTGCCACTGACCACAATAGCGGCCATCGAATTATGCATGCCCATGCCGGTGGACAGGATCAGGTTCTCCATCTGGTCGTCCGGGTGGCCGTAGCGCAGATCATCAATCACGCCGATGATGCGCATCTGGTCGTCATCGCCACTGACATGACGGCCAACGACATCAGTCTCTCCCCAGGCCTGCTCGGCGAACTGGCGACTGACAATCAGACCGGGTTCCATTTCGCCCTCGAAGTCACGGCCATGAAGCAGGCGAATGCCCATCAGTTCAATAAAGCCCGGTGAAGCCGAGATGATTCTGGCATTCACCTGCTGGTCATCGATTCCCCAGGTCACACTGGCAAAGCCCGGTTGTCCAGGCAAGGGGGAGGCGAAGCTGACGGCATGGACGCCGGCGAGTGCCGCCAGACGCTCACGCAGATCGGACCTAAAAGCGGTGACCGCATCGGCTTCCGGCAGGCTCGGCCGCATCCCAGGGGTAGCATCGCGAACGGTCAGCAATGCCGCCTGCGCCCCGTCGGTGCGAAAACCGGGATCGCGCTGATCGAGCAGATGAAGGTGCAGCAGGAACGACAGCGCGCAGGCACCGACCAGCCCGGCCAGTCCGAGTTGGACCAGGGCGGCGCCGTGCTGGAACGGGCCGGGTCGGCTGCTGGCCTGCCAGCTCTGCTCGCTGATCCGGCCGCGCTTGAGCAGCGCGGCCGGCACCAGGGCGACCAGGATGGTTAGCAAGGTGGCCACGACGATGGTTGCCGCCAGCGCGGTGAGGTTGATGTTCGCCTCGTTCAAGCCGGCGCGTTCGAGAAAAGCCAGCTCCCGGAAACCGGCCGCCAGCCAGATCGATACGACAATCCCCGCCGCTGCTGCCATGGCCACCAGCAAACCGGCCTCGGTGAGTAACTGGCTGATGATGCGGCGGCGGCTGGCACCCAGCGCCTGGCGCAGGGTCAGTTCACGCTGGCGGGCCGGTGCCCGTGCGAGCAGGAAAATGCCCATGTTGGCTGCGGCGACCAGCGCCACCAGGGTTGCGGCCACCGTCAGAATGGAGATCTGGCGCTGGGCGGCCAGGCGCTGCATGGGATGGCTTACGATACCTTCGGCGACCAGGATCTCACCAGCCTGGCGAACGCCGAACATGGCCGGAAACTCATGGGTGTCCATGAATTGGTCGATTTCAGCCTCGACCGCGGCCGTGCCTACGCCCGACGCCTTGCGTCCGAACAGTCGAAATATCGAAAGGTCGTCAATGATCATCTCAGGCATTGTCTGGATGTCGCGCATATAGCGCCCATAGGGCAACCACATCAGCGTCGGTGCCTCGCCAGTACCCGTAAACGCGGCATCGACCACGCCAACCACCCGCCAGAGATCGTCGTTGAGCTCGACGTCTCTCAAGAGAATCTCGGGGTCTGAACCGAATGCTGATTGCCACAAGCGGTAGGACAGCACCAGGTGGCGCTGGCCGTTGTCGGCAAAGTCATCATCTTCGAGGCCGCGCCCCAGATGCATGCGGGGCTGAAGGGTCTGAAAATAACCGGGTAGCACCGGTTCCGTTTGACCTTCGATGGGTAGGCCGTTCAGGCTCGTATCCCGAAGAAAACTAATGGTCGATACTCCGGACAGTGATTCCAGGGTGTTCGTGCTCTGGCGCAGCGCTTCGAATGAGTTTGCCCCGAGTACGCCCCTGCTGAATTCACTGCGCATGCCCACGGTGACCAGGCCGCGGTTCGATTCCAGGCCGGGCAGGCCGGACAGGTGCAGGTCGGTCCATAGCGTGGCCATGGCGCTGACCAGGGCCATGGCCGCGGCCAACATCAGCACGGCCAGGCCGGTCTGCCAGGGCGTCTTGCGATAGACCCGGGCGGCGTGCTTCAGGTCGGCGGTCAGCCCTGCTGACCGGGCAGCGAGCCGTGTGCTCGTCATGACCTGGTCTGATCCTGGTCAATCCGTCCATCGCGCATGCGCAGCCGGCGCCGGGCTTGCTCGGCGTAGGCCGGGTTGTGGGTGACCATCACCAGGGTAGCACCAGCTTCATGCAATTCGCCCAGCAGCGCCATCACCTGTTCGCCGGATTCGGTGTCCAGGTTGCCGGTGGGCTCATCGGCCAGCAGCAGGGAAGGCTTGCCGACCAGGGCGCGGGCAATGGCGGCGCGCTGCTGCTGGCCGCCGGAGAGCTGGCCCGGCCGGTGGTCGGCACGATGGTCCATGCCGACGCGCTTCAACGCCTGCTCGGCGGCCTGGCGGCGGGCTCGTGCATCCAGGCCGCCGCGGTAGAGTAGCGGCAGCTCGACGTTTTCGCACACGGTCATTTCCGGAATCAGGTTGAAGCTTTGAAAAATGAAGCCGATTTCGCGGTTGCGCAGGCGCGCCTGTTCTTCGGCATCGATTTCGGTAGTGGGCACGCCGGCCAGAATGTAGTCGCCGGAGCTGGGCTCGTCGAGCAGGCCGAGCACGGACAGCAGGGTCGACTTGCCGCAGCCTGAAGGACCTTCGATGGCGACATATTCTCCCGGATGGATCTCCAGATCGATGCCGGCAAGGGCATGGGTCTCCATTTGTTCGGTGGTGTAGATTCGGCGCAGTTCGCGCAGTGCGATCAGGGGCTGTTGCGAGTTCAATCGTGCTCCTTGTTTTTGCGTTTCCGGTTCGTCAGCGCAGGCGTATTTGTTCGCTGTTCTCGTATTCGCTCAAGTCGGCCAGGATGACCCGCTCGCCGGCGTTCAGCCCGCTGGTGACTTCGGCGCGGCTGGCCGACAGGCGGCCGATCTCGATCTCGCGCTGACGCGCCTGTCGACCGCTGTCGTCGAGCACGAACACGCGCAGGCGCTGGCCCTCCTGGCGCGCCTGGGCCGGGCGCGGCAGGTGCACCACATCCTCGAGCCGATCCATCTCGATGCGGCCGCTGATGCTCTGGTCCGGCCGCAGGCCTGGCAACGGGTTGGAAACCAGGGCGACATCGACGTCGATATGGCGGTCGCGGGCGCTGGGGTCGACCCGGGTGACCTCACCGGCAATCGATTCGCGCCCCACCTCCAGCCTGACCGGCTGCCCGATCAGGACGTCGGCAGCCTCGCGCTCCGGCACCCTCAATCGGGCAATCAGGTGCTCGGGGTCGACGATGCGCGCAACCAGCTGGCCGGCTCCCAGCCGTTCGCCCTCCTGAACCAGGACATCCTGAATGATGCCGGCATTCGGCGCGCGCACCGACAGCAGGTCAACCAGCGCTTCCAGGTGCGCGACCTTGTCCCGGTGGCGGGCCAATCGGGCCTGGGCGGCGTCGCGCTGGGCCTGGCGCAGCTCCGGGGCGCGCTCGCTTCTGGCCTGCTCGGCTTCCAGGCGTCGGCGCAGCTGGCTGACCCGCAGGCGCGAGCGTTCCAGTTCGATGGCTGAAAATACCTGGGCACCGGCCAGCTCTTCCTGGGCTTCGAGCTCCAGTTTTGCGCCGGTGTATTCGGATTCGGCCTGGGCGAGCTGAGCGATCAGGTCCAGCTGCCGGTTCTCGGACTCGACCTGCTGCACGGCCTCGTCGGCTTCGGCCGCGGCCAGATCCCAGCGCGCAGTGGCCAATTCCTCGTCCAGGTCCGGGCTGCTCATCA
>PWJA01000266.1 GCA_003560975.1 Gammaproteobacteria bacterium
ATCCGCATCAACCCCTTCACCGGCACCCCGGTGGCCGAGTTCTACAGTCAGGAATTCACCAATTTCGGTCGCACCGAGGCCTGGTCCTTCTACCTGGACGGCACTTTCGGCCTGACCGATCGACTGTTTCTGACCCTCGGGGGACGCTACATCGACGAGGACAAGGACGCCGGCTTCTTGGGCACGGGGGAGATCTCCTCCATCTCGTTTGAGCCGCTGCTACCGGTCAATACCAATGGCCAACAAGTGGAAGCCAGCGACAGCTTCACCGCGTTCAATCCGCGAATCCTGGCGCAGTACTTCATTGCCGACAACTTCAACGTGTATGCCAGCGCTGCCGAAGGCCGCCGTGCCGAAGTCATCGATGTGACCCCATCGGCGGCTCGGTGGTGCCGGCAGAGGAAATCTGGAATTACGAACTGGGCTTCAAGTGGCAGGCTGACGATGCGCGCCTGAGCCTGGAAGGTGCCGTGTTCCAGTATGACTACACGAATTTCCAGACGACCGTGATCGATCCGGATACCTTGGTGGGCCGGGTCGAGAACGCCGGCTCAGCCACCGGCAAGGGTGCCGAACTGGCCATTCGGGGGCGCTTCAGCCGAGACTTTGAAGGCTTCGCCAACGTCAGCTGGCTGGATGCCAGCTTCGATGACTTCGACCAGGATGGCAACCCGATCGACTTCGCCGGCAATACATTCCGGCTGACCCCCGAGTGGTCCGGCGCCATGGGCCTGAGTTACTCCATGCCGATGGGTTCCATCGGGCGCGGTTCCATCACAGCGACCTGGAACTGGCGCTCAAGCGTGTTTTTTGAGGACGACAACGATCCGAGCTTGTCCCAGGGTGCCTACGGGCTGGCCAGTCTGCGAACCGGCATCACTGCCAACGACGGACGCTGGCAGGTGCTGGCCTATGTCGACAACCTGTTCGACAAGCAGTACCTGATTGATGCTGGCAACACCGGTGATACCTTCGGCATCCCGACCTTCATTCCCGGGAATCCGCGCTTTTTCGGCATCCAGATGAACTACCGGTTCTTCTGATTCGAAAGGCGGGTTCAGGGGATAGGAATAATCAGGTCGGGCAAAACCTGCTCGACCCATCGCACTTCATTTTCATCCTGCAAACTGAGCACAAGACTGCGGTCGGTCGCCCCGAGAATGATCTGTTGTTGATCAGCCAGCAACAAGAACCGCGATGCAGCGGTCGGCGCCTGTATTTTGCGCGCCTGCATGGATTGCGGATTGCCGAGGTACAGCGCGCCACCGACCAGGCAGTAAAAGTGGCTCTGGTCAGCAGCAAGCCGGCAACTGCTGATCCGACCTGGCATCTCCATCGAGGCGAAACTGCGGGTCAGCTTGATGGTGAGGGTTTGCGGTCGAACCTGAACGAGGTGGTCTCGATAATGATCGACCACCCAGATCAATTCGTTGACAATCAACAGCTCGCCGTGACCGAAAGATGGCCGGCTGCCCTGTCGCAGGTCGATACGGCCAACCGGGGTCAGATCAGCCTGTCGCAATCGGCTCAATTCGAACGGATCCGAATTCAGCAAGAACAGGTGATCTTCGCCCAGCGCCATGGACACGGGCCCGACGTGGTCGGTCGCAATTTTGCGCTGGCGGATCAGCTTCAGGTCAGGGAGTTGCATCTCCGCCACGTGCAAGGACTCGTCTGAGCAAGCGCGGTAAGAAACCCATAAGGAGCGAGCCTGCCCAATCATGGCCTCGATACGACAGCCCAGGCGGACTTGTCGGGTCGGTGCCAGGCGTCCCCCGTCCGCAACCTGCACAGGGATCAACTGACGAACAACCCCGTCTTCGGTGGCCGCGAGCAGTTGATGATTGAGGACCGCCAGTGCGGTAACCGGGCTTTCCAGTTCAGCCCGATAGGCCACATCCGGCCATGGTCCGGTGGCGACCTCCAGACCCTCGGCCCAGAGCATCAACGGCCGGGAGTCCTGCTCCGCAGCCGCCTCCGTGGCATCCGGCAACGCTTCCTGACCGCCGTAATCGCAGGCCGCCAACAGGCTCATCATGAGCACTGCCACCAGGGCCCACCTGACCATCAAGACAGCCCCTTCAGTCGACCAGCTCCGTACCCTGCCAACAGCGATCCTCGCGCTCGCGATCGGGGTTGGTGCAGATGCGCTCGATCATGCCGGTTGGAAGACGCTCTTCAAGCCGGTTGCGACCATCCGACTCCCTGACCAGGTGAAAGGCATCGTAGACACGACCCGTGACTGTGCGCGATTCGAAGCGGATACGGTCTTCCTCCACTTCGATGTGCTGATAAAGCTGAACGTCTTCGCCCAGCCGGTCCATGCGTTGCCGCGCGACATCCGAAACGAAATACATCTTGGGTCCGGCCACGGACACCACGTACACCGTTCCAACAGTTTGATCCACCATCATCGCTCCTTCGGGCACATTGGCACCGCGCCCATAGGTATGGTCATGACCCTGCAGCACCATGTCGACGCCATGGCGCTGATAGATCGGCATCCAGTGTTCGCGCAACGCCGGATTGTCGCGTCCAAGCGAGACCGAGTGGATCGGGTGGTGGTGGCTGACGAAAACCCAGCGGTAGTCCTTGCGGCCCAGCACCTCCTCGAGCCAGCGCGCCTGGACGATAGCCGACTCCTCGCTGTCGATGGCCCGCATCGAATCCAGCGCCACGAAGAGCACGTCCTGGTACTCGACGAAGTAGACCGTTTCGCGGTGTCCTGGCGGACCGTTGCCGGCGACCGAAAACTGGGCTTCCCAGAACTCTGAGAGCACACGCGTGCGTTCACCCGCCTCGTCGGTCTCGTAGACGAATTCGTGGTTGCCGGCCACGGGAAAACTCGGCACCATGGCGTTGATGAAGGCGCCGGCATCGAACCACTCGCCCCACTCGTCACCATGGATGCCTCGACGCAGATTGACCAGGTCACCCGCGTGCAGCATGAACGCCGGATTGATGGTCTGCATGAAAGCTTCTCGAATCACCCGCGAGAAATGGCTGCGTACCGAGTTTTGCGCGTCGCCGAAATAGATGAAGGTGAAAGGCGAAAAACTTTGGCGTGCAGTGCGGAACTGGAACCACTCACTCCAGGTATCCTGCCCGCGAACGCGGTAGGCGTACAGCGTGTTCGGGCGCAAACCATCGAAGGTCACTGAGTGATGATGCGCCAGCCCGCTTTCGCTGGTGCGTGGCCGGGTGGTACCGGTCACCTCGCGCGCGGTCAGATGCAGCCCCGGCCCGTCGTGAGCCTCGGTGATCTGAGCGAGGGCTTCGTCGACGGCATAGTTGGTGCGCCAGTTGACGGTCTGGCTCGATTCAGGGTTCTGCGCCAGCACCAGGATGACTCGATCAGGAATCGGGCCCGGCGCGTATTGCAGATGACCCGCTGGCACCAGGGTATTGCGGCTCTGCGCCGCGGCTGTCGGGACCATGCCGATCAGACCAAGCACGACCAATAACGAGATCAGATATGCGGGTTTCAATGACCACTCCTTTCCAGAAAATTCAAGGCAAATCGGTATTCACGACGAAGGCCCGGGCACCCGCAGGGGCATCCCAGGCCGGTCGACTGCCGCGGCATTTCGCGGCAGCGGTTTTTCTACGCCTCAAAAAGAAGCGCGCAATCCCACCTGCCAGAAGCGACCGAAGCCTTCCCGCTCATAAACGCGGTCTTCGCTACCGCTAAAGCGGTTCTGGCGACTGTCGGTCAGGTTGGACGCCTCACCATAAATCTGGAAGGTGTCGGTCAGCTGATAGCTGGTGGTGAAGTCCAGTTGGCCGCGCTCATCCCAGTAGACGTCGAACTCACGACCGGCCAGGCTGACCGAGTCGACAAACTTGCTGCGCCAGTTATAGGCCAGGCGTGCGCTGAATCCGGCTTTCTCGTAGAACACGCCCAGGTTGTAGATCTGATCAGACTGGCCCGGCAGACGCACCTTGCCCAGCCCGCGCGGCAGATCCGCTTCCGAGTCAACGAACGTAAACGTGGCAAACGCGCCGAGCCCGTCGAACGGATCGGGCAAATTGGCAAACACCTGCTGCCAGTTCAGCTCGATGCCCATGACATAGCCACTGCCGCCGTTCTCGGGCTGAGTGACCTCCCATTCCTGCCCCTCGAAGGGCCGCAATCCAGTCACCTCGAAAATCACATCATCAATATGCTTGTAGAACGCACCCACCGAGATCACACCGACCGGACGGATGAAGTAGTCGAACATCACGTCCAGGTTGTGGGCGTAGGCCGCGTCAAGGTCCGGGTTGCCCAGGCTGACTTC
>PWJA01000166.1 GCA_003560975.1 Gammaproteobacteria bacterium
CAGCTCGGCGATTCCTTTTTCGGCCAGGGCCAGCATGGCGTCGAGTTCGTGGCGGTGGAAGGCGTGGCCCTCGGCCGTGCCCTGGATTTCGATCAGGCCGCCGCCGTCGTTCATGACCACGTTCAGGTCGGTGTCAGCGGTGGAGTCCTCGGCGTAGTCCAGGTCCAGCACCGCCTCGCTGCCGAGCATGCCGACCGACACCGCCGCGACCTGGCCATGGACGGCGTTGCGCTTGATCTTGCCGGCGTCGAACAGCTGATCGACCGCGTCGACCAGGGCCACGTAGGCGCCGGTGATCGAGGCCGTCCGGGTGCCGCCGTCGGCCTGGAGAACGTCGCAGTCGAGCGTGATCGAACGCTCGCCGATGGCTTCCAGGTCAATCACCGATCGCAGGCTGCGCCCGATCAGGCGCTGGATTTCCAGGGTCCGGCCGCCCTGCCGTCCGCGGCTGGCTTCGCGCTGGTTGCGCGTTCCGGTCGCGCGCGGCAGCATGCCGTACTCGGCCGTCACCCAGCCCGAGCCCTTGCCGCGCAGCCACGGCGGCACGCGCGGCTCGACGCTGGCCGTGCACAGCACGCGGGTCTCGCCGCAGCTGATCAGGACCGAGCCTTCGGCGTGTTTGGTGTAGTGGCGCTCGATGACCACCGGACGCAACTGATCCGGCGAGCGGCCGGACGGTCTGTTTCCCATGCAATGCTTTCCTTTTTCGCGGGCGGCAAGGTTACCATGGCAGGCGATTCGAACCCGATGGGCCTCCCGGCATGATTCGCAGCATGACCGCCTACGCGCAGCGCTCCGTCCAGACCCGTCGCGGGCGGCTGACCTGGGAGTTGCGCTCGGTCAACCAGCGCTACCTGGAACTGAGCCTGCGCCTGCCCGAGGATTTCCGCCAGCTCGAGCCGGACATTCGCCAGGCCTTCAAGCAGCGTCTGAATCGCGGCAAGGTCGAGGCGGGCCTGCGTTTCCAGGCCGATGCGGTCGTGGAATCGGCCGACCTCAAGCTCAACGAAACCCTGGCCGAAAGCCTGGGCCGGCTGGTCCGGCAGCTGGGTCGGCACAGCGGCGGCGCGGCCGAGCCGGACATGGTGCATCTGCTGAGCTGGCCGGGGCTGGTCATCCAGGAGCGTCCGGATTTCGAGACCGAGCGCGCCGCCGCCGTCGAACTGCTCGACGCGGCCCTGACCGCTCTGGTCGAGGCGCGCGCGCAGGAAGGCGCGGCCATCGCCGAGATGATCGGGGCGCGCCTGGACGGCATCGAAGTCCAGATCGAGCAGGTTCGCGCCCACCTTCCCGAAATCCGCAGCGCGCTCGATCAGCGCTTCCGCGACCGCCTGGCCGCGCTCGACAGCGCGGTCGAGCCCGGTCGGATCGAGCAGGAAGTCGTGCTCCAGCTGCAAAAGCTCGACGTCGACGAGGAACTGGACCGGCTGGGCGTGCACGTGGCCGAGATTCGGCGGGTCATGAATCTCGATGAGCCGGTCGGGCGGCGCCTGGATTTTCTGATGCAGGAACTCAATCGCGAGGCCAACACCCTGGGCTCGAAGGCCGCGGTGGTCGAGACCGGTCAGGCCGCGGTCGAGCTCAAGGTGTTGATCGAACAGATGCGCGAGCAGATCCAGAATGTCGAGTAGGGGAGAGCTCTACGTCATCGCCGCGCCCAGCGGCACCGGCAAGACCAGCCTGATTCGGGCCTTGCTGGCCCGCCTGCCGGGGCTGGCGCTGTCGGTGTCCGACACCACCCGGCCGGCCCGGCGCGACGAAATCGACGGCCAGCAATACCACTTTGTCGATGTCGAGACGTTCCGCCGCGGGATCGTCGAGGATCGGTACCTGGAACACGCCGAAGTATTCGGCAACTTCTACGGGACGGCGCGCGATCGCGTCGAGGCCTTGTGGGAGCGCGGCCACGACGTACTGCTGGAGATCGACGTGCAGGGAGCCGAGCAGGTGATCCGGCACTTTCCGCAGGTCTGCACCATTTTCATCCTGCCGCCGTCCATGGGCGCGCTCAAGGAGCGTCTCGAAAACCGCGGCTCCGATGCGCCGGAGGTGATTCGCCGCCGGCTCGGCGAGGCGCGCCGCGAAATCGAAGCCTGCGGCAATTTCGGCTGGATGGTCGTCAACGACGATTTCGATCGAGCGCTTGCCGAACTGACCGCCATCGTCTCGGCCTGGCCGCTGCGCCGTTCGCGCCAGCAGGCCCGCGTTCGCCGCCTATTGGATGAAACGCCCGCGGGGCTTACAATAGAGGATTGACATTGAAGGTGAAACGCTTCCCATGGCACGAGTTACCGTAGAAGACTGCATCGACGCGGTCCCCAATCGTTTTGAACTGGTCGTCACCGCGGCCCAGCGCGCCCGCATGATCGCCAACGGCGCCGATCCGCTCGTCGACGAAGAATCCGACAAGCCGACCGTCATCGCCCTGCGCGAGATCGCCGACGACAAGGTCAACGACGACAACATTGCCGAACTTCAGGCCGACCTCGATGCCCGCCTGGCGGCCATGCAGGCCGAAGTGCCGCCGCCGCCGGCCGACGACGACGACTGAGCGGCCAGCGTCGCAATCGCGGCATGCTGCCGGCGCCCGTCCGTGAACTGAGGGATCTGCTCAACACCTACCTGGAACCCGAGCAGGTTGCCCTGGTGCTGCGCGCCTACGAAGCCGGTGCGGCCGCCCACGAAGGCCAGACGCGCCGCTCCGGCGAGCCCTACATTTTTCACCCGGTCGCCGTTTCCCGCATTCTGGCCGGGATGCGCATGGACCACCAGACCGTCGCGGCGGCGATTCTCCACGACACCATCGAAGACACGCCGGTCGAGCACGCGGACCTGGCCCGGGATTTCGGCGCCGACGTGGCCAAGCTGGTCGAGGGGGTTACCAAGCTCGACAAGATGAAGTTCCGCACCCGGCTGGAAGCCGATGCGGAGAGCTTCCGCAAGCTGCTGCTGGCGATGAGCCGCGATCTGCGGGTGATCTTCATCAAGCTGGCCGACCGCCTGCACAACATGCGCACGATCGGCGCCATGTCGCCGGATTCGCGCCGGCGAATTTCGCGCGAAACCCTGCAGATCTATGCCCCGATCGCCGAACGGCTGGGCATGAATGCGCTCAAGGAAGACCTCGAAGAACTCGGCTTCGCCAATCTCTACCCGAACCGGCACAAGGTCATCACCCGGCGCGTGGCCAAGCTGGCCGGCAACCGCCAGGAAGTGATCGACAAGATTACCGGGGATCTGAAAAAACGCCTCGGCGAGGCGGGCATCCCCTGCCGTATCGAGGGCCGGACCAAGACCCCGTACAGCATTTACTGCAAGATGCGCGACAAGAGCGTGCCCTACGAACGGGTCATGGACGTGTACGCGTTTCGCATCGTGACCCACTCCGAGCCGCACTGCTACCAGGCCCTCGGCGTGGCCCACACCCTCTACAAACCCAAGCCGGGCAGCTTCAAGGACTACATCGCCCTGCCCAAGGCCAACGGCTACCAGTCCCTGCACACCGTCCTGAATTCGCCGTTCGGGGTGCCGGTGGAGATACAGATCCGGACCGAGGAGATGGACCTGGTCGCGGAAAAGGGCGCGGCCGCGCACTGGCTGTACAAGGCAGCGCCCGATCGCTCGACGGCGGTGCGGGCGCGCGACTGGTTGCTGAAGCTGGTCGAGACCCAGTCGCGTGCGCCGGACTCGGGGGAATTCATGGACACGGCCCGGGCCGAGCTGTTCCCCGACGAGATTTTCGTGTTCACGCCGCGCGGCAAGATCATCGATCTGAAAGACGATTCCTGCGCGCTGGATTTTGCCTACGCCATTCATACCGACGTCGGCAACCAGGCCGTGGGCGCGCGCATCGACGGCATGGCCATGCCGCTCAACACCCGCCTGGAAAACGGCCAGACGATCGAGATCATCACCCGCGAAGGAGCCCATCCGCAGCCGGAATGGCTGGAGTTCGTCGTGACCTCCAAGGCGCGCGCCGCGATCCGGGGCCACATGAAAAACCTCGAGCAGGCGGACTCGGTGGCAATCGGCGATCGTCTGCTCGACGAGGCCCTGGGACAGCGCGGCTATTCGCTGGAAATGATTTCGCAGCGGCGCCTGGATCGCTATCTGAAAAAGTCCGGTCTGGATCGGCTGGAGGATCTGCTGATCCGCATCGCGCGCGGCGATCTGCTCGCCAAGGCCGTGGCCGGCAAACTGCTGCCGCTGACCCAGCGCCACCGACGGGCGGCCGATGACGGGCAGGCCAGCCTGACCATCGGCGGCAGCGAGGGCAGCGC
>PWJA01000034.1 GCA_003560975.1 Gammaproteobacteria bacterium
AGTCAGCCCGACCAGCTCACTGACCCTAAGGCCGGTGGCGTAGAGGGTCTCAAGCAAGGCCTTGTCGCGAAGATCAAGGGCAGCCTCACCAGCCGGCTGCGCCAACAGGTTATCTATAGACGCCTCGGACAACACCTGCGGCAGGCGACCGACACGGCGCGGCCCTTCGATATCCAGCATGGGGTTGGCGGGAACCTCGCCCTGGCGCAGTGCCCAGCTGAAAAACTGTCGCAGGCAGGACAACGCTCGAGTGAGACTGGACACTGCATCACCGCGTCGCATTCTGAAAGCCATCCAGGCCAGAACACGTTGCTTGTCGATGTCAGGCCAGGGGCAAGCTGCATACCTCGCGAGGCCGAGCAAGTCCTGGCGGTAAGCTTCCAACGTCAATGCCGCCAGTCCTCGTTCGGACCAGACGGCATCAGCAAACGCATCGATCAGCCGGATCACATCCGGACTGACCGATGCCTTGGCCTGGCTGTCGCTTCCCGCCAGGGCCGCCATTGCTGCAGGTTTAACCCTTTCGAGTCAAACGAGCAAGGCTATTTTGCGCAGCCTCTTCCAGATCCGAGATCTTGGCACGTGCGGTAGCCCGAAGGTCCTCGACGGCCTGACGCTGATGAGCAATCTGCTGAGTGGCCAGCGATTTCACCGCATCGGTCAGGTCCTCAAGGGCAACGAGCATGGCTGCGTAGGGATCAGCCGCCGCGACCGCGCCAGCCTTCTTCTTGCCGCGCTTCTTCTTGGATGCCTTCTTCTTGCCAGCTTTTTTCTTGGAAGCCTTCTTCTTGCCGACTTTTTTCTTGGAAGCCTTTTTCTTGCCAGCTTTTTTCTTGGAGGCCTTCTTTTTCGAAGCCTTCTTCTTGCCAGCTTTTTTCTTGGAAGTCTTCTTCTTTGAAGCCTTCTTCTTGCCGGCTTTTTTCTTGGAAGCCTTCTTTTTCGAAGCCTTCTTCTTGCCGGCCTTCTTCTTGGAAGCTTTCTTCTTGGCAGCCTTCGCGTTTGGCTCCTCAGACGCTTCGGGACCCCCGGCTGCAGGGCTGCCGTCTGCGGCAACCTGCTGGTCCAAACGGGTTTCTTCGTTAGTTTGCATCAGTACTGACCTCCTCGGTCTTGACAAGACTAGTCTGTTTTAGATTACAGGCTGGAGCAGCGGCCCCGAGCTTCCCTCACATCATGACGCAACTCATCGGCTGCGCTTGTATCTTACCATTGCCAGTCGAATATCAGGCTTTACTGAACATGTCAAGCGCGACACGCGCCGGAACGATAACGCTTTGCCGGGTTTTTCGTGATGTTTAAACAAATTCAGCAATAACCAAGACACGAGATTCTTGCAAAGGTGCCCCTTAAAATACCTGGCCCAAGTCTGCCCACACGGTATCCAGATAGAAATTGGACACGAAACGGCAGCCAACATTGAAAGCACTTGATCTTGGATCAAGGCTGACAACGTACACTATCGAACCATAACCACTAGATGAATCGAGGTCAAATCATTGTCCAGTGATGCTTCAAGCCCTGTGACAGCACAAGCAACTCCCAAGCTCTGCGGGCTGCTGCGCCGTCTCACCGCGATGATCTACGACGGTTTACTACTTGTCGGTCTCTGGATGATCGCAGCCACGATTGTGGTCATTCCGCTGGGCTCGGAAGTCAATGCATCCAACCCTGTCTTCCAACTCTACCTACTGGTCGTGGCCTGGGCCTACTTCGCCATCTCCTGGCGTGGCGGTCAGACACTGGGCATGAAGGCCTGGCACATTCGCATCCAGGGAACGCAACAACCCATCAGCTGGTTGACTTCCCTGGTCCGCTTCGTCGTAGCAATCGCTTCGCTAGGCACACTGGGGCTCGGCTTCGCCTGGAGCCTGATCCACCCACAACGCAAAACCTGGCATGACCTGGCCAGTGGTACCCAGCTGGTGGTAACGAAAGCGGAAAAAAGAAAACCCAAACAGACCAAAGTCAAAAACTAGAACGCGAAAATCAAGTCAGCGACCCAACCAACCTCTGCTTCGAGATCGTCGCGCTCACTACAAGCGTCGCGCAACCACCACCATGCCGGATGCAATCACCAATGCCGGCAAAAAGGCAGTCAGCCAGACCGGAATCGGTATGACCGCGGCCAGACCCTCAAACAAACGCACAAGCACGAACACGAGCAAACCCAACCCAACACCAACAAACAAGCGCAATCCCTGCCCCTGCTGACGACTCCCACGAAAGACAAAAGGCAGGCCAACCAGCACCATGACCAGCACGTTCAGCGGATAAACAATTCGTGACCACAGCGCGCGCTGATAAGGCAGCGTGTCGAGCTCGTTGCGCTGAAGAAACTTGAGCATCTCCAGCAGGTCTGCAGTGGGCAGCAGCCGCGGCCGGGCGACGGTGGCGGCAAACAGTTCCGGGCTCAACCCCGACCCCATTTCCAGGCTGTCGAACAGCTGCCGCCCGGATCGATCATTGACCGGCCAGCGTTCGACCTGTTCGAGCTGCCAGGCAACACCATCATGCCGAGCGCGTTCGGCCGTAATGATTTCGGCCAGACGCATATCGTTGCTCAACTGGTAAATCAGCAGCTCGCCAAACTCCAGCTGGTCGCTGGGCAACCAGGCCGAGTAACCGATCCGAATTACACGCGGTCCGTCGCGCAGCCAAAGAGACCCGAACTCTCCCTGATAAACCTGGCCACTACGGGCGGCCTCTCTGTCCGCCCGTGCCTGGCTTTCCAGGCGTGGAATGGTGCTCTCAGAGAGCAGCACCAGCAAGACCAGGCAAAGGACAATGGCCAGCAGCGCACGCAGTGACACCTGAAGACGATCGAAGCCCGCTGCCCGCATGGCGACCAGCTCATTGCCCGCAGCCAGGACCCCCAGCCCCATCAATGCCCCGATCAACGCGGCAAACGGAAAAACGTCGTAGAGCCGCCGTGGCATGGTCTGGATGAGGTACCAGAGCATCTGGACAAGACCATAGCCCGCTTCCAGCGCCCTGGTTTCGCGCACCAGCTCGACCAGCGTGTAAAGACCAACCAGAAGCACGCTGACTGCCAACACACCCAGCAATACCCGGCCAACCACATAGCGAGTCAGAAGCCCCACGCCTACCATCGTCGCCACTGCCGAATCAGCATCACGGCCATGATCAGAACCAAAACCCAGTGCAGCGGCCATAGTCCGAGGCCTGAATGTACATTTCTCTGCTCCATCCAGAGCAAACCGGCATGGATGGCATTGCTGTAAACCAGGTAGATCAACAAAGCCAGTACAAGGCTGCCAAAGCGACCCTGCCGCGGCAATCGAACAGCGAGTGCAACAGCAAGCAATGCCAACATGAGCGCAGCTATCGGTGATGCCAAACGCCAGTGCAGTTCGCGAAACTCGGCAGCCGTCGAAGTCGGCCACAATGCCGGCAACGGCTTGGCCGTCTCCTCACCAAAACCATCCAGAACCGGCTGCGGCAAACGCACATCGTTTCGCTCGAAACGGATTTCCCGCATCCCGCTATCGCCGCGCTCACTCGCATGCTGAACCTGCTGGCCATCGAACAAGGACAGGTAACGGGTGCCGTCTTCCTGATCTATCCAGAGCCGGCCTCTGCTGGCCGTCAACAGCTCCGGATATCGTTCATCGTCGAACTGCACCAGGATATCGCCCAGACTACCATCCGCCCGATCGACCTGACCGACATAGACCGTTAGCCTGCCCTGATCCATTTTGTTGAATCGCCCTGGTTGCAGCCCGGACAACAAGGCCTGACGAGCAGCGTCCTCGAGCATCAGACCGGTGCGCTCACTGGCATACGGCGCCAGCCAACCGGATACCGCCAGCAAACCCGCAGCCCAGCATAGGGCCAAGCCCGACACCGGCAACAGCGCGCGGCTGAATGCCAGACCGCCACCCCGCATCACGGCCAGTTCAGACTGCTCGCCCAAGCGCCCCCAGGTCAGTAGCACACCGGTCATCAATGCCAGCGGCGCCACCATCTGCAAGGCTTCAGGCAGGCGCAGCAACAGCAGCAGCAGAATGCTGGACGCGGGAAGACGCCCCTGGGCGGCATCGCCCATCACCTCGGCAAAGAACAGCGCGAGAATGATGACCATGAACACCACCAGGCTGGCCAGGCTGGCCAGCAAACCTTCGCGAAACAGGTATTTCTGCAGGATCAACATCGCATTCCGAGAGGGTTACAATGGTGTATTCGATGAGCGTGGGTGACCGATCAAGCCGCCAATGGCAGGTGCGGTCAGCATCCCCGTGCCAAACAC
>PWJA01000263.1 GCA_003560975.1 Gammaproteobacteria bacterium
GGGCGGAAATGGCCAGAAACTCTTCGTTCTTCCGATGGCACATCGTGCAGGTCTCATCGGCGACGGGCTCCGGCGGGACGCGGATGTTCGCCATGTGCTCGTCGGCGCCGTCACCGTGGCAGATCATGCAGTTCTGGTGGGCCGGGACCGGCGTCTCGGCCATGGCGCGGTGGCACATCAGGCATTGATCGTTGTCGGCCAGCGCCGGGCTCAGGAATGCCGCCAGCAACAGGGCCAGCACGAAGAAAGCGGTACTTTTCATTGCAGTTCTCCTCGAAAAACGACAGCAGCGGGGTCCACGGACAGTGGGCCACGTGCAGAATAAACCAGAACTGAACCGCGCGCGTGGCAGGATTGCTGCGGCCGCTCGGTTCGAACCTTCAGGTCCTCATCGAGCCACCCGGCACCCCAGATACGCAGAAACCCCGCTTCGCGGGACCTTTTGCGTATCTGGCGCGCCCGGCAGGATTCGAACCTGCGACCCCTGCCTTCGGAGGGCAGTACTCTATCCAGCTGAGCTACGGGCGCGAAGGTGAGAAAGTATAGCGCAGATGCGGATCGGGACGCACGTGCAGCGGCGCTCTGCGCCAGGCCGGGTCGGCGGCAGGGCCGGCGGGCCAGGTCGGCCGCAATGGGGTAGACTTCGCGGCCATGGACGCCGTGCAAGCCGCCCTTCTCGCCCTGATTCAGGGTCTGACCGAATTCCTGCCGGTATCCAGCCAGGCTCACCTGGTGCTGTACTCGCTGTTTACCGGGCACGAGTATCAGGGGCTGGACTTCGACATCCTGCTGCATGCCGGGTCTCTGGTCGCGGTGGTGGCCTACTTTCGCCGGGAGCTTTGGGCCATGGGGCGCGACTGGTGCGCATCGCTGGCCGGTGGCGGACGGACCGCCGACTCGCGCCTGGGCTGGTGGATCATCATCGGCACCATTCCGGCCGGGATTCTCGGGCTGTGGCTGAAGGATCTTGCCGAGGCCGCCCTGCGCAGCCCGGCGATCATGGGGTCGGCCCTGATCGGTTTCGGGCTGTTGCTGGGCTGGGCCGACTGGCGCCATCGCGGCGCGCGCGACGAATACAGCCTGACCCTGAAGGACGTTCTGATCATCGGCTTCGCCCAGGCCCTGGCCCTGATTCCCGGCACGTCGCGCTCCGGGATCACCATCACCGCCGCCCTGTTCCTGGGCATGAACCGAGAATCGGCCGCGCGGTTTTCGTTCCTGCTGTCGGTGCCGATCATCGCCGCCGCCGGGCTGCTGGGCGCACGCGGGCTGCTGCACACCGGCCTCGAGACCGAACCTGCGGTCCTGGCGGTCGGTTTCATCGTGGCCCTGGTCAGCACCTATGCCTGCATTCATTATTTTTTGGCGTTCATCCGGCGGATCGGGATGCAGCCGTTCGTCGTGTACCGAGTCATTCTCGGGGGCATTCTGCTGCTGTTTTTCGCCCGCCAGGTGAGTTGACCGCCGCATGAGCACGATCCTGCGCTGGATTGGGAGCGTGGTCGCCGGGCTCGCGGTCAGCGTCGTGCTGGCCGAGGCCTTGCTGGCGCTGATCCAGCTGGTCAGCGGCGCACCGGCGCTGATGGCGGTGCTGGCATCCGGGCAGCCGCTGGCCGGTTGGGCCGAGCTGGTGCTGATCTGCGTCTGGCTGTTCGCCGCGATCCCGGGCGGGGCCATGGCTGCGGCCCAGGGCCGGCTGGCCGGCCTTGCCGTGCTGGTCGGACTGGGCTGCGGAGCGGCTCCAGCGCTGGCGGCGCTGGTGGGCGGGCTGTCCGATTCGACCGTGCTTTTGTTCGGCTTGACGCCGCTGCTCGGAGCGCTGGTGGGGGCCCGCCTGACCCAGCGCGTTCGGGCGCTGGACCAAAGCCGACCCGTTGCCGCTGTTTCGGTAAGGCCTGAGCTATAATTTACGGATACCCCGGTTCGGCTGCTTTTGGCCGGACCGTTCAACGCCATTTGCGAGGATTTCAACAGCGTGTCCGCAGCAGACGACCAAATCTTTCTCAAGCGCTTCAGCCTGGTGATCGTGTTCCTGGCCGTATTCGCCGTGATCATCATTTTCGTGGCCATGGCCATCCACAACACCCTGGACCGTCCGGAATCGCAGGCCCGGGACGTGGCCCGCAGCGAACGCCTGGCGCCCGTGGCCGGCGTCTTTGCCGGCGAGACGGGCCGCGCTGCCGCCCAGGCAGCGCGCGAGGCGGCAGCCGCGGACACCGCCGTGGCGGCCGCGTTCGACGGCTCGCTCGACGGGCAGCTGATTTACGACCGGGCCTGCGGCACCTGTCACGAAGCAGGTGCGGCGGGTGCTCCGCTGATGGAGGCCAGCGCCTGGGCCGGCCGGCTGGAGAAAGGCAAGGAGACCCTGGTCGCCAACGCCATCAGTGGAATTGGCGCGATGCCGCCGCGTGGCGGCCGCCGCGATCTGACCGACGAGCAGATCGAGGTCTCGGTTGCCTTCATGCTCGACATGCTGGACTAGGGTAGCGGGCCGGGCCTGAATCAGGGCCGGGCCATGTGCGTTATCATGTCGATCCGCTGATGGGTGGGCGCCGCTGGCGTCAGGGACTTCGAACCGTGCTGGATCCGCAGCAATTTCCGAACGAGAACACCGAATTCTTCCTGACCGGCCCGGCCGGTCGGCTGGAGTGTCTGGCCGACGTGGCCGAACCGGGTTCCGAGCGAGCGGCGACGATCGTTCTGTGCCACCCGCATCCGCTCCACGGCGGCACCCTGCGCAACAAGGTCGTCACGATTATGGAACGGGCCATGCGCGAGCTGGGTCTGTCCACGGTGCGATTCAACTTCCGCGGTGTCGGCGATAGCGAAGGGGAGTACGACGAGGGCAACGGCGAAGTCGACGACCTGCTGGCCGTGGTGGACTGGGTCCAGCGAACCCGCCCAGATGATGATTTGTGGCTGGGTGGTTTCTCCTTTGGCGCCTTCGTGGCCCTGAAAGCCGCCCAGAACCTGCCGGTGCGCCAGCTCATCACCATCGCGCCGCCGGTCGAGCGCTCGGGCTTCGAGGAGTTGCTGCCGCCCAACTGCCCTTGGCTGGTCGTCCAGGGCGACGAAGACGACGTGGTTTCGGCCGATGCGGTGGAGAAGTGGGCCCAGGGGCTGGATCAGTCGCCGGATCTGGTCATCATGGAAGAGGCCGGCCATTTCTTCCATCGGCGGCTGATGGACCTGCGCGGCCTGCTCAAGAACCACGTTCAATCCAGCCTGCCCTGAACCGGGGGAGCGCGCGGGCGTGGGCAAACTCGAGGGCAACGGCCCGCTGCCGCGCTGGCGCGCATTGATCGAGTCCGGTGAGCTTCTGCCCGATCCTCAGCAGCAGCGGGTCGTTGAACGTCTCCAGTCTCTCCACGAACACCTGACCGACTCAGGCCCCGGCCTGGTCGGACGACTCCTCGGGCGCCTGCGCGGCCGGCCAGTGGCCGTTACCGGCCTGTACCTGCATGGCCCGGTCGGGCGCGGCAAGACCATGCTGATGGACCTGCTCGTCGAGAGCCTGGCGGCTGAAGACGTTGCCGTCGAACGCCTCCACTTCCATCGTTTCATGGACCGGGTCCACCGCCGTCTGAAGGAACTGGAGGGACGACGCGATCCGCTCAAGGCGATCGCCAGAGAGATGACCACGCGCTACCGGGTGCTCTGTTTCGACGAGTTTCACGTCAGCGACATTGGCGACGCCATGATCCTGGGCGAACTTCTCCAGGCCTTGTTCGAACGGGGCCTGACCCTGGTGGCCACGTCCAACACCGTTCCCGACGAACTCTATTCCGACGGGCTGCAGCGGGCCCGGTTCGTGCCCGCCATCGAAGCGATCCAGGCCCACTGTGAAAGCGTCGCGCTGGACGCCGAGGAAGACTACCGCCTGCGTGAGTTGATCCGCCACCCGACCTGGCTGTACCCGCAAAACGCCGCCAACGTGGCCGAGCTCGGCGAGGAGTTTCGCTCCCTGGCCGCCGGCGAATCGGTCTCGGAAGCGCCGCTGCGCATTCGCGGACGCGACGTCCAGCCGTGCCGACGGGCCGGCTCGGTCGCCTGGTTCGATTTCGACACGCTGTGCCGGGGGCACCGCTCCAGTGCCGATTACATCGAGCTGAGCCGCCGCTTCTCGACCCTGATCGTGCAGGGCGTGCCGGCCATGGACGACGACGACGCCAACGCGGTGCGGCGCTTCATTCACCTGGTCGATGAGTGCTACGACCGCGCCGTCAAGCTCATCATCGTTGCGGCGGTGCCGATCGCGGAGGCCTATTCAGGCAGTCGGCTGACGCAGCCGTTCGAGCGCACGGTCTCGCGCCTGATCGAGATGCAAAGCCGGGACTATCTCGCCCTGCCCCATCGATCCTGACGCCGGGGCTCAGACGGTTGTTTGCGGCATCCGGGTGATGAGGCTGTCGATGACGTGCTCGACGTAGGCATCGAATTCGGGCTCGTCGCGGTCGGGAACCAGCCCCTGGGCCTGCAGCTGCAGATAGCCAACGTAGCCGGAGTACACCAGCGTGGCTCGCCGCAAGGCCTCGTCGGCGACCAGGCCGAGTTCCTCGAAGGCGGCCGCAAGATACTGGATGCGGCGCGTCGTGACGCGCCGCAGCACCGGACCGACGCGCGCGTCTTCGGGCACGGCGCACAAGGCCAGATACACTCGGTGGGTAAGGGTTTGACGGCTCGTCCGCCAGACGAACTGGGCCAGACGCTCGGCCGGCCGTTCGTCGACGGTCAGCGAGCGCTCCAGGTGATCGGCATCCTGGCCTTCCCAGCGCTCGAGCGCGGCCGCCAGCAACTCGTCGCGGCCCGGGAAATGCCAGTAGAAACTGCCCTTGGTGATGTTGAGGCGGCGGGCCAGCGGTTCCACCGCCAGCGCGGCCAGTCCCTTTTCGGCGATCAGGGCCAGGGCGGCCTTTTCCCAGTCTTGCGGGGTCAGGGAAACGCGGTCGAGCGAGGCGGTGTTTGCAGTGCTGGCTTTGGTCATGACAGGATGGTAGCCGATGTTCACGTGGACCGGCGCAATGACTTGAAAAAGGGGCCGGTCCACTCCATTGCATCAGCATTGACTAACATGAAGGGTAACCCCATACTGGAGCGTATGGAAGCAGTCCGCAAACTACACGATGAAATCCGCCGCCGTCAAATCTGGACCGATGACGGCATTCGTCTGCACCTGCGCTACTACGGGGACGACCGAGCGCCCTGCGTGCTGATGGCGCACGGCTTCGGCCAGACTCAGTACGCCTGGGAAAACACCGGCTGGCGGCTGGCCGCGGCCGGCTGGCAGGCCGTCAGCTACGACGCCCGCGGGCACGGCGAAAGCGATCGGGCACCCAGCGGGGAATACGATTTCGAGCAATTCGTCGAGGACTTCCGCAGGGTGTGCGCCTCGCTGCCGAATCCACCGATCGTGATCGGTGCCTCCATGGGCGGGCTGACCGCCCTGCTCGCTCATTCCGAAAAACCGAAAGTGGATGTGCGGGCGATGGTCCTGGTCGACATCGCCCCGCGCTGGGACGAGCGCGGCGTGGCCGCCATGCTCGCGTTCATGCGCCAGCATCCGGAGGGTTTCGAGTCGCTCGACGAGGCCAAGGAAGCGGTCCGCGCCTTCCTGCCCCATCGGCGCCGCAACACCAGCGGCACCGGGCTGAACCGCAACCTTCGCCAGGCCCGCAACGGCCGCTGGTACTGGCACTGGGACCCGGCCATGCTCGCCCTGGCGGAAAAATCCTCCAACCTGCAGTCTCGACTGCAGTCGGCCAGCCGTCGGCTCAAGATCCCGACCCTGCTGATCGCCGGCGGCATGAGCGAACTGATCGGCGCCGAACACGTGTCGGAATTCCGCAAGCTGGCTCCGCACGCCGAAACCGTCGAAGTCGGCGACGCCGCTCACATGGTGGCCGGCGACGCCAACGATCATTTTCTGGCTGCCATCACGCCGTTCCTGCGGCGCCAGGCAGATCAAGGAGCGAAAGCATCATGATGACCCTGCTGTTCTTTGCCGTCGTGCTGGCCGCGGTGCTGACCTGCGGCTTCTTCAAGGCCAAGGTGCCGGTCTGGACCGGCGTGATCGCCGCCGTGCTGCTGGGCTTCAGCGTTGCCGGCCAGCCCGGCTGGGTCATCCTGACCCTGTCCTGGCTGGTCTTCCTGGCCGTGGCCGTGCCCGTGAATCATCGGCCCTGGCGGCGGGAACTGCTGACCCGGCCGGTCCTCAAGGCCTTTGCCGGCATGGTCCCGCAGATCTCGGAAACCGAACAGGTCGCCCTCGAGGCCGGCACGGTCGGTTTCGAAGGCGAATTGTTCACCGGCCGTCCGCGCTGGCAGCGCCTGATCAAAAAGCCGCTGCACGAGCTGACCGTCGAAGAGCAGGCGTTCCTCGACGGGCCGGTGGAAAAACTGTGCGACATGATCGACGAGTGGGAAGTCAGCCACTACCGCGCCGACCTGCCTGAGGATGTCTGGGAACACCTGAAAAAACACGGCTTTTTCGGAATGATCATTCCGAAAGAGTACGGCGGCCTGGGCTTTTCCGCCGTCGCTCACCGCGCCGTACTGGAAAAGGTCGCCGGCATGAGCTCTACCCTGGGCTCGGTCATCGCCGTGCCCAATTCGCTCGGCCCGGCCGAACTGCTGCTGCACTACGGCACCCAGCAACAGAAGGACCATTACCTGCCGCGTCTGGCCGACGGCCGCGAGATTCCGTGCTTCGGGCTGACCAGCACCACCGCCGGCTCGGACGCCACGTCGATTTCCGACTACGGCGTGGTCTGCAAGGGCGAGTGGAACGGCCAGGAAACCCTGGGAATCCGCCTGAACTTCGAGAAGCGCTACATCACCCTGGCCCCCGTCGCCACGGTGGTTGGTCTGGCCTTCCGCCTGTATGACCCCGAGGGTCTGATCGGCGATACCGAAGACATCGGCATCACCCTGGCCCTGCTGCCGCGCAACACCCCGGGCATGGAGATCGGGCGTCGCCATTTCCCGCTCAACAACCCGTTTCCGAACGGCCCCATCGTCGGCACCGACGTGTTCGTGCCGCTGGACTACCTGCTCGGCGGCACCGAGTTTGTCGGCCAGGGCTGGCGCATGCTGGTCGAGTCGCTGTCGGTCGGTCGCGCGATCTCGCTGCCGTCCTCGTCCACCGGGGGCGCCAAGAGCGTGGCCCTGGCCACCGGCGCCTATGCCCGCATCCGCAAGCAGTTCAACATGCCGATCGGCCGCTTCGAGGGCGTGGAAGAGGCGCTGGCCCGCATCGCCGGCTACACCTACGCGGTCAGTGCGCTCAGTCGCCAGACCGCCTCGGCCGTCGACGACGGCGAGAAACCGGCCGTCCCGGGCGCCATCGCCAAGTACTGGGCGACCGAGCTGAGCCGCGAGATTCTCAAGGATTCCATGGACATCCATGGCGGCAAGGGCATCATCCTCGGGCCGAAGAATTATCTCGGCCGCGGCTGGCAGGGTGCGCCGATCTGGATCACGGTCGAAGGCGCCAACATCCTGACCCGCTCGCTGATGATCTTCGGCCAGGGCGCGATCCGCTGCCATCCCTACGTGCTCAAGGAACTCGAAGCGCTGCAGATCACCGACGAGGACGAGCGTCTGCAAACGTTTGACCGGCTGCTGTTTGCCCACGTCGGGCACAGCTTCTCGTGCGCCGTTCGCTCGATGGTCCTGGGGGCCAGTTCCGGGCGCTTCGCCGCCGTCCCCGGCGATCGCAAGACGCGCAAGTACTACCGCAAGCTCAGCCGCTACTCGGCCGCCTTCGCCTTCCTGGCCGACATCGCCATGCTGACCTACGGCGGCAAGCTCAAGCAGAAGGAAAAGATTTCGGCCCGCCTCGGCGACGCCCTGAGCCACATCTACATCTGCTCGGCAATGCTGCGCCGCTTCGAACAGGAGGGCCGGCCGGCGGCCGACCAGCCGATCCTGGCCTGGGCCTTCCACGATTCCATCTACCGGATCCAGAACGCCCTGGCCGGCGTGATCGACAACTATCCGTTCGCCTGGATCCGGCCGTTCCTGCGCCTGATGGTGTTCCCGACCGGCCGCTCGGAGCGGACCCCGAACGACCGCCTGGGACACAAGGTGGCCGCGCTGATGCTGTCGCCTTCCGAAACCCGCGACCGACTCACCCGCGGCATCTACAAATCCGACCGCAGCGGCCATCCCGTCGGGGTGATGGAGACGCTGCTGCCCAAGGTGATCGCGGCCGAGCCGCTGGACCGCAAGGTGCTCAAGGCCCTGCGCGCCGGCCAGATCGGCGGGCGCACCTACGAAGAGCAGGTCGCGCAGGCCCGCGAGCACAACATCCTCGATGACCGGGAGCTGGAACTGCTGCTGGACGTGCGCAAGCGCAGCATGGAGGTCGTCGCCGTCGACGACTTCGATCACGCCGAACTTCAGGCCGGGCTGACCCCGACCGGCGACGCCGCCCGCGCGGAGCAGCGCGAAGCGGCCTGAGCTATACTCCTCGCGTCGAATCCGGCACGAAGCCGGGTTCGACGTCCGTGCGCAGGTGCCCTGGCCTTCAAGGCCCGGGTGAAACGGGAAACCGGTGAACAATCCGGTACTGCCCCCGCAACTGTAATCGGCGCCGATGGGTTCATCGGTGCGGCCCGACGGCCACCACTCTGATGATCAGGGGAAGGGTCGGGCCCGGAATCGGCAGCGCGCTGCCGGCCCGCCGAAAGTCAGGAGACCGGCCTGTGCTGTCTTGATCTACCGGGTTGCGGCGGGCAATCGCGGGGTTAGGCAGCCTGGGCGCCGTCTTCCGAGCGTGCCGGTCCGCCTTTGCTTCGCTCCTGTCTTGCTCCCCGGTGCATTGCGCGGGTGAGCGCGAGGAGCTTCAACCATGTCGTTACGTCCTGTGATCGGCCTCCCTCTGGCCGGTTGTCTCGTTGTCTCGTTTCTTCTTCCCTGGTCTGCGGCGGCCGAATCGGCCGACGACACCATCGTCGTCACCGCGAGTCGTTTTGCCCAGAGTCTCGACCGGGCCCTTGCCCGAACCAGCGTCGTCACACGCGCCGATATCGAGCTGTCCCAGGCCCCGGATCTGCTGGAACTGCTGCGCCGGCAGGCCGGCGTGGACGTGGTCCGCACCGGCGGACCGGGCGGGCAGACCAGCCTGTTCCTGCGCGGTTCGAACTCCAACCACGTCCTGGTCCTGGTCGACGGGGTGCGCGTGGCCGCCGCCGGTACCGGCGCCTTCGCCTGGGAACTGATCGATCCGGCCATCGTCGAGCGTATCGAAATCGTGCGCGGCCCGCGCGCGGCCCGCTGGGGCTCGGACGCCATCGGCGGCGTGATCCAGATCTTTACCCGCCAGGCCGACGCTACGAGCGTACGCGCCGGCTATGGTCGCTACCGCGATCGCAGCCTGAGCGCCAGCTTCGGCGGATCGGCGGCCGGGCTGAGCGTGGCCGGACGCCGGGTCGGCGGCTTTTCCGCCCAGAACGAGCGCGGCTTTGCTTTCGATCCGGACGACGACGGCCTGGAACTGCTCAGCGCGGCCGCCGGCGGATCCAGCCGGCTCGGCCGCGGCGCGCTGAGCTGGTCTGCCCGCCTCAGCGACGGCGAGATCGAGTTCGACCAGGGCGTTTCCGAGGTCAGCAACTACGCCGCCCGGCTCGAGTATCAGCTCGACGCGATCGGTGCCTGGCGCTGGTCCGGGACAACCGGCCTGTATCGCGACCGCCTCGAGTCCGAGACCCCGTTCGGCCGAGCCGAGAACAACACCCGACGCCTGCAGGCCGGACTGATCGGCGAGCGCGCGCTTGGCCGCCAATCGGCCTGGCTGGTCGGCGTGGACGCCTGGCAGGAGTCGGCGGTCGACCGCGGCAGCTGGTCGGATTCGCGCACCAACCTCGGCGCCTGGACGGGCATCGACGCGCGCCGCGGCGCGCTGGACTACGAGGTCAGCCTGCGCGCCGACCGGGACGAGTTGTTCGGAAGCGCATTGACCGGCAACCTGGCCGCCGGCTGGCGACCCGGCGAGGACTGGCGAGTGTTCGCCTCGGCCGGGCGGGCGTTCCGGGCACCGAACTTCAACCAGCTGTTCTCGCCCGGCTTTTTCGGCGCCTTCGCCGGCAACCCGGAGCTGGACCCGGAGACCTCGGTCTCGCTGGAGGCCGGGGCCGACTGGCAGCTTGCCGATCAGGCCGGCCTGGGCCTGAGCCTGTTCCAGACCCGCATCGATGACCTGATCGATTTTGCCGGCGAGGATTTCCAGGCCGTCAACATCCGCCGGGCGCGCATCCAGGGCGCCGAGCTGACCTTTCGGCTGGACACCGGGCGCTGGCGCAGCCGCGCCCAGTGGACCTGGCAGGAAGCCGAGGACCGCGACAGCGGCCTGGCTCTGCTGCGGCGGCCGGAGGAAAAGGCGTCGGCAAGCCTGGATCGTCGCTTCGACGGCGGCCACTGGCTGGGCGCCGAATTGGTGTATGTGGGAGGCCGGGTCGACGTCGGCCGGGTGGATCTGCCGTCGTACGTCCTGGTCAATCTGCGCGGCGGCTGGCGGCTGAGCGAAACCTTGCGCCTGGAGGGCCGGCTGGAAAATGCCGGCGACCGCGTGTACGAACCGGCCTTCGGCTTCAACGCGGCCCGGCGCGCGCTGTACGTGGCGCTGAGCTATCGAGGATGAGGGGCGCACTCCGGCCGGCCGGAGCCCAGGGGGCTAGAACATTCCGGTCTCGAGGCGGGCGGCTTCGGACATCATGGCCTGGCTCCAGGGCGGATCGAAGGTCAGGGCAACGTGGACCTCGCCGATCGTCGGGATGATGCGCAGGCGATCGCGCACGTCGGCGACCAGGATGTCGCCCATTCCGCAGCCCGGCGCGGTCAGGGTCATGGCGACGTCGACCCGGCGTTCGCCGGACTCCTTGCGGCCGATGTTGCATTCGTAAATCAGCCCCAGATCGACGATGTTGATCGGGATTTCCGGGTCGAAAATCGTGCGCAGCTGGGCCCACACCAGGTCTTCCACGTCCTTGTCGCTGGCGTTTTCGGGCAGCTTCGGCGCCGGCGGCGGCTCCTTGCCGATGGCATCGGCGTCCTCACCGGCCAGCCGGAACAGGCGACCGTCGACGTAAATCGTGAAGCTTCCGCCCAGTGACTGGGTGATGTAGCCGGTCGTGCCGCTGGGCAGTTCGACCGCCATGCCCTCGGGCACCATGACGACTTCGCAGTCTCTTTCGAAGCGGGCCGGCGTGTAGGAATTGCTGAACATGCGTTTCTCGGATTCACCGAAACAGGATTGATTTGGTCCTTATTATACGGGCCCACCCCCGGTCCAGATCAAGGCCTGATCGGCCGCGCGCGCCGTCACAGCCCGAGCGCGCGCTCCGAAGCCTGGCGGGTCAGCGGATGGTAGCCCGGCCGGGCCCGTTCATACACCTCGATACCCCAGTCCCGGCCCCACGCGCTCTCGGCCAGCGCAGCGTAGAGCGGCCGGGTGAACTTGTTGCGCCCGACCTCGAGCAGGAAGGTCTCGAGACGCTCGATGCCCGGCGCGTATTCGGCCTCGATCGAGCGCAGCAGCCACAGAAACAGGATTTCGTGGTTTTGCTGGGCGACCAGATCGAAGCGCTCGTCCATCGCCTCCATGGTCTCGGCATCCAGGCGACCCTCCAGGCCGCTGAGAAAATGCAGCCACTGGTAGACCGACCAGGCGTCGGCGGGAAGATCGTCGAGATCCACTTCGCCGCTCTGCCAGCGCTCGCGCCAGTCGTCGACCGCAACGAACGCGTCCGATTCCGGTCGGATTTCGAAGGCGATCTCCGGCATGCCGGGCTCGTACAGCCACTGATCCACCTCGGCCATGGTCAGCCGGCCGCGGTTGGGCACGACCAGGTGCTGCTCCAGGTAGGCCCGGAAATCCTCGCTGGTGATGGACTGAAAGGCGAAATGGTCGAAATAGCCGCGCAGGAACTCGTCGAAAACATCGCGTCCGACGCGGTGCTCGATCCAGTCGATGAAAAACCGGCCCATGTCGTAGGGCACGCGCATGAAGGCCTGCTCCGGATCGCGATCGGACAGATCCCGGACCAGCTGCCGGTCGCGGGCATCGATCGCGTCCAGAGTGTCCATCAGCCCGTCCCAGGACAGTTTGGCCAGCTGGTCGCGCACCTCCTGGCCGTAGAGCTCTTCCATGATGCGGGCCTCGAAGTGAACGGTGAAACCCTCGTTCAGCCACAGATCACGCCAGGCGGCGTTGGTGACCAGGTTGCCGGACCAGGAATGGGCCAGTTCGTGGGCGACCAGGGCCAGCAGGCTGCCGTCGCCGGCGATGATGGTCGGGGTGATGTAGGACAGGCGCGGATTTTCCATGCCGCCGAACGGGAAGCTCGGCGGCAGGACGAGAAGGTCGTAGCGACCCCAGCGGTACTCCCCGTAGAGGTTTTCGCCGATCTCGACCATTTCTTCGAGGACGTCGAACTCCCCGGCCGCTGCCTCGATCCACGGCGGCTCGGCGTAGATGCCGGTGCGCGGGCCGGTCTCGGCAAAGACCAGATCACCGATCGCGATCGCCATCAGGTACGACGGAATCGGCTCGGGCATCTCGAAACGATACTCGCCGGTGTCGTTGCGTTCGAACTCGTTGCCGGCAGCACCCATCACCACCATCAGCTCGCGCGGCCCGCGAACCGTGGCGTCGAAGGTATAGCGCACGGCCGGGGTGTCCTGCAGCGGAACCCAGGTGCGCGCGTAGTGCGGCTGGCTCTGGGAAAACATGAACGGCCGCCCCGACGAGGTCTGTTCCCCGTCCAGCCACTGCAGGCCGAACGCCTCCGGGGAAGTCGTGTAGTCGATCCGCAGCTGCTCGATCCCGGCCGGCAGCACGATCACCAACGGCCTGCCGAGGTGGCCGTGATCGGCTCCGAAGCGCCAGGAAACCGGCAGGTACTCGCCGTCCGGTCGAATGGCGTTGACGTCGCGGATGTTCAGGTCGCGGCTATCGAGGACCAGGCGCTGAAAGCCCGGCTCGACCCGGTCCAGTTCCAGCACGACGTGACCGGTGAGGATGCGAGCGCTCATGTCTGCGTCCAGATCCAGGCTCAGGTGGCGAATGCGCACCTTTTCGTATTCGGCGAAGCTGTGCGGGTCGCTGCCCGTCCCGACCCGGTGTTCCGGCCCTGCGGTCAGTGGCGCCGGCGGTTCATCGCCGGAGCAGGCCGCCAGCAAGAGGGTCAAGAGCAGCGCCGCTGCGGCGCGAATCGTAGCGTTCATTCTTTTGGAGACTCCAGCAAACAGGGGTCGGACCGGGGAACTCAAAGGGCGTCGTCGCCCTCTTCGCTGGTCCGGATGCGCACGGCGCGCTCGATCGACGAAACGAAAATCTTGCCGTCGCCGATCCGGCCCGACGCCGCGGTCTCGACGATGGTCTCGACCACGCGCTCGGCCTGCTCGTCGGGCACGACGATTTCCAGCTTGAGCTTGGGCAGGAAGTCGACCACGTACTCGGCCCCGCGATAGAGTTCGGTGTGGCCCTTCTGGCGGCCGAATCCCTTGACCTCGCTGACGGTCATTCCGGTCACCCCGGCCTCGCCGAGCGCGTCCCGTACGTCGTCGAGCTTGAAGGGCTTGATGATGGCGGTAATCAGTTTCATGGCGTCTGGAAAAAAACAACGAGAGTCCCAGATTACCGCAGATGCACTTCGATGAGGGGACGCAACCGGTGAAAACGGCAAACCGACGGCCTGTCTTCGTTCCCTGCCCGTCGCGGTCGAACCGGAGTGAACGTGCCCAACCCTTGCCTGCACCCAACTGCGGTATTCTGCGCTTCAACCAATGCCAGGGTTCGAGCCATGCGTCCCGACTTTCAAACCATTGACGAGATCACCCGCAGGCTGTCCGATGCCGTTCCCGGCGAACTCAAGACGGCCCGCTCCGAGGTGGAAAAGCAGTTTCGCGGCGTTCTCGAAAATGCCTTCAACCGCCTCGACCTGGTCACTCGAGAAGAGTTCGAAATCCAGAAAAAAGTCCTGCTGCGCACGCGCCAGAAACTCGAGCGGCTGGAAGCCCTGCTGGAACAGAACGACCCCCCGGCCGCGGAGTAACGCAGCCGATCAGGCCGCCGGCCGGCGCCCCGCTCGTCCGGCCAGCCACACCGCCAGCACGATGATGCCGCCGCCGAGGATCAGCCGCGGCCAGTCGGCATCCCGATTCCAGATCAGCACGTTGACCAGGATGCCGGCCGGGATGAGCATGTTGTTCATGGCCGCCAGCTGTCCGGTGTTGACCCTGCGCGCGCCGATGTTCCAGCCCAGGTAGCCCAGCCCCGAAGCGCCCAGGCCCAGCCACAGCAGCACGCTCCACTGCAGCGGCGTGGTCGGCATGCGGCTCAGATCCCCGAACAGCAGCAACGCCACGCCCGACACCACGACCCCGCCGAGAAAGAAGAACCCGAAGATCTGGACCTGCGACAGCGCCGGGGGCAGGTTCGTGCGCTTGTACCAGACCTGGCCGAAGGCAAAGCACAGGTTGGCGGCCTGGATGAGCACAAACCCGGTCAGCACGTCGCTGCCCACCCCGGCAAAGCGAATGACCGCGGCGCCGACCACGGCCAGGGCGGCGGCCAGCCACCAGGCCATGGGCAGCCGCCGCCGGCCGAGGATGCGTTCGTCGATCAACGTCACATACAGCGGCGTGAGCGTGGTAAACAGCAACAGCTCCGGCACGCTCAGATGGGCAAAGGCGTGAAACAGGAACAGGTACATGAGTCCGATCTGGACCGCACCGATGCCGGCCAGGCGCAGCGCCAGCCCCGCCCCCGGCCGCGCGCGCGCCAGCAAGGGCGCAAACAGCAGCAGTGCCAGCAGCGTGCGAACGAACACCGAGACGTAGTCGTCGACCTGCCCGGAAAGATACACGCCGATCAGCGAAAAGCTGAACGCCCAGCCGAGGGTGACGAGCCAGAGAAAGAGCATATCGAGCGATGGAAACCTCTGCGGCGCGGGTCGCCGGGGGGAGACAGAATAAACCGCGGGGCCGCCCCTGCGACCCGCGATTGAGCAAAATCATTCGGCGGAATTCGGCCCGGCTCACGCCCCGGTCCGGAATTCGTTTTCCGGACCGGGACCCGGCGCAACGCGAACGCCGCAATCTGGAGAGGGAACGAGGCCGGGGGTTGCGTCGGCCGGCAGTTTCTTCATTTCCCATCTTCCTCGGGATCATCGTCACCGTCGTCATCATCGCCAGGCCCTGGCCACCAAGGCGGCAACCAACCTCCGCCTCCACCACCGGAGTCCGGCGCTCGGCACTCACAGTTCCGCCCGAAACCAGGCCCGCAGCATGCATATAGCGGCGGCACACAGCTGATCGAACAGCCTCCGGCCGAGATCGGGCCGATCCCGCCGAAATCGATGCTGCAAGAGGTGGCGCCCGGGCCGCCGGACTGACACCACAAGACCGCTTGCGTGGATGCCTTCGGTTCTGAAACCAGCAACGGGTGCTCGAAGCCTTCACGGACTTCGGGAGAATCCAGGGGCGTTCCCGAAGGCAAAGTGCTGCGCCAGAGTGCCGCGGCGGGATAGATCTGGTGGTTCAGGTAATGTTCAAGCTCCCGCGTCGTCATCGTGCACGCGCCACTATCGACGAAAAACGTCAAGGTGGTCCTGCGGGCATCATCAACGAACAGCTCGATTTCGTGGTACCAGGTTGCCCGCCGTTCCAGAACGGTGATCGGCACCGGCGTTTCGTCTTCGGGCAACAGCCCCGCGTCGAAGGGCCCGGCTTCCCGGAAAAAAGCGATCCTGAACAATTCGACGTCTCTATCCCTCTCGGCAGGTTCCAGGACCAGCTGGACCGTTTGATCCTCATCCAGACTCAACCGTCCAGCCCCGTGGTAGTAGCTTGCCGTCTCGAAAACGTGCCCGCCGCTGGGGCCGCA
>PWJA01000187.1 GCA_003560975.1 Gammaproteobacteria bacterium
ACATCCTGCAGCAGATCCCGTACACCGATGAACCGCCTCCGGCCCCCAGCCTGCCGCCAAGAAAGTGGGCCAACGATGAAAAGGATCGGGTTCGCAAGCCGGTGGAATCCTACGTCGAGCGCCTGTACTGAAGCTCGGAAGTTTGCTACCGTGCTGTCAGGCGTACGGTGGCAGCTGCGATGGGTTTTATAGAGAGACATATCTGGCAGGGGATGCAGTGGCTGCTGGTGTTGATGGTCTGTCAGATTCTGGTTCAAATCGGCATCCATTACGCGGCCCCGCCGC
This sequence comes from Gammaproteobacteria bacterium, assembly GCA_003560975.1. Lineage (GTDB taxonomy): Bacteria > Pseudomonadota > Gammaproteobacteria > Xanthomonadales > Wenzhouxiangellaceae > Wenzhouxiangella. The sequence goes on from PWJA01000187.1 coordinate 286, forward strand.
AAGGCGACTGGGAGCTGGGCTTTTTGCTGGAGGAGTCGAACTGTGCCGAGTTTACCCGCCATATCGAGACCAGCCTCGATGAAGCCATCCCATTCACCGTAGCGAGCTTTGGCCCTGCGGAAAGCAGCGCCTGGTGTGTGCTGTCCTTGAGCAACGAGTTATCGCCGGACCTCTGGCACCTCAGTCCACCCAACCATGCCGTACTGCAAGCCGCGAGGTCTTTCGAAGACCGTCAGGGGCTATTCAGCGGCCCGCTTTTGGTGCGTAATGAACATGTCCTGACGCGGGCTTTGGGCAATTGGCATGGGCACGTCGTATTCGTCACGGCATTAATACTGAGTCTGCTGTGGCTATGGTGGTGGCACCTGAAACCCGCCCTGAATGCGACCGAACCTCGACGGGCTGCTTGACCAGCTGCAGCTCAGTCTGGATACTGCCGCAGTATCGCGTCTCAATCGCGCCGGGGCCGGCAGGCGAGGTCAGAGATGCCAGCCGACGGTCATGGTCAGCCAGCCCAGCAGACGACGCGTCCACGGCCGTTCCCCCCAATCTTCCAGGTGATAGGTCTCGGTCTGTTCCAGGTCGCGCTCGAACTGGGCGACCAGTGTGGCCGCCAGCTCGCGGTTCATGATGACGGCATTGGTTTCGTCGTTGAGTCGGAAGGAGCGGTTGTCGAGGTTGGAAGAACCGATCGAGACCCAGTAGTCGTCGACGATGTAGAGCTTGGCGTGATACTTGGAGGGCTGGTACTCGTGGATGCGTATACCAGCTTCCAGCAGTCTGCCCCAGCGGTTCTTGGAGGCTTCGCGAACGGCCGTACTGTAGTACTCGGCACTGGGCAGCAGAATATCCACAGTCACTCCGCGGTCGCGTGCATCCAGCAACGCCTCCATGATCATGTTGTCTGGATAGAAATACGGCGTGGCCAGGCGAATGCTGTCGCGTGCACCGGCAAGGGCCAGCAGCATCATTAAGCGAATACGGTGGGTGCCCTCGCGCGGGGAGCTGCTGACGATCTTGATCCCGAGCTCGCCGACTTCGTCAAGCAACGGAAAATACTCGGTGGCGTAAAACAGCTGGTTTCTGGCATTGAGCCAGTTCTGCATGAAGGCGTTCTGCAAATGGGCCACCACCGGGCCTTCCATCCGGTAGTGATTGTCCCGGTACCCGCCGTCGTCGGGATGGCCTTTCCAGGCATCGGCCACGTTGGCGCCACCGGTAAAGCCCACCATTCCATCAATGACCAGCAGCTTGCGATGGGTGCGGTGATTGAAGCGCGACAACTGGTACCAGGATGGCTTTCGCCAGCGCACCACTTCCACACCCGCCTCCTCCATCCGCGTGAACTGGGCGCGACTGGCCGGTGCCGAGCCCAGGTAATCGAAGATGGCATGAACGGCCACGCCACGCTCAGCGGCCCTGGCCAGGGCCTCGGCGAAGGCGCTCCCGACTTCCTCGCCCCAGTACTCGTAGGTTTCCAGGGTAATGCTGCGCGATGCGTTTTCGATCGCCTCGAGCATCGCCGGAAAGATTTCCTCGCCGTTCTCGAGCACCTCGATGCGGTTTCCGGAGGTGGCCGCACTACCGAGCACCACGGATTGCAACTGCCGGAACTCGTCGCTATCCACCGCAGGCACGAACGACAGCGGTTCGGCCACGCGCATCGGCTGGGGTACGGCGTTGAAATAGACCAGGAAGGACACGACCGTGACCAGCACGGCCGCTGCCGCGGCGACGATCAACCAGTTTCTCGACATGCGGATCATGGACTGCCCTCCAAAGGCGCGGTGCTTGAACCAACCGCAATGCGTGAGGCGAGGCTTCCACAATACGTGGGCCAAAGCAGGCGATCAAGCGAGTCGTACTCAGTGATGCGCGTGCGTGCCATCACCGTCGCCGATCACCCGCTCCAGGTACATCTTCAACCGCTCCCACGCATGGGCCGCGGCCGGGCGGTTGTTGGCCCGGTCGCGTTCGGTGTAGAGCCTGATGCCGTGCTCGACGTCGTCGTAGATGCGGACGTCGTGGTCGATGCCGGCGGCGCGCAGGGCCTGTGCCGTCCTGTGCCGTGGCGTCGTGATAGGGTTGGATGATCGACAAGCCATGAGGAAAAGCCAGTGCCAGCAACCGATGACAAGGTACTTCTGATTACCGGGGCGTCCAGCGGCATTGGTGCCGCCACCGCTCGCCTGGCGGTCGAGCAGGGCTACCGGGTGGCCTTATGCGCCCGAACCGAGCAAAAACTGGAGGCGCTGGTCGCTGAACTCGGCCCCGAGCGAGTCTTCGCGCAGCGCTGCGACGTCACCGATTACGAAGACCAGAGGCGCATGGTTGCCGCAACGCTGGAGCATTTCGGCCGCATCGACGCCGTGTTTGCCAACGCGGGCACCGGGGGGGAGCCGGGTGGTTTCTCCGCCGCGCCCGTGGCCAGCTGGAAAACCATGGTCGACGTCAACATTCTCGGCGTGGCTTACACCTTGCGGGCAAGCCTGGAAGAGGTGAAAAAACGCCGCGGTCACGTCGTGCTGACCGGGTCGGTCGCCGGTCGCCGAACCCTGGCCGGATCGATGTATTCGGCCACCAAGTGGGCCGTGTCGGCCATCGGCTACGGCTTGCGAGAGGAAATCAAGGGTTCTGGCGCGCGCGTGACGCTGATCGAACCCGGCATGGTGGACACGCCGTTTTTCGATGAGCCCAAGCCCGATGCACTCAAGCCCGAAGACATCGCCCGTGCCGTGGTCTACGCGCTGTCCCAGCCCGCCCACGTCGATGTGCACGAGTTGATGGTGCTGCCGACACCACCGCTGGAACAGGCCGACTGACCGGGATGGCGGACGCGAGCCGTGGTTTCCACGCCGCTTTCGCGATGACGCCAGGGACCGTGCGCTCTCGGCAAGGATGCGGATCATGATGCGGTGGCTGCTGGCCGCTTTGCTGGGATTGTCGCTGACCGCTTCGGCCGGGCAGCCGACGGTCCGGCTCGGCGTGCCGCCGTGGCAGGGGGCCGAGGCCAAAAGCGCTGTTGTTGCCGAAATCCTGCGCGCGACCGGCTACGAGGTGGAAATCGTCTCCGCCGCCGCGGTCCTGATTTTTCAGAGCCTGGCCCGCGGGGAAGTCGACGCCAACCTTTCGGCCTGGGTGCCGGGCCAGGAAGAGGCCTTCGGTCTGCGCGTGGAGCGCGGCGACATCGTGATCCTGGGCGAGAACCTGCGCGGTGCCCGCACCGGTCTGGCGGTGCCGCCCGCCGCCCGCCGCAGCGGCCTGGCCTCAATGGAAGATCTGGAAGCATTCGCCTCCGAGCTCGATTCGACCATCTTTTGTATCGAGCCGGGCAGCGGCGCCAATGCCGTCGCCGAGGCCGCGATCGCCGAGGATCTCTACGGCCTGGGCGACTGGCGGGTGGTGCCCAGCAGCACCGAGGCCATGCTCACCCACGTCGCGCGCGCGGTACGGCGCGATCGCCTCACGGTCTTTTGCGCCTGGGCGCCGCACTGGATGAACGAAGCCTTCGACCTGGCCTACCTTGACGACCCGGCCGGCCACTGGGGTGGGCCGGGCGCGACCCAGGTGCTGACCCTGGCCCGGGCCGGACTGGACCAGGATCTCCCCCAGCTGGTCGAATTCCTCCGCCGCTTCCAGGTCGATGCCGAAAGCCAGAGCCGCTGGATTTACGCCTACGCCCGCGAAGAGCAGCCGCTGGAGCGCGTGGCCAGGCGCTGGATCGCCGCCAACGCGCAGACCGTGCAGGGCTGGCTTGCCGGCCTCCAGACCCCGGCCGGCGAGGACGCCGTAGATGCGCTGGAGCAAGCCATCGTGCGCTGGTCGGCTAGTGGGCCATGCGGCTAATTAGGTAACGCTCAGCCGTCGCACAAGCGTTGTGGGCAAGGCGCGCGAGCGCAGGCAATGGAAGCTTTGCGGTTTCGAGCTTGCTCGAAGAAGCGAAG
>PWJA01000060.1 GCA_003560975.1 Gammaproteobacteria bacterium
GGGGTACGCTAGTAGCGCGAACGCAAATCGACCGGCTTGGTGCCCGGCTGCAGCGTGTGCAGAAGATCATCGAGCAGGCCTGATGCGCCGAAGCGGAAGCGCTCCGGGCGCAGCCAGTTCGCGCCGAGGATGTGGCCGGCCAGATCCAGGTACACGCCCGCATCCCGAGTCGTACGGATGCCGCCGGCGGCCTTGAAGCCGACCGGACGTGCGCTGTCGCGGATGGCCTCCATCATGACCGCCGCAGCGTTCGGCGTGGCGTTGACTTCGACCTTGCCGGTAGAGGTTTTGAGGAAGTCGGCGCCGGCGCTGATCGCGATGTCCGAGGCGGTGCGGATCAGACCCGAATCCTTCAGTTCGCCGGTTTCCAGAATGACCTTGAGCGTGTAGCCGCTCATGACTTGTCGGCAGTGGCTGACCAGGCGGTATCCGGCCCGTTCGTCGCCGCCCATCAGCGCGCGGTAGGGGAAGACCAGGTCGATCTCGTCGGCTCCGCTGGTCAGGGCCGAGCGTGCCTCGATCACGACGGCGTCCGGGTCGGTCTGGCCGTGCGGAAAGTTGATGACGGTCGCCACCTTCACCTGCGCCTGCAGCCCGACCTTGGCCAGGGCCTGACGAGCGATGCCGACAAATTCCGGTGCAACGCAGACCGCCGCGACGTGGCCGGCAGTGGTGCCGGCACGTGCGCACAGGCGTCTGATGTCGGAATCCGTGGTCGGCTCTTCGAGGCGGGTCAGATCGAGCAGCGGCAGGGCCGTGCGGGCAATGTCTGTGAGCGAGCTCATCGCTTGGCTTCCGTCGAATGGAGAAAAAGGCAGCGCCGCCCGGTCGGGGGCAATGGTGCGATGATACCGGGATTGTAATCAGCAGCGGTTGAGTTTTCCGAGTGCAGGCGCTATTCTTGCCGGCTCGATCATGACCGGGCCGTTAGCTCAATGGTAGAGCAGTAGGCTTTTAACCTATTGGTTGAAGGTTCGAGTCCTTCACGGCCCACCATTCTTTACAGTTGCCGACGGCAGTGCCCATGGCCGCATCGCGTCTCCCGGAGAGCGCCCAGACGGGACCGCATCCGCATCTTGGCGGCGTGGTTCGCCGGCACCTCGAGTCGCCCTGGCGACAGCCCTTGCGCGGCTTCAGCGAAGCCGCCTTCGCCCAGGCCGAACGGGCCCTTGCGCCCGGGCGCCCGGTGGTCCTGGATGCCGGCTGCGGCAACGCAATTTCCACGACCAGCCTGGCAGAGCGTTTCCCGGACTGCGAGGTGCTCGGGATCGACCGCTCGGCCGCACGCCTGGGCAGAATCCCGCCACTGCCAGAAAACGCTCACGTGGTGCGCGCCGAACTGGGCGATTTCTGGCGCCTGGCCCACCGGGCGGGTTGGCGACTGGAACGACAGTACCTGCTGTATCCCAATCCGTGGCCGAAGCCCGCGCAGCTCAGACGGCGCTGGCACGCCCACCCGGTCTGGCCCCATCTGCTGGCGCTGGGCGGGGTTCTGGAGCTCAGAACCAATTTTGCCCTGTACGCCGAGGAGTTCGCCCTGGCGCTGGAGATCGCGGGCCATCTTCCCGATGTACAAGTGCTATCGTTGACGCCGGAACAGGCATTGAGTCCGTTCGAGGCAAAGTATGCTCGCAGCGGGCACGACCTGTATTGCGTTCGGGCCTGTCTGGGCTGAACCGAAAAAGATTCGCTGGCTGACTGCAAGGAGACTGCATTAATGAACGTGTATCGAAGGATGGTTTTGGGCCTGTTCGCGTCATTGCTGGCCGCGCCCGTCGTGGCCGACGAGCGGCTGCGCGAGGTGATTGCCGACCCGGCTCGACCCGAGGCCCAGGCGGCGCGTGACGATCAGCGCAACCCCTACGAAACCTTGCGCTTTTTCGGGCTGCGGCCCGACATGACCGTGGTCGAGATCTCCCCGGCAGGCGGCTGGTACACGGAGATTCTGGGGCCCTACCTGCGCGAGGAGGGTCGCTTGATCGCCGCCCACTGGAATCTGGACGCGGAGGACGTGCCCGACTTCTACCGGCGCCTCCGGGCCGGGTTCGACGAGCGCATTGCCGACACCGAACGCTTCGGCACCATCGAGATCGTGCCCTTCGACCCGCCCGAACTCACCCGCCTGGGCGATCCCGGCAGCGCCGACCTGGTGCTCACCTTCCGCAATGTCCACGGCTACAAGCGCGCCGGCACCTTCGGCGATGTGCTGGATGCGTCCCACGCAGTGCTCAAAACCGGTGGAGTGCTGGGCGTGGTCGGGCACCGCCTGCCCGAAGACCGCGAGCAGGATCCGGAGGCCCGTTCGGGCTATGTACAGCAGAGTTGGGTGGTCGCGATGGCCGAATCGCATGGCTTCCGGCTGCTTGAAGCGGCGGAGATCAATGCCAATCCTCGCGATACCGCGGACCATCCTTCCGGCGTGTGGAGCCTGCCCCCGGGCTTGCGCGACGGCGAGGAGTTCCGCGCGATCGGCGAGTCGGATCGCTTTACCCTGAAATTCGCAAAGCGCTGATAGCGGTAGCTGCCGTGTCGAGGAGCGGGCCGCGGCAGCGCCGTGGCCCGGGTCTTCACGGACTCCTGCAGGGCGCTGAGTATAGTCGCGAAATTCAACCGAAGAACCCCGAGCCATGGCAGACCTGCTCCGGCTGGTATATGCCAGCAAAATCAATTTTGAACCGGCCTCGAACGACAAGAGCACCGACCCGGTAATCGCCGGAATTCTGGCCCAGTCGCGACGCAACAACGAGCCGAACAACATCGGCGGCGTGCTGTGCTATGGCGACGGCTTTTTCTTCCAGTGCCTGGAAGGCAGCCGGCCCGTCGTCGAGCAACTCTACGATCGTTTGCTCAACGATGACCGGCATCGCGAGGTAACCCTGCTGAGCAAGCGACCGGTCGCGCACCGCATGTTCCAGCTCTGGAGCATGAAGTTCACCAATGTCGATGCGAAGATACGGCAAATGCTTCAAATCGAGAATCTTGAAAGCTTTCAGCCCCACAGCTTCAGTGATCTGATGGTCGAACGGCTGCTGATCGAACTGCGCGACGCGTCCGAGAAACGACGGCCGGCGCCGATCGGCAGGCAGGGCAGAGGGGCCAGCGCCCGCCAGGCCGGTGCCGTTCGCGAGCTCATGCCCGGGCTTGTCTTCGCGACCGCAGCCGGCGTGATCGCGATCGTATTTGGTCTGATGCTGGCGGGGCTGTTGTAGAAACGAATGTGATGGCGGCGGCTGGCACGCGGCCAGAATCTGGGCGACAATTCCGCCCATGAACAACCCAACCCCATTGTCCACCAGCTTCGAGCAGGTGCCGCTGCGCACCTACGCAGAGCGCGCCTACCTCGACTACGCCATGTACGTGGTCCTGGACCGGGCCTTGCCGCACGTCGGCGACGGGCTCAAGCCCGTGCAGCGCCGCATCATCTACGCCATGAGCGAGTTGGGGTTGTCGGCGGCCTCCAAGCACAAGAAATCGGCACGCACCATCGGCGACGTCATCGGCAAGTTCCATCCGCACGGCGACTCGGCCTGCTACGAGGCCATGGTGCTGATGGCCCAGCCGTTTTCCTACCGCTACCCGCTGGTCGACGGCCAGGGAAATTTCGGTTCGCCCGACGACCCGAAATCCTTCGCCGCCATGCGCTACACCGAGTCACGCCTGGCTCCGTATGCGCGCACGCTTCTGGCCGAACTGGGGCAGGGTACGGTGGACTGGGTGCCCAACTTCGACGGCACGCTCAAGGAGCCGAAGCTGCTGCCGGCGCGCCTGCCCAACCTTCTCCTCAACGGCGGCCAGGGCATCGCCGTGGGCATGGCGACCGACATCCCGCCGCACAATCTGCGCGAGGTGGTGGCCGCCTGCGTTCGCCTGCTGGAGAAAAAGACCGCGAGCGTGGCCGAGCTGTGCGAACACATCCAGGGTCCGGATTTCCCCACTGGCGGTGAGATCGTCACGTCCAGAGCCGATATTCTGGCCGTCTACGAAAGCGGCCACGGCGGCATTCGCCAGCGCGCGGTGTGGGAGCGCGAGGGCGAGGAAGTCATCATCACCGCGCTGCCGCATCAGGTCTCACCGGCCAAGGTGCTCGAGCAGATCGCCGCCCAGATGCAGGCCAGGAAACTGCCGCTGGTCGCTGATCTCCGCGACGAGTCCGATCACGAACATCCGACCCGGCTGGTCATCGTGCCGCGCAGCAACCGTGTCGACATCCAGGCGCTGATGGATCACCTGTTTGCGACCACGGATCTGGAAAAGTCGGTCCGGGTCAATCTCAACGTGATCGGCAACGACGGCCGCCCCGGCGTGCGCAACCTGAAGGAATTGCTGACCGAGTGGCTGGCGTTCCGCCGCGCCACCGTGATCCGGCGCCTGGAGTTCCGGCTGGATCAGGTAGTGGATCGTCTGCACGTACTTGACGGCCTGCTGATTGCCTTCCTCAACATCGACGAAGTCATCCACATCATCCGCACCGAAGACAAGCCCAAGCCGGTGTTGATGGAACGCTTCGAGTTGACCGGCACCCAGGCCGAGGCGATCCTTGAACTCAAGCTCCGCCACCTGGCCCGGCTGGAGGAAATGAAAATCCGCGGCGAGAAGGAAGAGCTGGACGAAGAACGCCAACGCGTGGAAGCGCTGCTCGACTCCCCCAACAAGCTCAGGCGCCTGATCCGCGACGAATTGCTCGAGGATGCCGAGAAATACGGCGACGAGCGCCGCTCGCACCTGGTCCGGCGCGAGGCCGCCCAGGCCCTGAAGGAAACCGACCTGGTCGCCGCCGAGCCGGTGACCGTGGTCTTGAGCGAGCAGGGCTGGGTACGCGCCGCCAAGGGGCACGAAATCAAGCCCGTTGAGCTCAACTACCGATCCGGCGACGCCTTTCTGGCCGCATCGCGCGGACGCAGCAATCAGCTCGCCTGCTTCCTGGATTCCAGCGGACGCAGCTATTCGCTGCCCGCCCATGAACTGCCCAGCGCGCGCAGCCTCGGCGAGCCGTTGACCGGCCGGTTCTCGCCTCCGGCCGGTGCGACCTTCCGCAGCCTGGCCATCGGGATGCCGGAGGACCGCGTGCTGGTCGCCAGCGACGCCGGCTACGGGTTCGTCACCCGGCTGGAAAACCTGCATACCCGCCAAAAGGCCGGAAAGCAGTTGCTCAGCGTGCCCGCCGGGGGCGACGTGTTGCCGCTGGCGCCGGTCGCCGACAGCGAAGAGGACGTTCTGGTTGCCGCGACCAGCGAGGGCTATTTGCTGGCGTTTTACCTGAGCGAATTGCCCGAACTGGCTCGCGGCAAGGGCAACAAGCTGATCAACATCCCGCCCAAGGCTCGCAAGGAAGGCGAAAAAGTTGCCGGCGCCATCGCCATCGCTTCTGGCCAGGACTGCCTGGTCTGGGCCGGCCAGCGCTACCTGCGCTTGAGCTGGAGCGACACCGAACAGTACTGGGGCGAGCGCGCCCAGCGCGGGCGCAAGCTGCCGCGGGGTTTCCAGAAAGTCACCAAACTGACCCTGGCCGAATAAACAAGCGAGCTTGCCAACAACAGAAACACCACCAAAGCTACCGATACGCCCGCGCCTGTAATTCAAACAGCTTCGCATAGCGCCCGTCCAGCGCCATCAGCTCCTCGTGACTGCCCAGCTCGATGATGCGGCCGTGTTCCATGACCGCGATCCGATCGGCCCGCCGCACGGTGGAAAACCGATGCGAGATCAGGATCAGGATCTGGTTTTTCGCCATCGCCTGAAAGTGCTCGAACACCTCGGCCTCGGCCTTGGCGTCCATGGCTGCGGTGGGTTCGTCCAGGATCAGGATATCGGCGTCGGCGCGCATGAAGGCTCGGGCCAGGGCGATCTTCTGCCACTGCCCGCCGGACAGCTCCTGGCCGTCCTTGAACCACCTGCCCAGCTGGGTCCGGTAGCCGGCCGGCAGCTCGCGTATGAACGCATCGGCCAGGCCCTTCTCGGCCGCCTCCCGCCAGCGGGCCTCGCTGTCGAAGTCGCGCACCTCGCCGGCGCCGATGTTGTGGCCGACCAGCCACTGGTAGCGGGCAAAATCCTGGAAGATCACGCCGATTCGATCCTGCAGGGCGCGGGTATTCCAGTCCTTCAGCGAGGTGCCGTCCAGGCGAATATCGCCCTGCTCGACCGGGTAAAGGCCGGCGATCAGCTTGGTCAGGGTCGTCTTGCCCGACCCGTTCTCGCCGACCAGGGCCAGGCTGGTGCCGGGCTTCAGATCCAGGTCGATCGAATCCAGCGCCAGCGCCCCGCCGCCCGGGTAGCGAAACGAGAGATCGCGGATTTCCAGGCCGGCGCCGGCTGCTGCACCCGCGGCCACGCCGCCGCTGCGCTCTCGTGTCGGCAGTTCCAGGAACTCGTACAGGCTGCTCAGGTACAGATAGTCCTCGTACATGCCGTTGATCGAGGTCAGGCTGGCGCTGACCGCCGCCTGACCCTGGCGGAACACCATCAGGTACATGGTCATCTCACCCAGCGAGAGCTGCCCCGACACCGTCGCCAGCACCACCCAGGCAAAGGCCGTATACAGCGTGGCCGTTCCCAGCAGTCCCAGGGCGAAGGCCCACCAGCCGCGTCGAATGGTCAGCGCCCGATCCTCGCGGAAGATCTTGCGGAAGATCGCCTTGTAGCGTTCGAGCAGCCTGGGTGCGAGGCCGAACAACTTGACTTCCTTGGTGTAATCCTCGCGTGCGAGCACCGACTCCAGGTACATCATTTCGCGCGTCTCGGGCGAGCGCCAGCGAAACAGGCGGAACGCCTGGCCGGCGAATTTCGCCTCGACGAAGAATGCCGGCAGCCCGCCGGCGACCAGCAGCAGCACCGCCCAGGGCGAGAACGCCAGCAGCAGGCCGCTGAAGCTCAGGATCGCAATGCCGTTCTGGATCACGCCGAAGGTTTTCTGGACCAGGGCCAGCGGTCGGGACGACGCCTCGCGTCTTGCCCGGGTCAGGCGGTCGTAGAATTCGGCGTCCTCGAGCTGGGCCAGTTCCAGCTGCTGGGCCTTCTCCAGGATCATGACGTTGACGCGCTGACCGAGCTGGGCGCGGAGCAGATTGTTGCAGATGTTCAGTCCGGTCTGCGTTGCGGCCATGGCCGCCACCAGCACCGCTTCCACCGATAGCCACAGCCAGACCTCGCGGGTCGGCGCATCGGCCTGGATGGCGGCGACCACGCTGTCGACCAGCAATTTGCCGACCCAGGCGATGCCGGCCGGCAACAGACCGGCAACCAGGGTCAGACCGGCCAGTGCAACGGTCAGCAGCGGACTGGTTGCCCAGACCAGCGCGAGCGCGCGCCGGCCGTAGGTCAGCAGCGATCCGAACTGGGCGAAGATGCCTCCGCGCGGATCTGGATTGGACGTTGCAGAGGGTGTCATGGCCCGACCGGCCGAGCAGGTCGGGCGGTCGCCGTCATGTCGTTTCCGGCTGCGATGCGACCGCCTGATCGTCGCGAACGACCAGACGCAGCATCAACTCGACCCGCCGGTTGCGGGCCCGACCGTCCTCGCTGGCGTTGTCGGCCACCGGCTGCGACGAGCCGAAGCCGCGCACCATCAGACGCGAATGGCTGACGCCCGTGTCGGCCAGATGCCGGGCAACCGATCGGGCCCTCGCTTCCGATAACCTGCGGTTGAAGTCGGGGTTGCCGACATCGTCGGTGTGGCCGCTGATCACGATCAGGGTTGCGCGATATTCCAGGAGGATGGCGGCGAGACGGTCGATGAGTGCGGCTGCTTCGGCGGTCAACTGCGCGCTGCCAAACTCGAATCCGATCTGGTTGGGAAAGGTCACGAGAATGGATTGGTCCAGGTAATCGACGGCGATGCCGGTGTCAGCCAGGTCGCGCCTGACCCTGGCCCGAAAGACGTCCATGAAATAGCCGACCGTGTCCGGCTCCACCGCATCATCGGTGCGGGCCAGCGCCAGGCGGCGGGATTCGATGTCGGCTTCCGTGCTGATGACCGCAAGCTGTGGTGTTGCCTGGCGTGTTGCGGACGGTTCAGCGCCCGGCGGCGGTGGTGGTTCCGGCGTGGCGCAGCCGGCTGCAAGAGCCGCCATCAGCAACAAGAGGGGGCCATGCGCACGGTTTCCTTTGCGGTTCACAGATTTCTCTCCAGATGCCAATCCCTGAACGCCGGACCATCCAGCGGTGGACTGTACCAGTAACCCTGACCATACTTGACGTTGCGCGCTGCAAGCCACGTTACCTGGTCGGCAGATTCTATGCCCTCGGCGATGATTTCCAGGTCCAGGGTCTGGGCGAGATCAATGATGGGCTGGATGACGCGGCTGGTGACCGCGTCGGTCTGGAGAGAGTCGACGAACGTCTTGTCGATCTTCAGGGTATCGAGCTCGAATTTCTGCAGATAGGCGAGGCTGGAAAAGCCGGTACCGAAGTCGTCGATGGCGATGCTGTGGCCGCGATTGCGCAGTTCGGCCACCCGCTGGCGGATCGGCTCGGAGTCGAGCAGGGCGCGCTCGGTGATCTCCAGCGCGATCCGCTGTGCCGGAACGCCGTGGTGCTCGAGCCTCTCCCGCAGTCGCTGGCTGAACTGTGGCCCGGCCAGGTCGTCCTCGGTCAGGTTGAGGTGATAGATGCCCTGATCCTCTTCGGGCCAGTTGGCCAGATGCTCGAGTAGAGCTTCCAGAATGGTCAGGGTGAGCCGGGTGCCCAGGCCAGCTCGTTCGGCCAGCGGCACGAAAATCTCTGGGCTGATGGTGTCGCCGTTCTTTTCGGTCCAGCGGCCCAGCACCTCGGCGCCGATGCACCGGCCCGAGCCCAGTTCGACGACCGGCTGGTAGACTGCCGTCACCCGTCCGCCGTCGATGGCCGATCGCAGCGCGGCCTCCAGGCTGAGCTGGCGACTGAGATAGCGCCACACCAGGGCCAGCCAGAGCAGCATCAGAACCAGGCCGATGCCGCCAATGCTGAAGACCATGACGCGGTAGCGTTCCCAGAAGTCATCGAGGCTCTGAATGGCGACGACTTCAATCGGAAACAGGCTGCCCAGCGCGACGCGGCTGACGATGCGATTGCCGGCCCGGTCCACCAGCAGACCCTCGGGCAGTTCTTCAGGCAAAGGAAAGGCGGCGTCTTCGGGGAAGGCGGACATTTTCAGCCCCTCGACCCAGAGCGCGACCCGCTTGCCCTCCAGTTGTCCGGGCGTGATCAGAAGCCGCGGGTCGATCGCGATATCGTGATTGCCGAATCGCATCAGGAACAGGGCGACGTTGCCTGCCGTGGTGGCGGGACCGGGCCACCAGGCGATCACGCCCGAGTCGTAAATCCGGCTGGCCCGCTGGGGAGTCAGCCGCTGGCCCTGCACCAGACCCACGCCGCACAACCGGTCGGCGGCCTGCCAATAGCCCATCGCCCGGACGTGAGGCCTGGACAGCGCTTCGTTCTGCAAGGTCAGCAGATGGGCCTGTGAGCAGGGCTCGTCCCCTTGCTCGTTCAGCCTGGCGAGCAGGTCGCGGGCATCGACGATGGCATTTTCGGTCTGAGCGGCCAGATTCTCGGACAAGCGGATCAGCCGCTCTTCTTCGACCATGACCGTCTGCTGCCAGAGAACCCAGACCACCAGGGTCACGGGCAGCGCGATTCCGATGGCCCCCGCCAGACACACGACCAGCAGGGCGTTGCGGGAGTTCCCCATTTCTCTCAACCAGTAAACCGGAGGTACATAGTATCCGTCCATACGGTGTGGATATCGACAGGTCCGGCCGCACAGATGCAGAACCTCCGGCGCCTGCGGCGACCGTAGGCGGAGCCCGGGCGGCGACTTCCGGTCGATTTCCGGTCGATTTCCGGTCAGGGCAAGGCATTCGATGGAGCGTGCAAAGCATGGCCCACTAGGTCGGTCTCCGACCGGCACGGACGCCAAGACATGGTCCAGTAGATCGTATACTCCGGTAACGAGCCTGAACAGAGCGCGACCATGTCCCGCAAGATTCCGCTGATGGACCTGATGTGGCTGCTGGCCGAAACGCAGGCCAACCCCATTCACGTCTGCGGGCTGATGCTGTTCGAAAAGCCCAAGGGACGGCCGCAACTGGTGCGCGAAATCGTGGCTGCCTACCGTGAGGCAAAACCGAGCTCTCCCTTCGACTGCGTGCCGGATCTCGAGGTAACCCGCACGCCGCGCTGGCGCGAAGCGTCGGACTACAACCCGCGCTACCACGTCCAGCACATCGCCCTGCCCGCGGGTGCTCGCTACGAAGACCTGCTCCACCTGGTCGGTGATCTGCACGAGACCATGCTCGACCGCAACCGGCCCCTGTTTCGGATGTGGCTGATCGATCACGTGCCCGGCCGCCGATTCGCCCTGTTTTTCAAGATGCACCACGCCATCATCGACGGCGTGAGTGCGTCCCAGCGAGTCAATGCGAGCCTGCGGACCACACGCCGGCTGGGCGTCCCGAAACCGCTGTTTGCCGTCGATTTGCCGGTGCGCAAGCCGCGCCCGCCCAAGGCCCTGATCAAGCAGGTCCTGGGCGTGAGCAGTACCGCGACCAGCCAATATCTCGCCTTGCTCGGTTCCCTGCGCAAGGGCTTGTGGAACTGGATGGGCGGCAAGACCCAGGGCAGCGTACCCTTCGCCGCCCACCGCGGCCCGATGAACGAGCCGGTGATGAACGCCCGTTCCGTGGCGACGCTGTCGCTGCCGCTCAAGGACATGCGGCGCGTGGGCAAACACTACGGCGCCACCCTCAACGACGTGGCCATGGCGCTGATCGACGAGGGTGTGCATCGTTACCTGGAGGAAATGGGCCAACCCTTCGACCACCACCTGGTGGCCATGTGCCCGGTCTCCCTGCGTGAGAAAGGCGACGGATCCGCGGGGACCAAGGTCTCGGCCGTTTTCGTGCGCCTGGGCGCGCCGGACTCCAGCGTGCTCGAGCGCCTGGCCCAGGTATCGGCGTCCATGAACGCGGCCAAGGACGAGGTCCGCACCATGAGCAAGGAGACGGCGCTGGGTTACGCGGCCGGGCTGATGGGCATCGCCGGCCTGACCGCCGTGACCCACGTGGACCGGGTCGCCCCGCCGTCGGCCAACCTGGTCATATCCAATATCCCGGGCCTGGAGCGGCAGCTGTACCTGCACGGGGCGCCGCTGGTTGCCGCCTATCCCGTTTCGGCGATCGCCGTGGGGGTGGGCCTGAACGCGACCGTGATCTCGTCCAACGACCGCATGGACTTTGGTTTCGTGGCCAACGGAGCCAGTCTGCGCAAACTGCCCGTGCTCGCCGGCCACGTCGAGGCGGCCTGGCATCGGCTTTCGGCCGTGACGCCCGGGCGCTGACGGAATGTGAGTATCATGAGCGACGAATGAACGATCGGAGCCGTCAATTCTGAGGTGGTCAGCTGGCAGACACGAACGGCTGAATTGCTGAGCCGACTGACCGTCCGGCAGTCGCTTCGGCGGAGTATTTCCGTCCCCGCAATGCGTGAGCGCATTCAGGCCATGGAGCGCTTCTTTCCGGACGTTCCGGCCGACGTGACGATCGATCTCGAGCCCGGTTTGAGCCATTGCGATGCCGAATGGCTGACCCCGCAGGCGGGCCCGACCGAGCGGATGGTGCTGCATTTTCCCGGTGGCGCATTCATGACCCGTTTCGTTCGCGCCGAGCGCCTTTTGCTGGCCCGCCTTTGCCGGGCGGCCAACGCGCGCGGTCGCCTGGTGTTCTACCGGCTGGCGCCCGAGCATCCCTATCCGGCCGGCCTGGAAGACTGCCTGGAAGCGTATCGGCAGCTGCTTTCCGGCGGCACCCCGCCGGAGCACATCCTCATCAGCGGCATGTCGGCCGGCGGTTGCCTGGCTTTGTCGGCCTTGATGGCGGCGCGAGATGAAGGCCTGCCCATGCCGGCCGGCGCTGTTCTGATGTCGCCGGCTGCCGACATGAGCGACGAGTCGGAGGAGGGGGGCTCGCGGATCGTCAACGCCGACCGTGACGCGGTGCTGAGTCTGGAGCGCGGTGACGACATCCGCAGGCTGTACCTGGACGGCAAGACCGAGCTGGCCAGTCATCCCTACGTTTCACCGGTGCTGGGCGACTATTCCGATCTGCCGCCGCTGTTTTTCCAGGTAGGCAGCACCGAGGTCCTGCTCGACGACAGCCGGCGCTGCGCCGAAAGGGCGCGCTCTGCCGGTGTCCGCGCCGAGGTCGAGGTGTGGGATCGCATGCCGCATGGCTGGCAGGCTCTCTCGTTTGCGCCCGAGTCCGGCCGCGCGATCGGTCGGCTGGCCGATTTTGTCCGCGAGTGCTGTCCATGACCGCCGCCGCGCGCAATACCCGACTGGATCCGGGATCGGCGTTCATGCGCAATCTGCGCCTCGATCATGCCGGATTGTCGAGGGTTCTGCGCGAAATCGACACCCAGGTCGGCCAGCTCGCCCGCGAACCGGAACGCGCCCGAACCGTGCTCATCGAGGCCTTGGACTACCTTCTGTACTACCACCACAGTTATCACCATCCGCGCGAAGATCGGATGTTCGCTCGTATTCGTGCGCGCGACTCGGGCCTGGACGAGACGCTGCAGGGGTTGACCCACGAGCACGAAACCGGAGAGCGTCAGACCGGCGAGTTGGCCGCGGAGCTGGCCGCCTTGTCGCACCGCCAACTGCGCGGCCAGCGTGGTCGGCGCCTGGCCGACCAGATCAACGGGTACGTGCGCCATACCCGCATCCACATGCGCAACGAGGAGGCCGTGTTTTACCGGCGTGCCGAGCGGGTGCTGGAGCCGGACGACTGGCGCGACATTGTTGCCGCCGACGACGGCTCGCGCGATCCGATGACCGATCTGGCCTTGATGAGGGATCGCTATCCGCATCTGGCCGAACATCTTGGCTTGCCGGTCAAGCAGCTGGGCCTGGTGGAGCGAACGCAGCCGGTCAGCGAGGAGCTGCGGCTGCAGATGCTGGCGCTGACCGACCTGTACGGGGGCTTGATTCACGAAGCGCTGGAGTTGGCCCGCGGCAACGTTGATCAGCTGCTGGGGGTGCGCAGTCCGTCCGCTTTGGTGCGGGCAGTGGGTGAAATCTCGTCGAACAACCTGCGCTTTGCCGGCCAGTGCCTGACCCGTCCGCCGCGCTGGGCAATCAACGGTGGCGCGGCCCTCGTGGTGGCCTGTCTCAAACCGTATCTGAAGACGTCGCAGAGCGGCGACGCCTGAAGTCGCCCGAGGCGCGGCCCTCGTGGCGGCCTGTCAGGCGATGGTCAGCAACCAGGCATCGGCTTCGACGAGGCTGCCGGGTTCCACGGCCAGTTCCTCCACCCGGCCATCGAAGGGCGCCTTGATGGCCAGCTCCATTTTCATCGCTTCCATGATCAGCAGGGTTTCTCCCTCTTGGACCGGCGTGCCTTCCGAGGCCCGGATTTCCAGGATTCTTCCGGGCATGGGGGCCAGAAGACGACCGTCGTTGGAGCCAAGGGCTTCGGCCTGCTCGAAGCGGGCGTGGCGGGTCAGCGTCCAGCGTCGCTGGTCGAAGCACACGTCCAGGCGAGCATCCTCGTGGGAGTGAATCCGAAGCTGGTGGCTGTGATCATCCACGGCCAGCCGGAATCGGGAATGGCCGAGAGGCTCCAGCCGCGCCTTCCAGGCGGTGCCGTCAAGATCCAGTCGATAGTCGCCAGCGTGGCCGTACGCTTCGACTCGCCAGCGCTGGTTGTCGCATTCGATATCGAGTGAACGGGGCGCGTTTTCACCCAGACGCCAGCCGTCGCAGCGATCCCACGGACAGGATTCTTTGGCGACCGGCTCCTGCATCAGCAGCCAGTAGGCGGCCGCGGCGGCAAGCGATTCGATCGGCAGATCGAGCGCTGGGTTGACCGCTGCAGGGTCGCGGTCGAGCAGTCCGGTGTCCACGCTGCCGCGGGCGAAATCATCCGACGCGGCCAGTGCCTGGAGAAAACCGAGGTTGGTCGCGGGCCCGGCGATGAAGCTTGCGGCCAGGGCATCCTGCAGCCGGGCGCGACAGACGTCGCGGCTGTCGGCGTGCACGATCAACTTGGCAATCATCGGATCGTAATGCATGCTCACCGTGTCGCCCACCTCGACTCCGCTGTCGACCCGCACGTTCGGGTCTGCCGGCAGGGTCAGGTGACGCACGCGTCCGCTGGAGGGAACAAAGCCGCGCGCCGGGTCTTCGGCGTAGATGCGCGCTTCCATGGCGTGCCCGCGGCTGTGGATCTGTTCCTGGGCCAGCGGCAGCGGCTCGCCGGCGGCCACGCGCAGCTGCCACTCGACCAGATCGAGTCCGGTGATCATTTCGGTGACCGGATGCTCGACCTGCAGGCGAGTGTTCATTTCGAGAAAAAAGAAGTCCTCGCCGTCGACCAGGAACTCCACCGTGCCGGCGCCGCGATAGTCCACGGCCTGAGCCGCGCGCACGGCGGCGGCGAGCAGGTCGGCCCGAATTCGCGAGGGCAATGCGGGCGCGGGAGCTTCCTCGATGATCTTCTGATGGCGGCGCTGGCTGGAACAGTCGCGCTCGAACAGGTGGACCGTCTGACCGTGCGCATCGGCAAAGACCTGGGCTTCGATGTGACGGGGCCGTTCCAGGTACCGCTCCAGAATCATCCGTTCATCGCCGAAGGCGCCGGCTGCCTCGCGGCGTGCGGCCTGCAGGGCGTCGGCAAACTCCTTTTCAGAGCGGACCACGCGCATGCCCTTGCCGCCGCCTCCGGAGGCGGCTTTCAGCATCAGCGGAAAGCCGACCCGGTCGGCTTCCCGGCTCAGGGCCGATTCGGACTGGTCTGCGCCGTGATAGCCGGGAATCAGGGGCACGCCCGCCGGTTCCATCCTGGACTTGGCCGCGGCCTTGGAGCCCATGATTTCCATGGTTTCGGCGCTGGGACCGATCAGAACCAGTCCGGCGGCCTCCACGGCCCGGGCAAAGTCGGCGTTCTCGGACAGGAAACCGTAGCCTGGGTGGATGGCTTCGGCACCCCGTTCCCGGGCGACGGCCAGAATCCGCTCGACTCTCAGGTAGGACTCCGACGCCGCCGCCGGTCCGATGCAGGTCGCGGTATCGGCCAGGCGCACATGGCGGGCGTCGGCGTCGGCCTCGGAATAGACCGCGATCGTCTGAACCCCGAGCCGGCGACACGTGGCAATGATCCGGCAGGCAATCTCGCCGCGGTTGGCAATGAGGATTTTGCTGAACATTTAGCGTGGATTAACTGTGTTCATCTGTGCTTCCTTTTTTCTCCCGAATCCAGTCCGGCTGTCGTTTGTCGAGGAAGGCGCTCAGGCCTTCCTGGCCCTCGCGCGAGACTCTCAGGGCGGCGATGGTTTCCGATGTGCGCCGGTCCAGCTCCTCGGCATCGGCCTGGGACGAAGCGACCAGGCGGATCAGCGACTTGACCCGGGCCTGGGCTTTCGGTCCGCCGGCCAGCAGCAGGTCGACCAGGTCGCCGATGTGGCCGTCCAGCTGGCCTGGCGGAACGATGTCGGTAATCAGGCCGATGTGCCGGGCGGTCGCGGCATCCATGCGCTCGCCGGTGAGCATGTAGCGGCGAGCGTGGTTGATGCCGATGCGCGGCACCACGAACGGCGAGATGGTGGCGGGGATCAGTCCCAGACGCACTTCGGTCAGGCCGAAGCGGGCATGCTCCAGGGCCACGGCGAGGTCGCAGCAGGCGATCAGGCCGACGCCGCCGCCAAACGCGTGGCCGTTGACGCGGGCGATGGTGGGGCAGGGGAGCTGATCGAGTCGGCGCAGCATGGCGGCCAGGCGGCGCGCGTCCTCGCGGTTTTCGCTCTCACTGGCCGAGGCCATGTCGCGCATCCAGTTCAGGTCCGCACCGGCCGA
>PWJA01000268.1 GCA_003560975.1 Gammaproteobacteria bacterium
CGCGCGCTTCCGCGCACACCTTCGTCAGCGCCGCCGTCAGCGTCGTCTTGCCATGGTCAACGTGACCAATCGTGCCCACGTTTACGTGCGGCTTCGTGCGTTCAAACTTTGCCTTGGACATGACTACTTCCTTCTGTTTTCGATATACGGTTGATGGCTCAGGCCGATTTCTTCATGACTTCTTCTGCAACGCTCGCCGGCGCTTCCGCATAGTGCAGAAATTCCATGGAATAGGTCGCGCGGCCCTGGCTCATGGAGCGCAGGTCCGTGGCGTAGCCAAACATCTCGGCCAGCGGGACGTGCGCCCGAATGATCTTGCCGGCGGGGACGTCTTCCATTCCCTGGACCAGGCCCCGGCGACGATTCAGATCGCCCATGACATCGCCCATGTAGTCTTCTGGACTGACCACTTCCACCTTCATCATGGGTTCGAGCAGAACCGGACGCGCCTTGAGCGCCCCATCCTTGAACGCCATCGAACCGGCGATCTTGAACGCCATCTCGCTCGAATCCACCTCGTGATAGGAGCCGTCGAACAACGTGGCCTTGACGTCAACCATCGGATAGCCGGCGAGCACGCCGTTGTTCATCTGCTCTTCAATACCCTTGCCAACCGCGGGAATATAGTCCTTCGGCACGACCCCGCCAACGATCTGGTCGACGAACTCGTAGCCGCCGCCCTCCTCCATCGGTTCGAGGCGAATCTTGACGTGGCCGTACTGGCCGCGACCGCCCGACTGGCGAATGAACTTGCCTTCCGCTTCGACCGAGGACCGGATGGTTTCGCGATAGGCAACCTGGGGCTTGCCGACGTTGGCTTCGACCTTGAATTCGCGCTTCATGCGATCGACGATGATATCGAGGTGCAGTTCACCCATTCCGGCGATGATGGTCTGGCCTGACTCCTCGTCGGTGCGAACCCGGAACGAGGGATCTTCCTGGGCCAGCTTGGACAAGGCAATGCCCATCTTTTCCTGATCGCTCTTGGTCTTGGGCTCCACGGCCACGGCAATCACCGGCTCGGGGAACTCCATTCGCTCCAGGGTGATCACGTTGGACGGGTCGCACAGCGTGTCGCCGGTGGTGACGTCTTTCAAGCCGACCGCAGCGGCAATGTCGCCCGCGTACACTTCCTTGATTTCTTCGCGCGAGTTCGCGTGCATCTGGAGAATCCGGCCGATCCGCTCTTTCTTGCCCTTGATCGGATTGAGCAAGGTATCGCCGGACTTGACCACGCCGGAATAGACCCGGAAAAAGGTCAGGGTGCCGACGTACGGATCCGTGGCGATCTTGAACGCCAGCGCGGCGAACGGCGCATTGTCTTCCGATTTGCGCACGGCCTCGTTTTCGTCGTCGTCGATCCCGCGGATCGCCTTGACTTCGGTCGGCGAAGGCATGTACTGAACCACGGCATCCAGCAGGGCCTGTACACCCTTGTTCTTGAATGCGGTACCACACAGAACCGGCACCACTTCGTTGGCCAGCGTTCCTTCGCGCAACCCGCGCATGATTTCTTCCTCGGTCAGCTCTCCGCCCTCGAGGTACTTCTCCATCAATTCCTCGACCGCCTCGGCAGCGGCCTCGATCATGACCTCGCGGGCAGCGGCCGCGTCATCGGTAAGCTCGGCGGGGATGTCGCGGGCGTCATAGGTCGTGCCCATGTTGTCCGGATCCCAGTAAATCGCCCGCATCTTGACCAGGTCGATCACGCCGGCAAAGTCTTCTTCGGCGCCGATCGGCAGCTGAATCGGCACCGGATTTGCGCCCAGACGCTCCTTGATCTGGCCGACGACGCGCTGGAAGTTGGCTCCGACCCGATCCATCTTGTTGACGAAACACATCCTGGGAACGGCGTACTTGGTCGCCTGCCGCCAGACGGTTTCCGACTGCGGCTCGACTCCGCCAACGGCGCAGAAGACCGCCACGGCGCCGTCGAGCACGCGCAGCGAACGCTCGACTTCGATCGTGAAGTCGACGTGGCCCGGGGTATCGATGATGTTGATCCGGTATTCCGGCCAGTCCTGGTCCATGCCCTTCCAGAAGCAGGTCGTGGCCGCGGAGGTAATGGTGATCCCGCGCTCCTGCTCCTGTTCCATCCAGTCCATAACGGCGTTGCCGTCATGCACTTCCCCCAGCTTGTGTGACACACCGGTGTAGAACAGGATGCGCTCGGTCGTGGTGGTCTTGCCGGCGTCGATGTGCGCCATGATGCCGATATTGCGGTAGCGCTCGATAGAAACTTTGCGTGACACGGTACTAAACCTCTGGGGAAACGGGCATTACCAGCGGTAATGCGAAAAAGCCTTGTTGGCTTCGGCCATGCGGTGGACGTCCTCGCGCTTCTTGACCGCAGAACCGCGCTCTTCGACAGCGTCCATCAGCTCGCCGGCCAGGCGCAGCGGCATGCTGGGCTCGCCGCGCTTGCGGGCCGAATCGATGACCCAGCGCATGGCCAGGGTCCGGCGCCGCTTGGGACGAACCTCGACCGGCACCTGGTAGGTGGCCCCACCAACCCGGCGCGACTTGACTTCGACCGCCGGGGCAACGTTGTCCAATGCCTGCTCGATGGCCGCCAGCGGGTCTGCCTGACCGCGCCGCTCCATTTCGTCGATAGCGCCGTACACGATCCGTTCGGCGACTGACTTCTTGCCGCTTTGCATGACCATGTTGATGAAGCGCGCGATCATTTCATTACCGAATTTCGGATCGGGAAGAATGGCGCGCTCGAAATTTGAGTGCTTGCGGGACATTGGATCTGCTCCTATTTCTTGGGACGCTTGGCGCCATACTTCGACCGGCCCTGGCGGCGGTCGGAAACGCCAGCGGTGTCCAGGCTGCCCCGAACGGTATGGTAACGAACACCCGGCAGATCCTTTACTCGACCACCACGGATCAGGACCAAGGAGTGCTCCTGCAGGTTGTGGCCCTCACCGCCGATGTAACTGGTGACCTCGAAGCCGTTGGTCAAGCGCACCCGCGCCACTTTTCGCAGGGCGGAATTGGGCTTTTTCGGCGTGGTCGTGTAGACACGGGTACACACCCCGCGCTTCTGCGGCGACGCTTCCAGCGCCGGCACGTTCGATTTGTACTGCTTCGCCCGCCGCGGCTTGCGAACCAACTGATTGATCGTGGACATATTATTGGACCTTAAGAAAACAAACGACAGTCCCGCAAAAGCGGTCTGCCGAAGAACGGGAATTTTATAGACTTCATCGGGCACTGTCAAGGAAGCCCCGCCGGTTCGACGAGGCTCCATCACTGGCCCGGGCGACGCCCCGGCCAGTGACCGGGGCGATCGGGCCTGCGTTACTCGGACGCGTCCTCGGACTGCTCGACCGGCTCGGCCCGCTCGGCATCCGACGCCCGCAGGGCGGCTGCCAGTTCGGCATCGACATCCTCGTAGCTGGTCTGCTGGGCACGCTCGGCTCGTTTCCGCGCCATGGCGACCCGGCCGGTACCGGCCGGGATCAGACGACCAACGATGACGTTCTCCTTCAGGCCGCGCAGGTTGTCGACCGTGCCGCGAACCGCCGCGTCGGTGAGAACCCGGGTGGTTTCCTGGAAGGAGGCTGCCGAAATGAACGATTCCGTCGCCAGCGAGGCCTTGGTGATCCCGAGCAGCACGGGCTGGACCCGGGCCGGCCGCAGATTGTCGGCTTCGACGCGCTCGTTTTCCTCGCGCACCCGGAGCGCTTCGATCTGCTCACCCCGAAGGTAGCGGGTATCGCCGCCATCGAGGATTTCCACCTTGCGCAGCATCTGGGTAATGATCACTTCGATGTGCTTGTCATTGATCTTCACGCCCTGCAGCCGATAGACGTCCTGAATCTCCTGGACGAGATAGTCGGCCAGGCGCTCCACGCCAAGCAGGCGCAGGATGTCGTGCGGGTTGGGTTCCCCGTCGACCACGGTTTCGCCCTTTTCCACGTGCTCACCTTCGAACACCAGAACCTGGCGCCACTTGGGAATCAACTCCTCGTGCACCTCGCCGTTTTCGTCCGTGATGACCAGCCGCTGCTTACCCTTGGTCTCCTTGCCGTAGCTGACCACGCCCGAGGCTTCGGCCAGAAGGGCTCCTTCCTTGGGTTTGCGCGCCTCGAACAGGTCGGCAACGCGCGGCAGACCACCGGTGATATCGCGCGTCTTGGACGACTCCTGCGGAATCCTGGCCACGATGTCGCCGACCTTGATTTCCTGGCCGTCGGTGACGTTGACCACCGCGCCTGCCGGCAGGTAGTACTGGGCCGGCTGCTCGGTGCCCGGAATGTTGAGCGGCTTGCCCTTGCCATCGAGCAAACGAATGATGGGCCTGAGATCCTTGCCTTCGCTGCCGCGTTTTTTCGGATCGGTCACGACCAGCGAGCTCAGCCCGGTCACATCGTCGGTCTCGTCGACAACGGTGACCCCGCCGATGAAATCCTGGAAACTGGCGACGCCGGCCACTTCGGTCACCACCGGGTGGGTATGCGGATCCCAGTTGGCCACGTTCTGGCCTACATCAACCGCATCGCCTTCCTTGACGCTGAGGATGGCGCCGTAGGGAATCTTGTAGCGCTCGCGCTCGCGGCCATGGCCGTCGATCACCGACAGCTCACCGGAACGCGACACCGCCACAAGGCCACCCTCGGAGTTCTCCACCGACTTGAGGTTGTAGAAGCGGACGCTACCGGCGGACTTGACCTCGATGTGGTCGATGGCCACCGAACGGGAGGCCGCGCCGCCGATGTGGAAGGTCCGCATGGTCAGCTGGGTGCCCGGCTCACCGATCGACTGGGCCGCGATGACGCCAACGGCCTCGCCCTGGTTGACCAGGGAACCGCGGGCCAGATCGCGTCCGTAACACTGGGCACAGATTCCGTGCTTGGTCTCGCAGGTGATCGGCGAGCGCACGACCACCCGATCGACGCCGTTGTGCTCGAGCGTCGCAACCCACTGCTCGTCGAGCAGCGTTCCGCGCGGACACAGCACCTCGTCGCTGTCGCTGTGGTAGACGTCCTGGGCGACAACCCGGCCCAGAATCCGCTCCCGCAGCGTCTCGACGATATCGCCGCCCTCGACGATGGGCAGCATCTCGATTCCGTTCTCGGTGCCGCAATCCTCCTCGATGACGACCATGTCCTGGGCTACATCGACCAGGCGGCGGGTAAGGTAGCCGGAGTTGGCTGTCTTGAGCGCCGTATCGGCCAGGCCTTTGCGCGCACCGTGGCTTGAGATGAAGTACTGCAGTACGTTCAGGCCTTCGCGGAAGTTGGCCGTGATGGGCGTTTCGATAATGGACCCGTCCGGCTTGGCCATCAGCCCGCGCATGCCCGCGAGCTGGCGAATCTGGGCGGCCGAGCCACGGGCGCCGGAATCGGCCATGATGAAGATCGAATTCATGGAGTCCTCTTCGAACTCGTTGCCGTCGATATCGACGCGGATCTCTTTCCCGATCCGCTTCATCATGGCCCGGGCAACCTCTTCGTTCGTCCGGGACCAGATATCCACCACCTTGTTGTACCGCTCACCGGCCGTGACCACGCCGGAGGAATACTGGTGCTGGATATCCAGTACTTCCTTCTCGGCCCGCTCCAGAATCTCTTTCTTTTCCGGCGGCACCTGGAGATCGTCCAGGCCGATCGAGACGCCGGCCCGAGTGGAATAGGCGAAACCGGTGTACATGAGCTGGTCGGCGAAAACCACGGTCTTTTTCAGCCCCAGGTGGCGATAGCATTCGTCAATGAGCCTGGAAATCTGTTTTTTCTTGAGGACCTGGTTGATCAGTTCGAACGGCAGACCGGCCGGAACAATGTCCCACAGCAGGGCGCGACCCACGGTCGTCTCCTGGCGGCGGACCGACTCGTGCGCCTGCCCTTCGGCGTCGATTTCGGTCTCGCGAATGCGCACCGTCACGGCGGCCTGCAGATCGATCTGGCGGTTGGCGAAGGCCCGCTGTACTTCGGCGACGCCGGAGAAGAACATGCCCTCGCCCTTCGCGCCGGGCAACGATCGGGTCATGTAGTACAGCCCCAGGACCACGTCCTGGGTCGGCACGATGATCGGCTCGCCGTTGGCCGGGGAGAGGATGTTGTTCGACGACATCATCAGCGCCCGCGCTTCGAGCTGGGCTTCCAGGCTCAGCGGTACATGCACGGCCATCTGGTCGCCGTCGAAGTCGGCGTTGAACGCGGTGCAGACCAGGGGGTGCAGCTGAATCGCCTTGCCCTCGATCAGAACCGGCTCGAACGCCTGGATACCCAGACGGTGCAGCGTGGGTGCGCGGTTGAGCAGGACCGGGTGCTCGCGGATGACCTCCTCGAGGATGTCCCAGACGTCGCCTTCTTCGCGTTCGACCAGCTTCTTGGCTGCCTTGATGGTCATGGCCAGCCCACGGCGCTGCAGCTTGGAGAAGATGAACGGCTTGAACAGCTCCAGCGCCATCTTCTTGGGCAGCCCGCATTCGTGCAGCTTGAGCGTCGGACCGACCACGATGACCGAACGACCCGAATAGTCGACCCGCTTGCCGAGCAGGTTCTGGCGGAACCGGCCCTGCTTGCCCTTGATCATGTCGGCCAGCGACTTCAGCGGACGCTTGTTGGTGCCGGTAATGGCGCGACCGCGCCGGCCGTTGTCGAGCAGCGCGTCGACGGACTCCTGGAGCATGCGTTTTTCGTTGCGCACGATGATGTCGGGCGCGCTCAGATCGAGCAGCCGGCGCAAGCGATTGTTGCGGTTGATGACTCGCCGGTACAGGTCGTTGAGATCGGAGGTGGCGAAGCGTCCGCCGTCGAGCGGCACCAGCGGCCGCAGATCGGGCGGCAACACCGGCAAGACGGTCAGAATCATGTATTCCGGCCGATTGCCCGAGTCGATGAACGCCTCCATCAGCTTGATGCGCTTGGTCAGTCGCTTGATCTTGGTCTCGGAGTTGGTCGAGGCAATCTCTTCGCGCAGCCTTGCCAGCTCGGAGGCCAGATCGATGTTCTTGAGCAGCTCGTAGACGGCCTCGGCGCCCATCCGGGCATCGAACTCGTCGCCGTATTCCTCGACCGCGTCGAAATACTGCTCGTCGGTCAGGAGCTGGCCGCGCTCCAGCGGCGTCATGCCCGGATCAAGAATCAGGTAGGACTCGAAGTAGAGGATTCGTTCGATGTCGCGCAGCGTCATGTCCAGCATCAGGCCGATCCGGCTGGGCAAGGACTTCAGAAACCAGATATGGGCAACCGGCGAGGCCAGATCGATATGGCCCATGCGTTCGCGTCTGACCTTGGTCAAGGTCACCTCGGTTCCGCATTTTTCGCATTTCACGCCGCGATGCTTCATGCGTTTGTACTTGCCGCACAGGCATTCGTAATCCTTGATCGGCCCGAAGATCGCCGCGCAGAACAGACCCTCCCGCTCCGGCTTGAAGGTTCGGTAATTGATGGTTTCAGGCTTCTTGACCTCGCCGAAGGACCAGGACTTGATCAGTTCGGGAGGAGCCAGACCGATTCGAATGGAATCGAAGTCGGTGATCTGGTGCTGACGCTTGTACAGGTTGAAAAGATCGCGCATTTTGAGCTACTCCTCCTGAGATCAGGATTCTTCGAGTTCGATGTTGATGCCGAGCGAACGGATTTCCTTCACCAGGACATTGAAGGACTCCGGCATACCGGCCACCATCTGGTTATTGCCATCGACAATGGACTTGTACATCTGGTTGCGTCCCTGTACATCGTCGGACTTGACGGTCAGCATTTCCTGCAGGGTGTAGGCGGCGCCGTACGCCTCCAGGGCCCAGACCTCCATCTCCCCGAAGCGCTGGCCGCCGAACTGCGCCTTCCCGCCCAGGGGTTGCTGGGTGACCAGACTGTAGGGACCGGTCGAGCGGGCATGCATCTTGTCGTCGACAAGGTGGTTCAGCTTGAGCATGTACATGTAGCCGACGGTCACCGGGCGATCGAAGGAATCGCCGGTGCGGCCGTCGTAGAGGGTGGTCTGGCCGGTCTCGGGCAAGTCTGCCATCTTCAAAAGCTTCTTGATTTCAAGCTCGTCGGCGCCATCGAAGACCGGTGTTCCCATCGGCACACCACCCTGCAGGTTGTGGGCCATCTCGAGAACCTCGTCGTCGCTGAACTGGCCCATGTCGACCCGGCCGTCCTGGTCCGAATTGTAGATCGAACCGATGAACTCTTTGATTTCCTCGGTCTTGCGCTGCTCTTCGAGCATGGTCTGGATCTTCCGGCCCAGCCCGCGAGCGGCCCAGCCCAGATGCGTTTCCAGGACCTGACCGATGTTCATGCGCGACGGCACGCCCAGCGGATTGAGCACGATATCAACCGACGTGCCGTCTTCGGTGAACGGCATGTCCTCGGTCGGCACGATGGTCGAAATCACGCCCTTGTTGCCGTGCCGGCCGGCCATTTTGTCGCCGGGCTGCATGCGGCGCTTGACGGCCATGTAGACCTTGACCATCTTGAGTACGCCGGGCGCCAGATCGTCACCCCGGGTGATCTTGGCCTTCTTTTCCTCGAAGCGATGATCGAACAGCTTGCGCTGTTTTTCGATCTGGCGGCTGGCCCGCTCCAGCAGGTCCTGGGCGTCGTCGTTGCGCATGCGCAGCTTGAACCAGTCATCCCGCTTGAGGTCTTTCAGGTAGGTCTTGCTGACCTTGTCGCCCTTCTTGATCCCGGCCGGGCCCTTGTCGGCGATCTTGCCGACCAGGACCGACTCCAGCCGCGCGAAGATCGCGTTTTCCATGATCCGCAGCTGGTCATCGAGGTCCTTGCGGACGCGCCGGATTTCGTCTTTCTCGATCGAAATCGCGCGCGCGTCCTTGTCCACGCCCTCGCGGGTAAAGACCTGAACGTCGATGACCGTACCGTCCATTCCGGTCGGAACGCGCAGCGAGGTGTCCTTCACGTCCGAGGCCTTCTCGCCGAAGATGGCCCGCAGGAGCTTTTCTTCCGGCGTCAGCTGGGTCTCGCCCTTGGGCGTGACCTTGCCGACCAGGATGTCGCCGGACTTGACCTCGGCACCGATATAGACAATGCCGGACTCGTCGAGCTTGTTCAGGGTCGATTCACCCACGTTGGGAATATCGCCGGAGATCTCTTCGGTTCCAAGCTTCGTGTCGCGAGCCACGCAGGTCAGCTCCTCGATGTGGATCGAGGTGAAGCGGTCTTCCTGGACGACCTTCTCGGAGATCAGGATCGAATCCTCGAAGTTGTAGCCGTTCCATGGCATGAAGGCGATCAGCATGTTCTGGCCCAGGGCCAGTTCGCCCAGGTCCGTGGAAGGACCGTCGGCGAGCACATCGCGCCTGGCGACCGCGTCGCCCACCTTGACCAGCGGGCGCTGGTTCATGCAGGTGTTCTGGTTCGACCGCTGGTACTTGACCAGGTTGTAGATATCCACGCCGGGGTCGTCTTCACCCACCTCGTCTTCGTTGGCCCGGACCACGATCCGGCCGGCATCGACCTGATCGACCACGCCGCCGCGAAGAGCGACAGTGGTCACCCCGGAATCGGTCGCAACGGCGCGCTCCATCCCGGTGCCCACCAGCGGCTTGTCGACGCGCAGGGTCGGAACCGCCTGGCGCTGCATGTTGGATCCCATCAGGGCGCGGTTGGCGTCATCGTGCTCCAGGAACGGAACCAGCGACGCGGCCACGGATACGATCTGGCGCGGCGAGACGTCCATGAAGTTGATTTCACCGGGCTGCTGCAGGGCGAATTCTCCCAGGTGACGGCAGGGAATCAGTTCGTCGACAAAGCGTCCCTGGTCGTCAAGATCGGCGTTGGCCTGGGCGATGACGTAGTCGCCTTCCTCGATCGCCGACAGGTATTCGACCTCGTCGCTGACCTTGCCGTCGTGAACCCGGCGGTAGGCGGTCTCGAGAAACCCGTACTGGTTGGTTCGGCTGTAGCAGGCCAGCGAATTGATCAGGCCGATGTTTGGACCCTCGGGCGTCTCGATCGGGCACAGGCGACCGTAGTGGGTCGGATGCACGTCGCGCACCTCGAAGCCGGCCCGCTCGCGGGTCAGGCCGCCCGGACCCAGCGCGGAAACGCGGCGCTTGTGGGTCACTTCCGAGAGCGGATTGTTCTGATCCATGAACTGCGAGAGCTGCGACGATCCGAAGAACTCCTTGACCGCGGCCGCAACCGGTTTGGCGTTGATCAGATCCTGCGGCGCCAGCCCTTCGCTTTCGGCCACGCTCAGGCGCTCGCGCACGGCTCGTTCGACGCGGACAAGGCCAATGCGGAAGACGTTCTCGGCCATCTCGCCAACCGAACGCACCCGCCGGTTGCCGAGATGGTCGATGTCGTCCACCACGCCGTTGCCGTTGCGAATATCGATCAGAACCTTGAGAACCGCCAGAATGTCTTCCCGGTCAAGCACGCCCGAACCGGTGATTTCCTTGCGTCCGACGCGACGGTTGAACTTCATCCGGCCGACCGCCGACAAGTCGTAGCGCTCGGCCGTGAAGAACAGATTCTTGAACAGATTCTGAGCGGCTTCCTTGGTCGGGGGCTCACCCGGGCGCATCATCTTGTAGATCTCCCACAGCGCTTCGAGCTCGTTGCTGGTCGGGTCAATGCGAAGCGTGTTGGAGATGTAAGGGCCCTGGTCGAGGTCGTTGACGTACAGGACGTCGAATTTCTTGACCTTGGCCTCGCGCATTCCGGCCAGCAGCTCCTCGGTGATCTCGTCGTTGGCGCGGGCCACCAGTTCACCGGTTTCCGTGTCGACCACGTTGTGGCCGACAATCTTGCCGATCAGGTAATCGTCCGGAACGTCGAGGGTGGTCACGCCGGCATCGGCGATCTGCTTGACGTGGCGGGCGGTGATGCGGCGGTCCCTGGCGACGATCACGTTCCCCTCCTTGTCGACGATGTCGAACAAGGCGCTCTCGCCGCGCAGACGCTGGGGTACCAGGTCAATCTTGGCGTCGGATTTGCGCAGGGTGACGCGGGTCTTTTCGAAGAAGAAATCCAGGATTTCCTCCTCCTCCATGCCCAACGCCCGCAGCAGGATGGTTACCGGCAGCTTGCGGCGCCGGTCGATGCGGGTGAATACGCAGTCTTTCGGATCGAATTCGAAATCCAGCCACGACCCGCGGTAGGGAATGACCCGGGCCGAAAACAGGAGTTTTCCGGACGAATGGGTCTTGCCCCGATCGTGGTCGAAAAACACTCCGGGGGAGCGGTGCATCTGGTTGACGATGACCCGCTCGGTGCCGTTGACGATGAACGTCCCGGTGTCGGTCATCAACGGCAGGTCGCCCATGTAGACATCCTGCTCGATCACGTTCTTGACCTTTTTGTTGCGCGCAGGAGAGTCCTTGTCGTAAATCACCAGGCGCACGGTCACTCGCAGCGGCGCCCCGTAGCTCATGCCGCGCAGCTTGCACTCGGTCACATCGAACTCCGGAGCACCCAGGCGATAGCTGACGTACTCCAGCGCGGCATTGCCCGAGTAACTTACAATCGGGAAAACCGACGACAAGGCGCCGTGCAGACCGATCTCCTTGCGCTGACTTTCGGAGACCTCAACCTGCAGAAACTGCTTGTAGGAGTCGATCTGGGTTGAGAGCAGGAACGGAACCTCAAGAACCTGCGGATGCTTGCCGAAGTCCTTGCGAATGCGCTTCTTTTCCGTGAAGGAGTAGCTCATGAGCGTGTTACCCACCTGATATTGCAAACCGGCCGGGTCTGGTTACAATGAACGACGGAGGGCCCGGAATCTACCCCGTCGCTGGCTGACGCCTTGAATCTCAAACAAGCGCAGGCCGGGCAGCCATGATGGCTGCCCAGCCTGAACCGTCTTTCCCTACCGAAAGCAACAGGCTTACTTGACCTCGACGGTCGCGCCTGCTTCTTCCAGCTGCTTCTTGAGGTCTTCGGCTTCGTCCTTGGACGCGCCTTCCTTGACCGGTGCCGGTGCACTTTCGACCAGATCCTTGGCTTCCTTCAGACCCAGGCCGGTGATGCCGCGCACGGCCTTGATCACGGCGACCTTGTTGGAACCGAAGCTTGCCAGGACCACGTCGAACTCGGTCTGTTCTTCAGCGGCTTCTGCTTCACCACCGCCGGCCGGACCGGCAGCCACTGCCACGGCAGCGGCAGCGGAAACACCGAACTTTTCTTCCATGGCTTCAATCAGGTCCACGACCTCCATGACGCTCATGTTCGAGATGGTTTCAAGAATGTCTTCTTTTGAAACGGCCATTTTCGATTAACTCCTAAAAATTGAAAAAGACGTTGGTTCAACCTGAACCGCGGTCTCACGTTTGACTCGTGACGAGAATCAGGCAGCTTGCTTGCTGTCGCGAACTGCGGCGATGGTCCGAACAAGCTTGGCGTGCGGCTCGGCGAGGGTACGAACGAACTTCTCGATGGGCGCTTTCATGGTGCCCATCAGCATGGCGATCGCCTGATCCCGGGTCGGCAACTTGGAGAGACGCTCCAGTTCACCGGCATCGAACAGCTTGGCTCCAACGGAAACCAGCCGTGGGACGAGACGATCATTGTCCTTGGCAAACTCCTTTACCAGACGTGCCGCCGCTCCCGGATCTTCGATCGAGAAAGCAAACAGCAGCGGTCCGCTCAGGGAATCGGACATGCATTCGAAGTCGGTACCCTCAACGGCACGACGCACCAGCGTGTTCTTGGCGACCTTCAGGTAGACACCTTCCTTGCGCGCCTTGGAGCGCAATTCGGTCATCTTCCCGACGGTAATGCCGCGGTACTCGGCAGCAACAGCGGAATGGGCGGTCCTGGCCACTTCGGATACTTCTGCCACGACTGCCTTTTTCTGCTCAAGTGTGAGCGCCATTGGCTACCTCCGTTGAGATGAAACAGTCCTGATTGCTGACTGCTCTTACCATTTCCCGGAAACCGTCGTCAGACGATTCCGGACCTATTGGTGGCCGTTTCATTCCTGCGGTTCGAAAAACCAGCAGGAATTCGATCGGGCATCACCATCTGCGCGGGCGGAACATCCATTACCGTGACCGTCATGCTGACCGGTCAGCGACCCGCGGTCTTGGACGGGCGCTCCTCGGAAACTCCTTGAAGCGGTCGCCCTGGAGAAGATCAGGGTTCAGGTTTCTCGGTTCAGGGTTCAGGTGTTCAGAGGGATATTCAGCACGTGCGCCGCACTCACCTCTGTCTGCCCGAACCCGTTCCTCGATAATCCTTCTACCCGGCACTCCTCCGTAGTCTTGTTTTCCTGAAACCTGAACCCTTAAACCGGAACCCCTCGGCCTTACAGGCCGAGAGTTCCGGTATCCACTGTCAGTCCCGGACCCATGGTCGTGGAGACTGCGATTTTTTTCAGATACTGACCTTTGGCCGCCGGCGGCTTGATCTTGACAAGCTCATTGACCAGCGCGGCCAGGTTGCCCTTCAGCGAGGCGGTATCGAAATCCGCCTTTCCGATGGTGCTGTGAATGATTCCAGCCTTGTCGGTCCGGAACTGGACCTGACCGGCTTTTGCGTTCCGGACCGCGGTCTCGACATCGGTCGAAACGGTGCCCACCTTGGGGTTCGGCATCAAGCCGCGCGGGCCCAGGATGGTGCCGAGCCGACCAACGACGCGCATGGCGTCCGGGGTGGCGATGCAGACGTCGAAATCGATCTGACCGCCCTTGATGGTCTCGGCCAGATCCTCGAAGCCCACGATATCGGCGCCGGCGGCCAGTGCCTTATCGGCGTTTTCACCCTGGGCGAAGACGGCCACACGAACCGATTTGCCGGTGCCGTTGGGCAGAACAATGGCGCCGCGCACCACCTGATCCGACTTGCGCGGGTCGACCCCGAGCCGGATGGCGACGTCGACGGACTCGGTGAACTTGACCTTGCTGGAGGACTTGAGCAGCTCCAGGGCGTCGTCCAGGCTGTAGCTTTTGCCCGGTTCGATCTGTTCGCGGATCGCGCGTAAACGTTTGCTTCTGGCCATCATTCAACTCCTTGCACGTTCAGACCCATGCTGCGCGCGCTGCCGGCGATGGTGCGCACGGCCGCATCCATGTCGGCCGCCGTGAGATCCGGCTCCTTCATGCGGGCGATTTCTTCCAGTTGTTCGCGGGTCACCGTTCCGACCTTGCGCGTGTTCGGCTCACCGCTTCCTTTCGGAATCTTGGCCGCTTTCTTCAACAGGACGGCAGCCGGCGGAGTCTTGGTGATGAAGGTGAAGCTGCGATCGCTGTAGACGGTGATCACGACCGGCAGCGGCAGGCCCTGCTCGGTAGACTGCGTCTGAGCGTTGAACGCCTTGCAGAACTCCATGATATTGACACCATGCTGCCCAAGCGCCGGACCCACCGGTGGACTGGGGTTGGCCTGCCCGGCAGGCACCTGCAGCTTGATGTACGCCTTGATTTTCTTCGCCATACGTTTTCTCCTCGGGTTCAGACGCCCGGACACCCGGTCCGCAGCTCCCCGTCAGTGAATGAATCGCTCAAGAGTTGACCTCCTGGGCGCAACCTGTCTCTTAAAGCTTCTCGACTTGCTGAAAGTCGAGCTCGACCGGCGTGGAGCGGCCGAAGATCGATACCGCGACCCGCAGCCGGCTTTTTTCGTAGTTGATCTCTTCAACCACACCGCTGAAATCATTGAACGGGCCGTCGACCACCCGCACCATTTCACCCGGCTCGAACAACACTTTCGGCCGCGGCTTGTCCACACCTTCGGCAACCCGCTGCAGGATCGCGTCGGCTTCGCGCTTGCTGATCGGTGCGGGCCGGTCTTGACGCCCGCCGATGAAGCCCATGACCTTGGGTACATCCTTGACCAGATGCCAGCTGTCGTCGTTCATCTCCATTTCAACCAGGACGTAGCCCGGGAAAAACTTGCGTTCGCTGCGGCGCTTCACGCCCTTTTTCATTTCCACCACTTCTTCGGTGGGAACGAGGATCTCGCCGAACAGGTCTTCCATGCCGGCCCGCTCGATCCGATCCTTCAGCGATTTCATGACCTGTTTCTCGAAACCGGAAAAGGCATGAACGACGTACCATTGCTTGGCCATCAGGATCCCCCGGCCGCGCCGATCAATCGGCGGACCACCCAACCAAACAGGGTGTCCATGAAAAACAGCAGTATGGCGACGATGATCGTGATGACCAGAACCATCAGCGTCGTTTGCAGGGTTTCCTGGCGGGTCGGCCAGACGACCTTGCGCCGCTCGACGTCGGCCTCGCGAACAAAGCCGAACATCTCGCGACCGCGCGCGGTCTGCGCGACGATCAGCCCGGCAACGACCACCGAAGCCAGCAGCCCGAGCGTTCGGATCAGGGTCATCACTTCGCCGGCGAAGTGGAAAAAGCCCACCAGACCGGCGATCAGCACCAGCAGGCCAGCGGCCCAGAACATGTTGTCGCGCGGCGATGTTTTTTCGGCTGCCATAACGTCCGTGATTCAATTGGTGGCAGGCGAGGAGGGACTCGAACCCCCAACCTGCGGTTTTGGAGACCGCTGCTCTGCCAGTTGAGCTACTCGCCTTTAAAAAGGTTTCCGGGTTCAGGTTTCAGGGTTCAGGGGTTGTTTTTCCTGAAACCTGAACCCTGAAGCCTGAACGCTCGTCTATTTATTCGTGAATCTTGGCTACCACGCCGGCACCGACGGTACGGCCGCCTTCGCGAATGGCAAAGCGCAGGCCTTCTTCCATCGCGATCGGCGCGATCAGCTCCACCTGCATCTGCACGTTGTCGCCCGGCATCACCA
>PWJA01000069.1 GCA_003560975.1 Gammaproteobacteria bacterium
CGGGCTGTTTTGATGATGGCGGAGAGGGAGGGATTCGAACCCTCGGTACGGGATAAACCGTACACTCACTTTCCAGGCGAGCCCGTTCGACCACTCCGGCACCTCTCCGTAAACCTGGAACTCATCAAGCCCGCTATTGTAACCCAGACTTTCGGTTCGACCAATCCTCGATCGGCGGCGGTCAGGGACTGACCGCGGGTTCGCCGCGTGGAGGGATCGGTTGCGGATCGGGCTGGATGACCGGTTCGGCATCCAGCCGTTCGAGCAAGACCTCG
Source organism: Gammaproteobacteria bacterium (assembly GCA_003560975.1). Classification (GTDB taxonomy): domain Bacteria; phylum Pseudomonadota; class Gammaproteobacteria; order Xanthomonadales; family Wenzhouxiangellaceae; genus Wenzhouxiangella. The sequence continues at coordinate 276 of PWJA01000069.1, forward strand.
ACCGCCCGCTCCAGCTGCGCATCCTGTCCCTGCCAGGAGGCGTGCGGCAGGTTTTCGACCTCGATGTCGGGCACCACACCGTAGCCTTCGATCAGCCAGCGCCCCTCGGCGTCGAACTGCGGACTCTGGGCGGCGCGCATGACGCCGCGGTCGACCAGCCGATTGGTGTCGCTCAGCCACACCCCGGCGCCGGCCGTGCGCTGGCCGACCAGCGGGCCGAGGCCCAGCGTCTTGACCCCGGCGGCAAAGGTCTCTCCGTCGGAGTAGGTCAACGGGTCGATCAGCACGACCAGGTGACCGCGAAAAGTCTGCTGCATGTTCCAGAACGGCTGGCCATGCGGCCGCTGCCAGAACATCCAGGCCCGGCGCAGGAGTTTCTCGATGATCCAGCTGTCGATGTTGCCGCCGCGATTGCGGCGCACGTCGATGATCAGTCCCTCGCGGTCGATGTTGGCGTAGAACTCGCGGGCAAAGCTGGCGATGTCGTTGCCGCCCATGGCGTTCAGGTGCAGGTAGCCGATGCGGCCGTCGGCCCTCTCGTCGATGCGCTCGCGGCGGGTTTGAATCCAGTCCTGGTAGCGCAGGGCCCAGTCGCCGAATGCGCTGACCGGCTCGACGATGACGCTGCCGCTGCGACGGCCACGCCGGTAGTCCAGCCGGACCTGCTGGCCGGCCTGATGATCGAGCCGGGCGGCCAGATCGGCCACAGAGCGCACGGGACGTCCGTTGACGGCCGTGACCACATCCCCTTCCTGCAGCTGCACGCCGGGCCGAGCCAGCGGCGAGCGCTCGCCGGGCAACTCCGGATCACCGCTGTGGATGCGGACGATGCGCAGGCCGCCGTCGGCCGGCTCGAACTCCCCGCCGAGGAAGGCGGGCGATCCCGATTCGGACGCGCGCGAATACTCGCCGCCGCGCACCTGGGAATGGAGGACGCCGAGTTCGGCCACCATCTGGCCGAGCAGATCGTCGAGTTCACGGCGGTCACCGACCCGCTCGGCCAGCGGTTCGAAGCGCTCGCGCACGGCCGTCCAGTCGCGCCCGCGCAGGTCCGGATCGAACAGGAAATCGCGCTGCATGCGCCAGGCGTCGACGAGCATCTGGCGCCACTCCAGGGCCGGCTGCACGGCCAGGCGCCAGTCGCCGAGGCGCACCTGGTGGGAGCCCAGATCACCCGGCGGGCGGGCCCCGGCGTCGACGATGTACATCGCCCCGTTGGCGGCCCGAAACAGCATGCGGCGGCGATCGGCCGACAGCTCGAAAAAACTCACCGCGTCGGCGAAGGTTTCGATCGAGGGCTGGTCGGGCGCAAAATCGATGGTCTTGAGCGCGGTGCCGCTGTCGGCGCGGTCGAGCACGTACAGCCGATCGCGGGCCGAGGCCAGCGAGCTGTAGTTGCCCGGCCCCACGCCGACTTCGTACAGGCGATCGGACAGGCCGTCGAACGCGATCGCTTCAGGGTCGTCGCCGGGGTCGCCTGGCTCGTCGCTGAGCTCGGTCCGGGGGGCGAGCGGAAAGACGTTGTCGGCCTGCAGCGCGTAGGCATAGATCCGCGCGCGCCGGTCGAACATGGGGCCGAGATTGCGATCACCCCAGGGGCTGGCGGGGGTGGCCCGGAAGTGGCGGTTGGAGAGGAAATACAGCCAGCGCCCGTCGGGGCTGAAGCTGGGCGAAAAGCTTTCGTAGCGGTCGCTGGTGAGCACATGGGCGCGCCCGCCGGGCACCTCGATCAGAACCAGCTGGTGGCGCTGCAGCGCGGTATCGGCCCGGGTCACGGCCAGAACGCGGCTGTCCGGCGACCAGACGATATCGCCGTACCCGGCGCCATCGGAATCTTCCAGCAGGCGGTTGCGGCTGGTGCGCAAGTCGAGCAGCCACAGACGGCCCGGGCGATCGTCGTGGGCGATGTAGCGACCATCGGGCGAGACCACCAGGCGCGAACGCTGGGTCGCGCCGTCGTCGGTCAACGCTTCGCCCGCGCCGCTGCCGTCGGCCGGGAAGCGCCAGATTTCCTGCTCGCCGGTGGCATCGACGATGGCATACACCCAGTCACCGTCCGGGCTCAGCAGCGCTTCCCGGGCCCGGCTTTGCGGCGGCAGCGGCAGGTCGATCCGCCGGATCGAGCCGGTGCCGGCCAGGGCAACCTGGCCGCGCGCGGTCACGCTGACCCGCCCGGCATCCGGGCCCAGGCGGGCAGTGTCGAGAAAATCCAGCGGCGAACCCAGCCAGCGGGTCATGCCCGCCGCGCGGTCGCTGCCGAGCACGATCTCCAGCGCCTGGTCGGTCCGGGCGGCGATGTCGTAGCGGCGCAGATCGGCGCCGTGCTGGTAGACGATGGCCCCGTCGGCCAGGCTGGGCGAGCGAACCTCGAAGTCGGAGTGAAAGGTCAGCTGGGTCGGGTTGGCCCCGTCCGGGTCCAGGCGCCAGAGATTGCCGGTGCCGCCGTCGGCGTCGCTGAGCACGTACAGCCGACCGTCCCACCACATCGGCCGTTCGAGATTGCCGTCGAAATTGGGCAACAGCCGTTCGGCTTCCTCGTCGCGCTCCGGGTGAAAGCGCCACAGCTGGGCCATGGCGCCGCCACGGTACTCGCGCGCGTTGTCGGCGGTCAGGGCCAGGCCGAAGCGGGTGAAGTAGATCGTGCCGTCCTCGCCGAAGGCCGCTTCGCGCGCGTCCATCAGCGGCAGTTCGCGCACCGCCAGCGTGTCCGGATCGACCGCGCGCAGGACCGTGAACCAGGCCGGGCCGGGCACGGTATTGGTGGCATACAGCACCTCGCCGTCCGGCGTCCAGCCCTGGACATGAACCTGGCCACTCTCGAAGGTCAGACGCCTGGGCTCGCCGCCGCTGACCGGCATGACGTATACCGCCCGGCCGCCGCCATAGCTGCCGCTGAAGGCCAGTTGACGACCATCCGGCGAGATCGCCGGCTCCAGTTTGGCCTCGGCGTGGGTGGTCAGACGGGCCGCCGGCCCGCCGTGCGCGGCGACGGTCCACAGGTCGCTTTCGGAGACAAAGACGATGCGATCGCTGCCGGCGGCGGGCTGATGGTAATAGCCGCGTACGGCGGCCTGGGAGCCGGCCGCCAGCAGACCGGCGACAACGAGCAGGACGAGATTCCGGATACCCATGAACCACCTTTTCTTCAAATTTGCGGGCCGGGCAAGGATACCGCGAGCCACCGCCATGAACGCGCGAAGATTTCCGCTCGGCCGTTATCGGATTTTGAGAAACTGTACATTAGTATAGTTACCAGTCACCACCGACGGACCGGATCGACCATGCCCGAAACCCAGCCTTTGCAGAACCTGCTCAACCAGCGCGCCGACCTGTGGCGCGGGCGCCGGCGACCGACCGGACAGGTCGCGCCCAGCGGTCGGGCCGAGCTGGATGCCTGGCTGCCCGACGGCGGCTGGCCCCACGGCGGCCTGATCGAACTGCTGCCCGAGCATTTCGGCAGCGGCGAGCTGGACCTGCTCCTGCCCTTGCTGGCCGAACAGACCCGGCACGGCTGGCCGGTGCTGCTCATCGCCCCGCCTCTCGTGCCCTGTCCGCAACGCCTGCACCGGGCAGGCATCGCCCTGGACCGGCTGGTGATCGTACGCGACCCGAACCAGGCCCTGTGGGCGGCCGAGCAGGCGCTCAAAAGCGGCGTTTGCGGCAGCGTCGTGACCTGGCATCCGCGCGGCCGGGTCGACGCGCGCCCGATCCGCCGGCTTCAGCTGGCCGCTCGCGAAGGCAGCGCCCCCGCCTTCGTCTGCTATCACCCCGGCCAGGATCCACCGCCCTCGCTGTCGGCCCTGCGGCTGGGCGTACGGCCCGGTCCGGTCCTGAACCTGCTGCGCGGCGCCGGGCCGAAGCGAACCCTGCACCTGGGTCGCGGCAACGTCATTGCGCTGGGCCGCGGTCGGCGCCCGCCCCGGCCTTCGGCATGAGCGGCAGCCGCGCATCGCTGTGGGCCGGCCTGTACTGCCCCGCCCTGCCCCTGAACGCGGTCTGGCAAGGCCTGCCCGCAACCGGACCGGTGGCCGTGCACAGCCACGAACGCGGCCAGGCCCGGATCTTTCAGGCCGGGCGCATTGCCCGCCAGCACGGCATCCGCCCGGGCCTGGGGCTGCACCAGGCCCTGGCCCTGCTGCCGCAGCTGCAAAGCCGTCCGCGCAATCCGGCCATGGAACAGCGCACGCTCGAGCAGATCGCCCTGGCCGCCTACGGCCACAGCCACCAGGTGGTGCTCGCCCCGCCCGATACCGTGCTGCTGGAAATCGCCGGCAGCCGACGCCTGCGCGGTGGGCTGAAGACGCTGCTGAACCAGCTCCAGGCCGACCTGCACGCCCAGGGCCTGCAGGTTCGCTGCGGCACGGCGACGGTCCCGGCCGCGGCCCGCCTGCTGGCCCGGCTGAACCGCCACAGCGGCACCGACTCGCTGCGCGCCATCCTCGACGGGCTGGCGATCGACGAACTCGACCTGGCCCCGGACCGGATCCGAAGCCTGGTCGGCTGCGGCCTGGAAACCCTCGGCGAGCTCATGCGCCTGCCCGCTCCCGAACGCGCGCGCCGCTTCGGGCCGAGCCTGAACACCGAGCTCAATCGCCTGTACGGCCTGGAAGCGACCCCGCTGGCCGGCTGGCAGCCGCCCGAGCGCTACCGGCAGCGACTGGAACTGCCGGTAGCCAGCGACCGGGCCGAGGCCCTGCTGTTTGCCTTCAACCGTGCCCTGGACCACCTCGGCGGCTGGCTGCAGGTGCGCGATCATGCCCTGACCCGGCTCCAGGTCACCCTGGAACGCGAGGACGGCGGCCAGCCGATCGGCCTGAGCCTGAGCCTGGCCCGGCCCGGTTTCGACCGGACTCGGCTGGTGGAACTGCTGGCCCTGAAGCTCGACCGTACTCGCCTGGCCGCAGCGATCGCCGCGCTGGTCCTGAAAGCCGAAACCAGCGCCGAGCATCGCCCACCCCAGGCCGATCTGTGGTCCGGCCACAACCGCGGCGATGCCTGGCCGGCCCTGCTCGATCGCCTGAACGCACGCCTGGGCGAGACGCAGCTGAGCGGCATTGCTCCAAAAGCGGACCACCGTCCGGAAAAAGCCTGGGCCTGGGTGGCGCCGGGGACCAGCGCGCCGTGCACCGAAACCCGTCCGCGCCCCAACTGGCTGCTGCCCGCCCCGCGCCCGTGCCGGCGCGCCGACTTCCGTCTGGAGGAAGGCCCGGAGCGGATCGAGGCCGGCTGGTGGGACGGCCAGGACTGCCGCCGCGACTACTGGGTCGCGCGCGACCGCCACGGCCGCAAGGTCTGGATCTTCCGCGAACACCAGCCGCGCACGGGCTGGTTTCTGCACGGGCTCTTTCACTGAGCAACCCTGCGCGGCGCAAAGTGACGCCCATCGTCACCTGCTTCTGCCGCACCCGCGTTCCGGATCCCGTATCCAGGGGCCATCGACATTTCTGGCGCGCTTTTTGCACGATGATTTCTGAACGGAAGTTTTTCTCGCCAGTTCATATGGTTTCAGGGCGCTTCTTCACGTGTCTATAATGTTCGTGAAGAATGTCCGGTCGCCGCACCCGACCGAAAAACCAGTCTCCCGCCACGTACGGAAGACTCCACGCGAAAACGGGGACCCAGCATGCTGTTCGGCAACCGATCACGCTCCGGCATCCGCCACGGTCTGTGCCATTCCGACACCACCGCCGCGGCCGCGACCCTGTCCCTGCAGCGCGGCGTGGCGCCGCGGCTGACCCACGTTGCCGCGCTGGCCCTGACCGCCAACGAACTGTCCAGCGATACGCTGAAGCAACTGCTGCCCAACGCTGCCGCACCGCTGAACCTGGTCCTGGCCGACGGCAACTATCAGCTGCTGCTGGTCGAGGCACCCCGCGTCGAGCCGTCCGAGCTGCGCGCCGCCATTCGCTGGAAGGTCAAGGACCTGATCGACTTCCATATCGATGACGCCGTCATCGACGTGTTCGAGATTCCCGGCCAGGCGCACCGCCCGTCGGGACAGACCATGATGTATGCCGTCGCCGCCCGGGCGCGCGAGATCCGGACCCACATCGACCGGGTCGAAGACGCCGGCCTCAAGCTCGAGGTCATCGACATCAGCGAAATGGCGCTGCGCAACCTCGCCGCCCTGACCGAAGAGGACGTTCAGGGCGTGTGCCTGCTTCACCTGCAGGACGATCACGGCCTGCTGACCCTGACCCGCCAGGCCCACCTGTACCTGAGCCGGCGCCTGGAGATCGGCACCCTCGACCTGGATCGCGATCCGCAGGCCGTCGGGGAACAGATCGTGCTGGAGGTTCAGCGCTCGCTCGACTACTACGACAGTCATTTCCAACAGGCGCCGCTGGCGGGCCTGAACGTCCTGCCCGGGCCGGCCGGTCTCGATCGCCTCGTCGGCCTCCTCGACGACAACCTCAACCTGGACGCCGCCCCGTATCCGCTGACTTCCCTGATCCAGATCGAAACCGAGGTCAACCCCGCCGTCCTGGCCGATGCGATCCTCGCCATCGGCGGCGCGCTGCGCCGCGAGGAGTTCAGTCTGTGAGCCAGCAGGTCAACCTCTACCAACCGGTCTTTCGCAAGCAGAACATCATTTTTTCGGCTCGGACCATTCTGATCCTGAGCACAGGCTTTGGCGTGCTGCTGCTGTTATGGAGCGCGCTGATCGGCCAGCGCGTCGGAACCCTGGAGGACGAGCTGGAACGCCAGCGCGCCTCCGAGCAGCGGGCACTGGCCCAGATCGGCACCCTGCGCGAAGCCTTGCCGGAAGAAACCCCGACCGAGCAGCTGCAGGACCGCATCGACCAGCTCCAGGGCCAAAGAGCCCAGCTGCGCGCCAGCCTGCAGGCCCTGGCCCGGGCCCAGCCGGCCGCGGCTGCGCAGCTGCCCGAGCGCCTGGCCGCGCTCAGCCGCCAGCAGCCCGACGGCATGTGGCTGACCGAACTGACCCTGGACGAGGCCCGTAGCGACGTCATGCTGCGCGGACGCGCCCTGAGCGGGCAGCTGATTCCGCGCTACCTGCGCGACCTCGGCCGCGAACCGCTGATCAGCGGCACCGGCTTCCGCCAGGTCCGGCTGGAGGCGACCGACGACGACATTCCCGGCGTGCACTTTTTCATCAGCACCCGCAGCGAGGAAGCCCGGCCATGATCCGCCAGAGAATCCAGCAGCTGGGTGAACGCATCAACGGCCTGAGCCTGCGTGAGCGCGTGCTTTTGATGCTGGCCAGCCTGGCCGTGATCTTTCTGCTCTGGGATGCCTTTCTGATGAACCCCGTGCGCGAGCGCCAGAGTACCGTGCAGGCCGAACTGGAGCAGATTCGCGGCCGCGTCGCCCAGCTCACCGCCAGCATCCAGAACCTGGCCACGCGGCCGGATCGCGACGCCGATCGCGCCCTGCAGGGCCGGATCCGGGCGCTGGAAGACGAAATCGCCCGCCTGGAGACGGATCTGGAACAACAGTTCGCCGGCGCGGTTCGCCCGCAGCACGCGGTCGACGTCCTGGCCGGACTGCTGGAAGGCCACGCCGGGCTGACCGTCACCGCGCTTGAAAACCTGCCCCCCGAGACCCTCGACGACGGCGACGGTACGGCCGTGTCCGGCATCTATGTCCATCGCATCCGGGTCAGCGTCGAGGGGGATCATGCCAGCCTGCGCGACTACCTGGCCCGGATCGGCCGGCTGCCGCCCGGCATCTTTCTGGAATCGATGCACCTGAGCGTTCCGGCCTGGCCGGTCAACCGCATCGACCTGGTCTTTTACAGTCTCACCCTGGACGACAGCTGGCTGGGAGTCTGACATGCGAGCCATCCACCCAATCCTCTTAGGCGTCGTGCTGGTCCTGGTCTTCGGCCAGGCCACGGCCGACGACCCCACGCGCCCGCCCACGGCGGCCGAGATTCGCGCCTGGCGGGGGGAAACCGGAACCGAGACGGCCGACTCCGAGTGGCAGCTTCAGTCCATACTGACGTCTCCCACCCGACGCCTGGCGATCATCAACGGCCAGCGTCTCCAGCCCGGCGATCAAGTCGATTCCGCCGAAGTCATTTCGATCGAACCGGACCGCGTCGTGCTCACCCACCGCGGTCGGGAAATCATCCTGTCCCTGGGCCTCCGGCGAAGCTCGCCCGGGCAACCAGACTGAACCCTGAGGTCACCATGCGCGCACCGCACTTCCTGGCATTGACGATCGCGGCTCTTGCGATCTCTGCCTGCACCACCACCGCCGAACGGGCCGCCGAAATCGACGCGGCCATCCTGGCCGAACTGGAAACCGCCTCCCGCGAGCCCCCGGCCGTCGACGACACCCGCGATCTCCTGATGCCGCCGATGGCGCCGGCCCTTCCGGAAATCCCCGAAGAGCGCTTCCACGTCACCGTCGAGCAGGCTCCCGCCCGCCAGTTTCTGCACAGCCTGGTCGCCGACACCGACGTCAACATGGTCGTGCATCCGGACGTCGACGTGCGCATCAGCCTGGAGCTGCGCCACGTCACCGTCCTCGAAGTTCTCGAGATCGTCGAAGACATCTACGGCCTGGAATTCAACCGCACCCGCACCGGCTACGTGGTCCGCCCGCCGCGCCTGAGCAACCGGATCTACGAAGTCAGCTACCTGGACATCAACCGCGAAGGCACCTCGCGCACGCGCATCTCGTCCGGCCAGTCGACCGAAAACCCCGCCGCCCAGCAGGATGACCAGATCGGTCTCGGCAGCACCGGTGGCGCGGGCGGGCTGGGCCAGGGCGACACCGACCAGGCCACCGGCACTCGCATCGAGACCACCAGCAAGTCCAATTTCTGGGAGGGACTGGAAGACGCCATCCGCGCCGTCCTGGACGATGAGCCCGACCGCAACGTCATGATCAACACCCTGTCCGGGGTCATTTCGGTGCGCGCCATGCCGCACGAGCACCGCGCCATCGCCGAGCTGGTCGAAGCCATCCAGGGCAGCGTCCAGCGCCAGGTCATCCTGGAAGCCAAGATCGTCGAAGTCGAGCTGCGCGACGGTTTCCAGTCGGGCATCAACTGGACCGCCCTGCGCGACGTCCAGGGTCGGCTGTTCGGCTTCGGCCAGGTCGCCGGCCCGGGCATGTTCGAGGAAGGCCACTCCAGCCTGCGCGGCCGCGAGCTCAACGTGCGGCCCGGTGAGGTATTCCAGGGCTTTGACGGGTCCGCGTTCGGCGGGGCCGGAGTGGTCACCGCCGATAGCGGCGATTTCAACGCCTTCATCGAACTGCTCGAGACCCAGGGAACGACCCGCGTCCTGTCCAGCCCGCGAGTGGCCACGATCAACAACCAGAAGGCTCTGATCAAGGTCGGCACCGACGAGTTCTTCGTCACCGGCGTGACCGGGCGGACCGCGACCGGCGCGGCCAGCACCACGGCAGCCAGCTCGGTTCAGCTGACCCCGTTCTTTTCCGGCATCGCCCTCGACGTCACCCCGCAGATCAGCCGCGATGGCGACGTCATCCTGCACATCCATCCGACGGTCAGCGAGGTCAGCGACCAGACCAAGAGCTTTACCGTCGCCGGCCAGCAGGAAACCCTGCCGCTGGCCTTTTCCAGCGTGCGCCAGGCCGACAGCATCGTGCGGGCGCGCAACGGCCAGGTCGTGGTCATCGGCGGGCTGATGCGCGAGTCGTCCCAGCAACAGCGCTTCGGCACACCGGGCCTGAGCCGCATCCCGTTCATCGGCCACGCCTTCGGCAGCCGGCGCGAACAGACGGTCAAGACCGAGCTGGTCATCCTGCTGCGCCCGATCGTGGTCGACCGCGACGAAGACTGGCAGCCCCCGGCAGTGGATTCGCTGGAACGGCTGCGCGACCTGTCGCGGTCGCCGTGGCCGCGCTGATGAACCCGGGTTCCGGGTAACGACAGCCAGCCGAATGTATCTGGATCATTTTCAACTGGTCGAGAAGCCGTTCCGGCTGACCCCGCACCTGGCGTTTCGCTACGCCGAGCGCTCGCAAAGCGACGCCCTGACCACCCTGCTGGTGGCCTTGCGCGAAGGCGAAGGCTTCATCAAGGTGGTCGGCGAAGTCGGCCTCGGCAAGACCCTTTTGTGCCGCGTGCTGCTCGATGAGCTGGGCCCACCCTTCATCACCGCCTGGATTCCCGACCCGCAGCTCTCGCCGTCGAGCCTGCGCACGGCCGTGGCCCGCGATCTGGGCGTTTGCCTGGACAAGCGCCTGGAGCCGCGCGAGGTGACCGAGCGGCTGCAGCGCCAGCTGACCCGCATGGCCGCCGACGGTCAGCGCCCGGTGCTGCTGATCGACGAAGCCCAGGCCCTGCCCGACGTGACCCTGGAGTCGCTGCGCCTGCTCACCAACCTGGAAACCGAGCGTCAGAAACTGCTCCAGGTCGTCCTGTTCGGCCAGCCGGAACTGGACCGTCGCCTCGACAGCCAACGCTTTCGCCAGCTGCGCCAGCGGATCAGCTATTCCTGCCGCCTGGACCCGCTCAGCCGGACCAGCGCGGCCGAATACATCGACCATCGCCTGCGCCAGGCCGGGGCCGGGCAATCGCTGTTCACGCGCGCGGCCGTCGGCCGCATCGCCCGGGCCAGCGGCGGGGTGCCCCGCCTGATCAACATCCTGTCCGACAAGACCCTGTTGTCGGCCTACGGCCGCGGCCGCGCGCGCGCCGACTGGTTCGACGCCGGACGCGCGATTCGCGATACCGAGTCGGTCGCCGGGTCCGCCCGGCGGCGCTGGCTGGCCTGGCACGGCTTCGCCGGCGTCGGCCTCGGCGCGGCCCAGATTCTGCAGAACCTGGGCCCGGGGGGCGGACTGTGAGCCTGATCAACGACGTACTGCGCGACCTCGACAAGCGCCAGACCGCAGCACCCACCGCGCGCCAGCAAGAACCAGCCCCGGCCGCGCCCCGGGCCGGCAGGCCCGCCGGACGTACGCTGACCTTCGCCGTGGTGCTGGTCGCGCTCGCCGTGCCCCTGGGCTGGTGGCTGCTGCCCGGCACCGAGCAGCCGGCGAGCACGGCCGCCCCGCCCCAAACCCGGTCCCTCGACCGTCCCGCCGCCGAAGCGCCGGCGCAGCCGACACCCGAACCAAAGGTCCTCGCCGCCGTCCAGGATTCATCCGCCCCGGACGGCGCCGGCAGCCGGGTCTCCCCCGCCCCGCCGCCCGCCCTGGCCGGAACCGACAACACCGCGGATCCGGCCGCCAGCGCGCCTGGCGCGGCCGCCGAACCGGCCCGGGAGGCGCACCAATCGCAGGCAGCGCCGCCAGAGGCGCCGAGCCCGGTCTCTCCGCCGGATCTGCCCGTCCTTGCTCGCGCCGCGCCGCAAATCCCGGCCCAGGCGCCCGCGCCGGCCGAACCCGCCGCCGCGTCCGCTGCCGAGCCGATGCCCAGGGAGACCGGGGACAGCCGGATTTCAATCCGCCGCGCCGACCGGCCCGGGAATCAGCCCGACCCGTTTGCCGAGGCCCGGCGCGCCCTCGGCCGCGGCCAGCAGCGCCTGGCCGAAGACCGCCTGCGCGGCCTGCTCGCCGACCAGCCCGACCACCTTGAAGCCCGCCATCTCCTGGCCACGGTGCTCGCTTCCAGCGGCCGCGGCCCGGCCGCGGTCCGGCTGCTCGAGGAAGGCCTGCAGCAGCACTCGGCCCCGACCCTGGCCGGACTGCTCGGGCGCCTGCTGGCCGAGAGCGGAGACACCGCGCGCGCGCTCAGCGTGCTCGAAACCCACGCCCCCGACATCGACCGCGCCCCCGACTACCACCTGCTCCACGCCGCCCTGCTGCGCCAGGCCGGCGACCACGCGGCGGCGCGCGATCGCTACCTGGCGATCACCCGCGCCACGCCAACCTCGGCGGCGGCCTGGATGGGCCTGGCGGCCAGCCATGAAGCCCTGGGCGAGACCGACGCCGCGCGCGCCGCCTACCAGCAAACGCTTCGCCACGACCAGGCCGAACTGGCCGCGTTCGCGCGCAGCCGCCTGCGCGTCCTCAACTGACCGTCCCGGGAGAGACCGGCATGACCATGACCAACGCGCGCAAGAAAATCCGCCTCGGCGATCTCCTCGTCCAGCACCGCGTGATCTCCGAGCGCCAGCTGCAGGAAGCGCTGCAGGAACAAAAGCGCAGCGGCCAGAAGCTCGGCCGGGTGCTCGTCCAGCTCGGCACGGTCAGCGACGACGCGCTGCTGGACTTTCTCGGCAAGCAGCTCGACCTGCCGGTCATCGATCTCAAGCACTTTCAGTTCGACCCCGAGGTCGTCCGCCTGCTGCCCGAGACCCACGCCCGGCGCTATCGCGCGCTGGTCCTGTCCGAGCGCGGCAAGGAGCTGACCGTGGCCATGGCCGATCCCACGGACATCTTCTCCTACGATGCCCTGGCCCAGCTGCTGAAACGCCCGATCCAGCTGGCCCTGGCCAGGGAAACCGATCTGGTCGACACCATCGACCGGGTCTACCGGCGCACCGAGGAAATCTCCAGCCTCGCCGCAGAGCTGCAAGAGGAACTCAGCGAAAGCGACTTCGACATCGAAGAACTGGGCGAAGACGACAACTTGAGCGACGCCCCGGTCATCAAGCTGATCCAGTCGATGTTCGCCGACGCCGTCCAGATCGGCGCCTCCGACATCCACATCGAGCCCGACGAAACCGTGCTGCGCATCCGCCAGCGGGTCGACGGGGTTCTCCAGGAACAGATCATCGAGGGCCGCCGCATCGCCTCGGCCCTGGTCACCCGGCTCAAGCTCATGGCCGCGCTCAACATCAGCGAGCGCCGCCTGCCGCAGGACGGCCGCTTCAGCATCCGGGTCAAGCAGCGCACCATCGACGTGCGCCTGTCGACCATGCCGATCCAGTACGGCGAGTCCATCGTCATGCGCCTGCTCGATCAATCCGCCGGCCTGCTCGACCTCGACGTGCTCGGCATTCCCGAGGCCATGCTCAAGCGCATCCGGCGCCTGATCGGCAAGCCTTCCGGCATGGTCCTGGTCACCGGGCCGACCGGTTCGGGCAAGACCACCACGCTGTACGCCTCGCTCAACCACATCAACCGTCCGGGCACCAAGATCATCACCGTCGAGGACCCGGTCGAGTACCGCCTGCCGCGGATCAACCAGGTCCAGGTCCACGACAAGATCGGCTTGAGCTTCTCGCGCGTGCTGCGCACCGCGCTGCGCCAGGATCCGGACGTGATCATGGTCGGCGAGATGCGCGACCAGGAGACCGCCGAGATCGGCCTGCGCGCGGCCATGACCGGCCACCTGGTGCTGTCGACCCTGCACACCAACTCGGCCACGGCCACGGTCATGCGCCTGCTCGACATGGGCGCCAAGGGCTACATGGTCGCCGCCGCCCTCGACGGGGTCATCGCCCAGCGCCTGGTCCGGCGGGTATGCGAAAGCTGCGGCGAACCGGTCGCGGCCGACTCCGCCCAGCTGGCCTGGCTGAAAGGCCAGCTCGGCGACGAGGCCGTCCGCGAGACCCGCTTCCGCGCCGGGCCCGGCTGTTCGCACTGCAACAACAGCGGCTACCGCGGCCGCATCGGCGTCTACGAACTGCTCGAGATGGACGATGAGCTGATCGAGAAGCTGCGCCTGATGGATACCGAGGGCTTCCTCCGGGCCGCGCGCGCGCAGAAAAGCTTCCGCCCGCTGACCCTGTGCGCGCTCGACTACGCCCGGCAGGGCCTGACCTCGCTGGCCGAGGTGATTCGCCTGGCCGGCGGGCTGCAGGAGCTGATCGAAGACGAGGCGCCAGCGCCGCCGCATGAACCCCCGACCGGGCCCGAGGCCACGCCGTGAGCGCGTTTACCTGGCAGGGACGCAACGCCCGCGGCCAGCTGGTCAGCGGCCGGGTCGAGGCCGACAGCAGCGACCAGGTCGCCGAGCAGCTGATCAAGATCGACGTCACCCCGATCAGCATCAGCGCGGCAGCCGAGAGCGGCGCCGACCGCGACATCCTGGCGCCGCTCAAGCGCCGGCTGGGCATGAACAAGCCCAGCCTGAACGATCTGATCCTGTTCAGCCGCCAGATGTACACCCTGACCAAGGCCGGGGTCACGCTGATCCAGGGCTTGCGCAACGTGGGTCGCTCGACCCGCAACGTGGTGCTCAGCGAGGCCATCGACGACCTGATCGAGGCGCTGGAGGGCGGGCGCGGCCTGGCCAACGGACTGGCCCAGAACCCGCACGTCTTCCCGCCCATGTACATCAGCATCGTGCGCGTCGGCGAAACCACCGGGGCGCTGGAAGAAGCCTTCCTGCAGATGGCCAACTACCTGGAACTGGAACGCGACTTCCGCGCCCGCCTGAAAACCGCCCTGCGCTACCCGGCCATGGTCATCGTCGCCATGTTCATCGCCATCGCCATCCTGATGACCTTCGTGGTGCCGGTGTTTGCCGATTTCTTTGCCCGCGCCGACGCCGAGCTGCCGCTGCCCACCCGCATCATCATCGGCGCATCCAACTTTACCGTCGAATGGTGGTGGGCGATTCTGCTCGGCATCGGCGCGGCGATCTACGCCTTTACCCGCTGGATCGAAAGCGCGCACGGTCGCTACGTCTGGGACCGGACCAAGCTGCGCCTGCCGGCGGTCGGCAAGATCCTGTTCCAGGGCACCATGGCCCGCTTCGCCCGCTCGTTCGCCATGACCTACCGGGCCGGCGTGCCGCTGGTCCAGGGCATGACCCTGGTCTCGAAGGCGGTCGAGAACGAATACGTCGGCCAGGCGGTGGCCGACATGCGCTCGGGCGTCGAGCGCGGCGAGAGCCTGTCGCGAACCGCCCAGGCGACCGGCCTGTTCAGCCCGCTGGTGCTGCAGATGATCAGCGTGGGCGAAGAAACCGGCAACGTCGACGGCATGCTCCAGGAGACCGCCGAGTTCTACGAGCGCGAAGTCGACTACGACCTGCGCAACCTGAGCGAGTACATCGAGCCCATCCTGCTGGTCTTCCTCGCCGCGCTGGTGCTGGTGCTGGCCCTGGGCGTGTTCCTGCCAATGTGGGACATGGGCAGTGCCGCGCTGGGCTGAGGCCGGGTGCTTCGGACTGGCCTTGGCGATCACGGGCGACCGGATGGTTTCAAGCAGCGGCAGCTGCCGCCCCCCTTCATGGACAGAAAAAATTGATGCAGATCAATTAATTGAGGAGTGACAAATATAAGACTGTTTACTGACAAAAAACGTCATGGGGAACGCGCATAATGTGATGTACATCACAAAAAAGCGTCGGTACCAACGGCTGGCCTTCATGGCATGCAAGTTGCATTACTTTCACTGAGCGCGACCGAGGTGAAACACAGGAACAAAAACCGGGAAACACCGAAGTCGAACAACCCAACCCAGAACCCGCCCGCAG
>PWJA01000028.1 GCA_003560975.1 Gammaproteobacteria bacterium
AGATACGCAAAGGCCCCGCTAAGCGGGGTTTTTGCGTATCTGGGGTGCCGGGTGGCTCGATGAGGACCTGAAGGTTCGAACCGAGCGGCCGCAGCAATGCTGCCACGCGCGCGGTTCAGTTCTGGTTTATTCTGCACGTGGCCCACTGACCGTGGACACCGTTGCTGTCGTTTTTCGAGGAGAACTGCCATGAAAAGTACTGCTTTCTTCGTGCTGGCCCTGTTGCTGGCGGCATTCCTGAGCCCGGCGCTGGCCGACAATGATCAATGCCTGATGTGTCACCGCGCCATGGCCGAGACGCCGGTCCCGGCCCACCAGAACTGCATGATCTGCCACGGCGACGGCGCCGATGAGCACATGGCCAACATCCGCGTCCCGCCGGAGCCGGTCGCCGATGAGACCTGCACGATGTGCCATCGGAAGAACGAAGAGTTTCTGGCCATTTCCGCCCACACCCAGGGCATGGAATGCTCTGCCTGCCACCTGATCCACGACAAGTGACATTCCGTGCATCCTCCTGCGCCGATCTCCGGTTCTGCGCCCACAGGATGGGCGCCGCCGAGCCCAGCATCCCAGCGTACCCCGGGGTACACAAAACCCGGTGGTTCGCGGAAACCCCAACGTGACGGTGCAAGGCCCGCGGAGCGTGGCTGAAATGCTAAACTTCAGTTAAGCAATATCCACGCGACCCGGTCAAGCCGGGAAAGGGCGCTGATGACCAGCATCAAGCCCACGTACGAAGAACTCGAACAGCGCGTTCGGGAACTGTCCTCTGCTCTGCTCGAAAGCCGGCGGCTGGAGGCTGAGCAGGGCGCGGCCCGCCACGAGTGCCGGACCATCGTCGACAACATCCCGGGCATTACCTACCGCTGCCTGAACGATCCGGACTACACCACGGTGTTTATCGGCGGTCGCATCCCTGCTTTCTGCGGTCAGAGTGCACCGGCCTTGCTGGCCAAGGCGCGGGTGGCGTTTGCTCGGGTCATTCATCCGGATGATTTGCCCCTGGTCCGGGAAACCATCAACCGACAGGTGGCCGAAGGAGGCGTCTTCGATCTCGACTACAGGGTCGTGCTGGACGATGGGGAAATCTGCTGGGTGAATGATCGGGGCTGCATGGTGCCCGGAAGCGACGGGCGAACAGCTTGTCTGGACGGCATGCTGGTGGATGTTTCCGAGCGCAAGCGCATCGAGCAGGCCCTGCGTGAAAGCGAGGCACAGTTTCGTGTGCTGGTCAATCACTCTCACGATTTGATCTGGCTGGTCCGGCCCGATGGTTGCCTGACCTTTGTTTCACCCTCGTGCGAGGCCGTACTTGGTTATCTGCCGGCGTTGTGGGTCAACAAGTCGTTCTGGCCGCTGATTCACCCGGCGGACGTCCCGGCCTGCAGGCAGTACCTTGAGCAGGTCCTGGCTACCCAACGCGGCTTTTCCGGTCCGCAGTTTCGTGTCCTGCATGCCGACGGAGACTGGCGCTGGCACGAGGCTGCAGTGCAACCGGTGTACAGCGACGACGGGGAACTCTTGTCGTTCGTTGGTATCTCGCGCGATGTCCATGAGCGAATATGCCGTGAAGAACAGATCCTCCAGATGGCCTACCACGACCCCTTGACCGGCCTGGCCAACCGCCCCCTGTTCCTGAACCATCTGGAACTGGGCCTGGCCCGGGCCCGCCGAAGTGCCACCCAGGTAGCGGTCGCTCTTCTCGATCTGGACCGCTTCAAGGACGTCAACGACGAGCTTGGCCATGATGTCGGTGATCATTTGCTCAAGGCCGTGGCCCGGCGACTGGAAAGCCTGGTCCGGGCCAGCGATACGGTGGCGCGGTTCGGCGGTGACGAGTTCCTGCTCATCCTGACGGATCTGGAGGGCGTCGAGGATGCCGTTTCCCTGGCAGCCAAGATTGTCTCCAGCTTCGATGAGCCGGTCCAGGTCAGCGGTCACGAAATCGCGATCACGACCAGCATGGGGCTGGCGCTGTACCCGACCGACGCCGAGGATGCCGATCTGCTGGTCAAGCGTGCCGACAAGGCGATGTACCACGCCAAGCGATCGGGCCGAAACCGCTACTCGCTGTTCGGGCAAATCGAACCGGATGCCGCGCTGAGATCGGTCCCGGCCTGAGCGGTCGCTGCGATCAGGTCCGGCCGGTCGGGTCGTTGCGTCCGTACTGGTCGTGGCTGGAAACCCAGTCCAGCGACGAGATCGCCGCGGCCAGCGAAATCTCCCCGGCCAGCACCGTACCGGCCACGATCTCGGCGAATTTCATGACCTTGCCGGGGCCGGCGCAGCCCATGATGCCCAGGCTTTCGGACTGCGTCGCCAGCCCGGTGCCGCCGCCGATGGTGGCCACGATCAGCGAGGGCAGGGTGATGGAGATGTAGAGGTCCTTGTCCTCGGTCAGCTCGGTAAACAGGATGCCGGCGGAGGACTCGGCGACGTTGGCCACGTCCTGGCCGGTGGCGATGAAGATCGCGGTGATGCCGTTGGCGGCATGACAGCCGTTGTTGTTGGCCCCTGAAATCATGCTGCCGATGTTGGAAATCTTGGCGTGGGTGAACAGCTGCTCGGTGTCGGCATCCATGATGTTGCGCAGCACATCGCGCTGGACGACCATCTCGGCGGTGACCCGCTTGCCGCGGGTGCGCATCAGGTTGATCATCGAGGCCTTCTTGTCGGTGGCCAAGTTGGCCTCGAGAAAGAAGTCCTTGACTTCCGCGCCGTCGAAATTCTGCAGAATCCAGTTACAGGCCGCAAACGTGGCCTTGCCGACCATGTTCATGCCGGCGGCATCGCCGGTGGTGAAGTTGAAGCGGGTGTAGCAGAAGCGGCTGGCCAGGTAGTAATCGACGTACTTCAGGGTCACGAAGCGATCGGACTCGGCGCAGACCTGGCGCAGCGCCTCGGTCCGCTCCTTCAGCCAGTCGGCAAAGGCTCGGGCCGCGGCCGCGTTTTCGAAGGCAAACACGGGTGCGCGCTGCATGTTGTCGCCGACCACCGTGCACTGGACGCCGCCGCATTCGCGGATGACGCGCATGCCGCGGTTGTAGGACGCCACCAGGGTGCCTTCGGTGGTGGCCAGCGGAACGTAGAACTCGCCTTTTGCGTGCTCGCCGTTGACCAGAAGCGGCCCGGCAAGCCCCAGGGGGATCTGGGCGACGCCGGTGAAGTGCTCGATGTTGCCGCGGGTCAGGTTCGGGTCGAAGGAATGGCGCGGGATGTGTTCCAGTTCGACGCCGCTGCGGTCGGCCACGAAGCGCTGGCGCTCCGCGATGATGGCCTCGCTCCAGTCGTTCTCGGCATCACGGGGAATGGTCTCGGGCGAGCGTCGGCGTGCCTGCAGCTCATCGCTGAAGCTGACCGCCAGGCTGCCGAAGGGGGCGGCGCGAAAGCCCAGCTCGATGTCGTGCCGGCCCGGCTCCAGTGAATCGATCATCAATTCCAGCACCAGCTGCGCGCCGAGCGGGAAATCCACCGAATGCTCGGGCGCGATGTCGGTCAAGGCGAGCTCGGCCTGACCGTCGAGCGACAGGCGGATGCGTTCAGGCGGGACTTCCTGGCCGTCGATCGCCACCCGTTCCATCGCCTCCAGGCGCGCCGGACTGATCCGGTTCTTGATCGAAAAGCGCACCCCGGCCTCGGTGTTGCGCAGGCTGGAACGGTTGTAGAGACGCTTGAGTACGGCTTTGGGTATGAATCGCATGGCGCACGCCCTCGCTTGTTGAATGTCGCTCCGGCCAATGCGGACGACCGAATCGGATGGATGCCGTCTGGCGCGCCCCACTGCATCCGAACGCGCCGACCCTGCCCAAGAGTATGCCGGGATCGGCCGCCGATTTCAGGGCGCAGGAGGCAGTTCCTGCGTTGATCGCTCGCAGCAGCCTGATGCCGGCTTCCAGGCCGAATGGTCAAGCGCCGTCGGGCGGCCGTGGACCAGCATGCCCTGGCCGATCGGGTTGCATCGTGCCAGGAGTCCGGCTCGAGCATGCCGGCTTGAATGGCGTTGACGTCCGCTTTACTCTGAACAAATGGACCGCGTCGCGGCAACCGGACAGGATGGTCGGAGGTGAACATGGCGAGACCGGCGAAACAGGTCGGCAAGGGGTCCGCGAAGAAGGCTGCACTCCCGGCGCCGGTACG
>PWJA01000086.1 GCA_003560975.1 Gammaproteobacteria bacterium
GGTGCTATAGCTGTAAATGTAATAACCCAGTCCAATAATAAAAAAGGCGGCAGCAGTGGGCAGAAACACCTTCAATGGCGCATACAGCGTAGCAACCTTGAAGATGATGATCAAAAACCGAATCCCGTCCCGCAGCGGCCGAATGTGGCTTTTCCCTTTCCGCTTTTTGGCTTCGATCGGCACGAACTCCACCGGGTAGCCTGCACGCATGAACGCCATGGTGATGGTTGTCGGGTAGCTGAACCCGTTCGGCAGCAGGTACAGGAAATTCCGAAACAGGCTCGCCCGAACGGCCCGAAAGCCCGACGTCAGGTCCGGGATCGTATGCCCGGTAATCAACGAGGCGAACACGTTGTACAGGCCGTTGGCGGCCAGGCGGGCGGGGTTGGCGTGGGAGCTGGCCGCTCGGGCGCCTACGGCCATGTCGAAGCCCTGGTCGAGTTTTTCGAGCAGGCGCGGGATGTCGGCCGGGTCGTGCTGGCCGTCGGCGTCGAGCATCACCAGAATGTCGCCTTTGGCCTTGCGGGCGCCGGCCTTGATGGCCGCGCCGTTGCCCAGGCTGGTGGGGTGGTGGACGATGGTGGCCCCGGCGTTTCGGGCCTTCTCAGCGGTGTCGTCGTCGGAGCCGTCGTCGACCACCAGGATTTCGTCATCGGGGTAGGCGCGCCGGATCTGTTCGACGACCCGGCCGATGGAGCGGCCCTCGTTTTTGGCCGGGATGATGAACGAAATCGTCATGGGCGTAATGTAGCGCATCCGGGCCGGCTGGATCCATTCGCGTGGGGTGGCGGCCGGTGTCCGGGGGATGGCAGGCGCGGTTCGGACGGGGGGTTACAGCCTGCCGTCCACGCGGTCTGCGGGCAAGGCGCTTTTGACATCGTAGAGAATGCCGCCGTCGTTGAGATAGGCGCGCGGGCCCGGAGGTGGTGATTGCAGGAATTCGGCGTGCGCGACGGCCAGGACGACGGCGTCGTAGCGGCCGGTGGTCGGCGCCGGGTTCAGCTCCAGCCGCAGTTCATCGACTGCCCTGGCCGGATCGACCCAGGGGTCGTGGACGTCGACCTGGATGTGGAAGCGCTTGAGCTCGTCGACGATGTCGATCACCCGGGTGTTGCGGAAGTCGCCGCAGTTTTGCTTGAAGGCCAGGCCAAAAAACCGGGACATATGTGGACTCCTCCCCACTGTCAACGGCCGGCAGGGCCGGTTCAGGTCGGTTCCGGCTCTGATCGGGAAAGACGAGCTACCGAGGCAAGGTAACGGTGGGCGCCAGGTTCAATCGTCGGGCGCGTCGTGCGAAGCGTCGGTCGTCGAAGGTGGCCATGGCATCGCAGTCGTTGTAACTGGACAGATGCAGGGCATCGGCAAAGTCCAGTCCGGCGCCATGGTTTCTCACTGCTTGTTCGATGGCTTTGCGATCCTCGATCTGGACATGAGGCTGGGCCAGCAGGTGAGTGAACACCTGGCCGATCTCTTCGGCCTGGAAACCGTAGTAGCCGCGCAACACCCATTCCAGTTCCAGAACCACGGTTTTGGCGACGGCGAGAGGACGACCAGATTCGATCAATTTCCGGGCCGTCTTTCTCTGGCGCTCCGTTGCCGCGTCGACGGCATCGCTGACGTAATAGCGGGCCAGGATGTTGGTGTCGAGCCCGATGATTTTGGTCATTGGTCCGAAGCCAGACTGGCCACATCAAAATCTGCCGGCACGCTCTCGCGTTGACTCGACAATAATCCGAAGCCACTTTCCGGCAAATCGACCGGGGATTGGAGCACCTCCAGCTCGGCATGATCACCGACAATACGGAAGGTGATCTGGCTGCCTGCCCGGATACCGAGCTTCTGGCGAATGTGTTTGGGAATCGTGACCTGGCCCTTGCTGGTCACCGAAGCAGAATCCATCACGAATTCTCGAAGTAATACCTGGTAAAGATTATACCCAGACCAGCCAGTCGCCGCAAGCCAGGAGAGGAAATCGGGAGGAAACCGGGACAGGCATGAATTGAATTGCTTCAGGTTACTGATTAGTCAAACTCTGCAACCCGCGTCAGCACGGCCCGGAAAAATCGGGCCAGGCATGAACTGATCTCCCGGTTCGGCATCAGGCGTAAAAGGATCAAACGTCCTGGTCGGAGAATGCGGACTCCATCGAAAGCAGTTCAGCCCGGCTTGCACCCAGCCCCCGCGCGATCTCCCGCCAGGGTGCAATTACATCGCGCACCATGGCTACAAGCCGGTTGGCGGCAGTCTTGTCGAGTCCATACAGGCCTGCCGTCGACCATGCGGAAGCTGCACTTCGGGCGCGCACCACCCAGCGAGCTGCCCGGTGCAATCAGCACACGTATCCACCGGTCGATCGCGTCGAGATCACCGCGCTCGAGCGCGGTCTCCAGTTCACGTGACGCCGCCTCCAGCGTGCGTAGCTCGGTGACCGGAGGCACGGGCTCCCGGCTATTGTCGAGGTATACCTGGCTGTCGGGTGTTCGCAGCCGCAGGGCGCCCATGCGGGTTTCATCCTGGACGCCCAGGAGGTAATCCCACGCGGTCAGTGCCCGTGGTTTACGCCCTTGTTCGTGGGCGCGCAAATCCTCCCGGCGTTGCATCAAGACACGTCCCCATCGGTCTGGCGATACATCTTCAAACAGACCGAAGCTGTTCCGTCCGGAGGCAGGAAATTGGGGGCCTGGATATGCGCCGATCATCGGGTCCAACACGAGAAAGTCGGTCGAATCGAGCCAGTCTGGCTCGTACTCGAATCGCAATGTTCCACGCTCGTTCGACAGCCGGCCGAGGCGTGTTGGATCGGTTTCTGAAGTAGGGCCCAGGTCAACGGCAACCTCGCGCAGCGCCGCCGAATCACCCATCATGCGGCTCCGATGAAGGCCTGCGCCGGGGTGCGCGCTGCGGGGTTTTTAGCTCGGCGTCCTGCAAGCGCCGCCCAAGCTCGTCGTCCGCGGCCAGAACCTCGATGTCCGGATCCAGGCCGTAGACGCTCAGCAACCGTAATACGGTTGCGAGTGAAACCGAAGGATCGCCGTTCTCGAGGCGTGAAAGCGTAGAGCGGGAAACGCGAATGCGTTTCGCCACCAACGCACTGGGAAGCTTACGTCGCAGACGCGCTTTTCGGAGGCGATCCCCCAGGGCGTGAGCGCGGCGCGCCAGCTTGGGAGGTAAAGGATCGGTTCGTTTCTTCATAATGCCGCATTAATAGCACAGAAAGCGATTTTTTGCGCGATTTATGCGATGTAAAGCGGGAAATCGGGCCAGGCAGTGCGCCGGCCATCAAATCGGAACAGGCATGATTTGTTTTAGCCGTGTCCCGAATTTCCCCCGGCTTGACAATGGATTGTGATACGTACCACAATCCAACCGATGATCCGCAGCTTTCGATGTCGTGATACCCGGCGCTTGTTTGAGTCCGGAAAAAGTCGTCGATTCTCGGCGGTAAAGAAGATTGCATTGCGGAAGCTGGACCAGCTTGACAATGTCACCCAACTTGGTTCGCTGGCGATTCCTCCGGGCAATCATCTTGAAGCCTTGAAAGGCGATCGCCTGGGTCGGTTCAGTATCCGGATCAATCAGCAGTGGCGAATTTGCTTTCGTTGGAGCGATGAAGGCCCGGAAGATGTTGAAATCATTGACTATCACTGAGGAGGAAAGATGACCCGGATTACCACCCACCCCGGTGAAATGTTGCTGGAGGAGTTCATGGAGCCACTCGGCTTGTCCGCGCGTGAACTGGCCCGTGCGCTCGAGGTGCCGCACAACCGGATATCAGAACTCGTTGCAGGCCGTCGTGCCATGACGGCCGATACGGCCCTGCGCCTGGAAAAGTATTTCGGCATGGAAGCCCGTTTCTGGCTCAACCTTCAGGTTTCGCATGACTTGTCGCGAGCCAGGAAGGAGAGTCACCACGGGGGCATCAAGCCCCGGCAAGCGGCTTGATTGAATCGGAAATCGGGACGCCCGGAATTCAGCCTTGCAGAAAGATGGCTTCTCGCTTAATATACACACATTAGTGTACACACTGGACAAGGGTGGCCATGACCAGCCTCAGATCACGAGTATTCAATAACGGCAATAGTCAGGCGGTTCGCATTCCGGCGGAACTGCGACTCGATACCGACCTGGTTCAA
>PWJA01000160.1 GCA_003560975.1 Gammaproteobacteria bacterium
GGTGGCCTGGCGGGCCGGCCAGCCGCCGGACGGCCCGGATCGCGACCCGCTTGACGGTTCGCAGAGACTTCGGTGACAACGACCGGAACATCGGTCGCATGGATCGGTGCCGGTTCGACATCTGCTTTTACCTTACTGCGTTGATAACGCTGGAGATTCAACTACCGAGGAGGTTTCCTGATTCCAGCATGAGTGAGGCTGGCCTGCCCCGGCCATTCGGTCAAGAAGAATTCGCCTTCAGATCCTGTAGGAAGAATCCTGTCGAGTGTCAGAAATTTCTTACCGGGTTAGGGCTCCGTATCCACGACAAGACAAGGCGATGATCCGTGTGAGTCGATCACGCTGGCCGGTTCCGAATGGCTGATTTCTTACAACGAGCGGGGCATCCTTGCCATGGCCGCTGCCGTCGGTCTGGCCCACACTTCAGGGCAGTCTTGACCTGCTGCCGAACTCCATGGGACTGGCTACCATCCACTCACGCGCTGCGGTCGGCATCGACGCCCCGGAGGTGGTCGTCGAAGTCCACCTCGGCCCCGGCCTGCCCGGCTTCGGTATCGTCGGCCTGCCGGAAACGGCCGTGCGCGAGAGCAAGGACCGGGTTCGCGCGGCCATGGACAACGCCGGCTTCAAGCGGCCGCAGTGGAAGACCACGATTTCGCTCGCCCCGGCCGATCTGCCCAAGGAAGGCGCCCGCTTCGACCTGCCCATCGTCCTGGGCGTGCTGGCCGCCTCTGGACAGATCAGGAACGGCGATTTTCAGGGCTGGGAGTTTCTCGGCGAGCTCGCTCTGGACGGCAGCCTGCGCCCGGTCAAGGGCTCTCTGCCGGCGGTCCTGAAGGCGCGCGCTGCCGGTCGTCGGCTGGTACTGCCGGCGGCCAACGCCGAAGAGGCCAGCCTGGTCGGCAACGCCGAGGTCTACCTGGCGGAGCACCTGACCGAGGTCGTGGCCGCGCTCAACGGTGCCGCCCAACTGCCCCGCCCAGAACCGGTCGCCGTTGTGGCCGACGAAGCGCTTCTGGACCTGTCCGATGTCATCGGCCAGCATCGCGCCCGCCGCGCCCTGGAAATCTGTGCCGCCGGGGGGCACAACCTGTTGTTCATCGGCCCTCCCGGGAGCGGCAAGACCCTGCTGGCCTCGCGCCTGCCCGGCATCCTCCCGCCGATGAGCGAGGAAGAAGCGCTGGAAGCCGCCGCCGTGGCCTCGGTTGCCGGCCTCGAGCTCAAGCCGTCGCGCTGGCGCATGCGACGGTTCCGCAACCCGCACCACACCGCCTCCGGTATCGCCCTGGTCGGGGGCGGGTCGAAACCGCGCCCGGGCGAAATCTCGCTGGCCCACGGCGGCGTGCTGTTTCTCGACGAGTTGCCCGAATTCAGCCGGCACGTGCTGGAAGTGCTGCGCGAACCGCTGGAGTCCGGCCGCATCCTGATCTCGCGCGCGGCCCTGCAGGCGGAATTTCCGGCCCGATTCCAGCTGGTCGCTGCCATGAACCCCTGCCCCTGCGGTTACGCCGGCGATCCGTCGGGCCGCTGTACGTGTACGCCGGACCAGGTCCGACGCTACCGCGATCGCATCTCCGGCCCCCTGCTGGACCGCATCGACCTGCACGTGGAGGTTCCGCGCCAGGCGCTCAACGGCCAGGAACCGGGCGAGCCCTCGGCGGCCGTACACGATCGGGTCCTGGCCGCGCGCAAACGCCAGGCTTCGCGCGGCGCGATCAACGCCCGCCTCGACGTCGCCGGCATCCGCGACCACTGTGGGCTGCCGCCGAAAACCATGCGCTTTCTCGAGCAGGCCTGCGAACGCCTGCAGCTGTCGGCCCGCGCCCACCACCGCATCCTGCGGGTGGCGCGCACCATAGCCGACCTGGACGCACAGGCCGCGATCGGCATGGCGCACCTCAGCGAGGCGATCGGCTATCGCCAGCTCGACCGCGGGCCGAACTGAACTGAATTGAACCGCTACAAGATTCCGAACGCGTGCATCTTGTTGGCAGACAAGCGACAGCCTTGCGGTTACGATGAGCGCCATGAACCGGCGTTTCGTGATTCTGGCGGTACTGTTGCTGTGCTTTCTGCCCGGACCAGCGACTGCAGCTCCCGTGGTCACCGAGATCTCCGGCGTGGACGGGGCGCCGTTGGGCAATGTCCGAGCGCACTTGTCGCTGGTCCAGGCCGAGAATCTGGAAACCATTTCGGTCTGGCGCCTGCGCCAGATGACCACCGACGCGCGCGACGAAGTGCGCGCGGCACTGCGCCCGTTCGGCTACTACCGGCCGCGCGTCGATGTCCGGATGACCGAGCCCGAGAGCGACGAGCAGCCGTGGCGGGTGCGCATCCGGATCGATCCGGGACCGCCGGTGACGATTGCCCGCTCGGACCTGCGCATCAGCGGTGAGGGCGCCGACGACGCCGACATCGAACAGTGGCGCCGGGACTGGCCGCTGAGCGAAGGCAGCGTCCTCCATCACCCGACCTGGGAAACCGCCTGGCGCGGCCTGACCGACATCGCCGACACCCGCGGCTATTTCGACCATCGCTTTCGCCAGCGCCGGGTTCTGGTCGACCCCGACCGCAACCAGGCCGAAATCGATCTGCATTTCGACACCGGCCAGCGCTATCGCTTCCGGGGCTTCGCGTCCGAGCCCCTGCCCTTCTCCGATCGGCTGCTGAACCGTCTGAACATCATCGAGCCCGACGAACCCTACACCCGCCAACGGGTCGACGAACAGCGCGAGGTGCTGGCCCGCTCCGGACTGTTCGATCGCATCGTCGTCGAAGAGCAGCGCGAGGCCGAAACGGGCACGGTCGATCTGCACTACCGCCTCAATCCGCGCCCGCCCAACTCGTATCGGGCCACCGTAGGCTTCGGCACCGATACCGGCGCGCGGCTGCAGCTGGGCTGGATTCGCCACTATCTGTCCTCCAGGGGCAACCGCCTGGATTCCGGCTTTGGCGTGCAGCAAAGCGACAGCGAATACGTGCTGCGCACCGAGTACCTGCATCCGCGCGGCAGTGATCCGGGCGACTTCCTGACCGCGAGCGCCGTGCTGCGTCGGCAGCAGGACAATTTCCGCTTCAACGACGAGGACAAGCGCGAGGCGATCTTCGACTCGTTCAGCGGCCGGCGCGAACAGGTCGAGCTGCGATTCGGCCGGCTCGAAGAACGGCTGTTTTTCCAGGACCGCTTCCAGGCCCTGGAAGAACGCCTGTTCGTCGCCGCCCTCAACGAGTCGTTCGACGCCTTCCGCGAAGCGCGCTTCAGCGAAGAAAACGAGGCCTTGCTGGCGGCCAATCCGGCCCTGGAAGACCTGCTCAAGACCGAGACCAACACCCTGGCCCTGGGCGCCGAGTGGCGTCTGCCCAATATCAGCGGCACCGGCTTTTTCACCGAAGGCCAGGTCCTGGAGGCGCGCCTGCTGGCCGCGCACGAATCGGTCGCCTCCGACGTCAGCTTCGCCCAGGCCTTCGTGCGCGGGCGCTGGCACCACCTGCTCACGGACCGCCACAAGATCCTGATCAGCGGTGAGATCGGCTACACCGAGGCCGACACGATCGAACTCGACCTGGCGCTGGACGATCGCTTCCTGAATCTTTCGATCACCGAGCTGCCGGAACGCTACCGCTTCAAGACCGGCGGTGACCGGACCGTGCGCGGCTACGGCTTCGAGACCCTGAGCACCAACCGCAACGGGGCCAACCACATCCTGACCGGCTCGGTCGAATACGAGTATCGGTTCGGCGAAAACTGGTCGCTGGCTGCCTTCTACGATATCGGCAACGCGTTCAATGACTGGAACGAACGCAAGCTCAAGCGCGGCGTGGGGGCCGGCTTTCGCTGGTATACCGTGATCGGCCCGATCCAGGTGGATATCGCCCAGGCCCTGGACGACATCGACACCCCCTGGCGACTGCACTTCAGCATCGGGACCCGGCTGCTATGAAAAAGCTCCTGATCATCTTTTTCAGCCTGGTGCTGGTTCTGATCCTGGCGACCGTGTCGGGATGGTGGTGGCTGACCACGACCCAGTCCGGCGCGAACTTCCTGCTCAACCGGGCCGCGGGGGCGGCGCCTTCGCTGGAATGGCAAAGCCTGGAAGGGGATTTGCGCGGCGGCCTGGTGATCCAAGGACTCACGCTGGACGAGGCCGGCACAGCCGTTGACATCGGCCGGCTGGAACTGGCCGTGCGCGTCCATCTTCCCCCCTCGCCGAGCGTCGACGTGCACTGGCTGCGCGTGTTCGAAACGAACGTGCACCTGCCGCCTGCCGAAGAGCCCGTGACCGAGCGCGAGGCGCTGGTTCTGCCGGACCTGTCCAGCCCGATCGAGGTTCGCGTACGCGAACTGCTGGTCGAGACGCTGACGGTGCACCTGGCAGCCGCCGAAGCCGAACCGGTCCGGGTCGAACGCCTGAGCCTGCAGGCGAGCTATTTCGACCGGCTCCAGCTGGACTCGCTGGCCCTGACTCTGCCCGAACTGGAGGCCAGCCTGAGCGGTCACTGGGGCCTGGATGCGCCGTTCGCCGGTGAATTGGATCTCGACGCCCGGTACCGGATTCAGCCCGACCTCGACCAGCACCTGGCGGCCCGGATTCATGGCGACCTGGATGCGCTGGTGATCGATGTCGACGCGCAGGGCCCGGCAACCCAAAGCGGACGAATCGAAGTGACCGACGTGGTCAACGAGCCCACGTTCCAGGCCGAGCTGAGCGGTCGCCTGGGCAACTGGCCGGATCTGGATGTGGCCGTGGAAGCGCTGGAGATCAGCGGCCAGGGGGGGCTTGAAAGCTGGGAGCTCAACCTTGCCGGGCGGGCCGTGGGAGCGGAAATTCCCGACAATCAGTGGCGCTTCGAGCTGGGCGGAAACCTGGAGGAAATCGAGATCCGCCGCGGCCGGGTCGAGGTTCTCGATGGCCTTGTCGGCATCCGCGGCCAGGTCGGGCTGCTCGATGGTCCGCACGCCCGGATCAACGTCGCCCTGAACGAACTGGACGTGACGCCGCTCTACCCGGACTGGCCGGATCAGGCCCGGCTCGACGGGCGCTTCGACATCGACGCCACGCCGGAACGACTGGCCGTCAACGAGCTGTCGATCAGCGCGCCCCCGTCGCCGATGAGCCTGACCGGGCAGGCTCACTGGGTGCTCGAAAGCGATGAGCTGGCCCTGGACCTGCGCTGGAACGACCTCAACTGGCCGCCCGTGCTGGACGATACCGAACCCTTGTTCCGTAGCCAATCCGGCACAGTCCGGCTGACCGGGCTCTTGAGCGACTGGCGGCTGGAGCTGGAGGCCGTGCTGCGATTCCTCGATCAGCCCGAAACCCGGCTCGAAGCTTCGGCCAGCGGCAGCCAGGAGCGCGCCACCTTCCAGCGGCTGAGCCTTGATGCCGGCGCGGCCGGAACGGTGCAGGCCAGCGGCGCCGTTGCCTGGGATCCGGAGCTGTCCGGCGAGCTCGACCTGCGCCTGGACGAATTCGATCCGGGCTGGTTCGCGCCGGATTTCGCCGGGCGACTGAACGCCGATGTGGCGCTCGTCGCGCGCTCACCCAGCCACTTGCAGATCGATCTGCGGCGACTCGACGGCAGGGTTCGCGACCTGGCGGTGAGCGGCCGCGGCCAGCTGGAGCTGGACGAGGAGGCCGCGCGCGGCGGCCAGCTCGATTTTCAGGCGGGCGACAACAGCGTCGCGCTGTCCAGCGACGACGGCCGGATCTGGCTGCTGCAGCTTCAGGCCGACGGCCTGAATCAGTTCCTCCCCGAGCTCAGCGGCCAGCTGCGGGCAGAAAGCCGCGTCGATCTCGATTCCGGCGACGCCCGCCTCGATGCCGACCTGGTCGACGCCGGCTGGGCCGACATCACGGTTCAGGGCGCCCGGCTGGAAACCTCTCTGAACTGGAAGGTCGAGCGCCCCGGGGGACAACTGCGCCTGAGCCTGGACGACCTCGATCTCAACCCCTGGGAGCGGGTCGAACAGCTGGAGTTGACCGTCGACGGCGACTGTCTGGGTCACGATGCACGCCTGAGCCTGGACGGCAGCCGCGGCAGCGTGGACCTGCGCGCCCGGGGAGCCCTGGACAGCTGCGCCCTGGAAGGCATGTCGGCCTGGGCCGGAGCCATCGAGCACCTGTTCATCGGCGACACCGCGGCCGGTGACTGGGAACTGAACCAGCCGCTGGAGTTGTCGGTGTCCCCGGATCGGATTCAGGCCAGCCGCGGCTGCCTGACCGATGCCGGCGAACGGCGGGGCCGCATTTGTCTGCGCGGACTCGAGCTGGCCGATGCCAGCCGGATCGAGGTCGGAATCGAAGAGGTCCCCATGGATCTTTTGCTGATCCCGCTCGATCCGGTGTTCAGTCTCACCACCCCGCTGTCGGGCGAGGTCGAGGCGGCCTGGGGTGAGGGCGAGGGACTGCAGCGGATCAGCGGATTCCTGGCGCTGGGCGCGGGCGCGCTCAAGCCGTTGGGCACCGAGGACAGCCTGCTGGATCTGGAATCCATCCGACTCGATTTTCTGCCGGAGCCGGACTTTCTGCGCATCACGCTGGAGGCCGCACTGGAAGGCGACAGTCGGCTGACCGGACAGGCCCGCCTGGTCGATCTGAACGACCTTTCGTCGGCAACGCTGGATGCCCGGGCCCGCCTGAATCTGCCCGACATCGGTGTGTTCAACCGCCTGGTCACCGAGCTCGACGACCTCGGCGGCGGTCTGACCGGCGAAATGCAGGTCAGCGGCGCGCTGCTCGGCCCCAGTCTGGACGGTCAGCTGCGTCTGGACAACGGTCGTCTCGTCCACGCCCCGCTGGGTCTGAAGGTCGAAGACCTGACCCTGGCCCTGGACGGCACCCAGGAGCAGGCCACCCTCAGCGGCCAGATGCGCAGCGGCGACGGCAGCCTCGACATCCGCGGTGATCTGGAGCTGATCGAGAACCAGTGGCAGCTCGACACCTCCATCGAGGGCGATCGGTTCCAGTTTGCCGACGTCAGCTGGCTGCGCTTGAGCGCCAGCCCGGCGATCCGGCTGCAGCGCTCCGGCGATGGCCTGATCACGCTGGACGGCGATATTCACATTGATCGGCTGCGCGCCGGGATGCCGCCCGGATCCGAACAGCGCGTCAACGCCTCTCCCGACGTCCAGGTCCGGGGCGAAGTCGACGAAGAAGAAGAGCTATCGCAACTGGCCGAGGTGCTGGAGGGACGTCTCGGGCTGGCCCTGGGCGACGATGCCCGCCTGTCGGCGATGGGCATGCAGGCCCAGCTGGCCGGTGACCTGGAGATGCTGTGGAACCGTCAAAGCCTGGAGCCGCGTGCGCGCGGCGTGCTCCGGATTCCGGAAGGATCGTACCGAGCCTACGGCCAGAATCTGGAAATCGAGGACGGCGAAATCGTCTTTACCGGCCATGCCGTCGACAACCCCAGCCTCAACATCGAGGCCGTGCGCGAGATTTTCGGGGATCCGCAGGTCGAGGCCGCCGGGGTGCGCATCCGCGGCAACGCCCGCGATCCGCGCATCACCTTGTTCACCGAGCCGCCGACCAGCGAGGAAAAGGCGCTGGCCTACGTCATCACCGGGGCCGATTTCGACCACGGCAGCGGCCAGGCCGCGATCAGCCTGGGCTTTTACCTGCTGCCGCGCCTGTTCGTCAGCTACGGCATCGGCCTGTTCGAAGCCGGCAACGTGCTCTCGGGCCGCTACGAGCTGACCCAGCGCTGGGGCGTGCGCGTGGTCTCCGGCGAGCGCGATACCGGGGTTGATCTCAGCTACGCAGTGGATCGATAGGGAGCCTGCGCCGGTCGCGATCGGGCGGACCCCATCGGGAAGGCCTCGACCTCAGTCGCCTGGCCCGTAGGCGTAGTCCCCACCGCGCCGCAGCGCCTCTCGGTACGCATCGCGGGCCTGAAATCGCTCCACGTAGGACGTGATGGCTGGATAGGCCTCGGAGATCGTGCCCTGCGAAAGCGCCGCCTCGAGCGGGAAACTCATCTGGATGTCGGCCGCCGAAATCTCGTCGCCAGCGAACCACTCGTGCTCGGCGAGGTGACGATCGACGTAGCCGAAGTGCGTCGTGATCTGCTGATTGATGAACGCGTTGTCGACCTCGTCGGCGATCTTGCGCAGGATCGGCTTGATGAAAAACGGGCCCGGCCCCTTGCGGATCTTGTCGAACACCAGCTTCAGGAGCAGCGGCGGCATCAGCGAGCCCTCGGCGTAGTGCATCCAGTAGGCAACGCTCCAGTAGCGCTTGTCCCCGGGTTCGAGCACCCATTGTTTGTCCCCGTAGGTCCGTGCCAGGTACTCGATGATCACACCCGACTCGGCGTAGGTCTCGCCCTGATCGGTGATCACCGGCGATTTGCCCAGGGGATGGACCTTGCGCAGGGACTCCGGCGCCAGCGACGTCTTGGCATCCCGTTCGTAGCGCTTGATGCGGTACTCCGCGCCCAGTTCCTCGAGCAGCCACAGGATGCGCTGCGAGCGCGAATCTTGGAGATGGTGAACGACGACCATGACAGAGGCCTCCCGATCTTGGAATGAATTCAACGAACATGCTCGCACACTCGGCGTGACGCGGGCACGAGATAGCGGGGATCGTTGACCAGAACCGGGGGCCGCGAAAACGACCCGGCTGCGCTTCTGAATCAACCCTCATCGGCGGGTCGGGCGAATCCCGGGGTGGTTTCAGCTGTCATACTCTGGCGTCTTGCCATCGCCAACCGACTCGAGGTCCTCGATATGAATAGTTGTCCCTTCCGCTGCGGCGCGCGCTCCTGGTCCGGCCTGATTCTCGTCGGCCTGGCACTGACGATCAGCGCCTGTAACGACACGCCACCGCCGGCCGAGGCACCGGAACCGCCGTCCGTGCCGATGACCGAGCCCCCTGCCGACCAGCCGGATACCGGGCCGGCCGAGCGGATCGCCGTCCAGGACCTCGCCGAGCGCCTGGAGATTTCGGCCGAGTCGATCCAGGTGCGCAGCGCTCGCGCGGTGACCTGGCCCGACGGCGCCATCGGCTGCCCGGAACCCGGCGGCATGTACACCCAGGCGCTGGTCGATGGCCTGCAGATCGTGCTGATCGCGGATGGCCAGGAATTTCACTACCACGCCGGCGGCGACCGGCCGCCCTTCCTGTGTCCGGAAGAGCGCCGCCAGATGCCGATCGGGCCGGGACGCTACGAGCTGCAGTGAGGCCGGAGCGCCCAACGACGCGCTCTTGCCACGCCCCGGCGTAGGCTTCTGGCATGAGAAATTGGCTTCGGGTCTGTGCCGTGGTGGTCGTACTGGCCGGGTTGAGCGGGTGCGGTGTGCGCACCGCCTACAACAATCTGGACTGGCTGACCGTCCGCTGGGTCGATCAGCAGGTCAGCCTGAATGCCGAACAGCGTCAACTGCTGCGCGAGTTTCTCGACGAACAGCTGCTCTGGCACTGCGCCACGCAACTGGCCGACTACCAGGCCTGGATCGATGAAATGCGCATGGACCTGCTCGCCTATCGGCTGGATCGGGACCGGCTCGCCGAGCATGGCCGAACGGCGGCTGCGTTCGGACGCATGCTCACCGAACGCAGCATTCCCATCCTGACCGATCTTGCCGCCTCGCTCGACGACGACCAGGTGGATGAGGTGCTGGCGTCTTTCGCCGAACGCACCGAAGAGGTGCGCGTCGCCGTGGAAGAACAATCCCCGGAAACGATGGCGGCCGAACGGCTGGACTCCATGGACCGGGCCTTGCGGCGGGCCATTGGCAGAACCAACGCGGCCCAGAAGGAGCGACTGCAGACCTGGGCCGACGCGGTCACGGCCACGCAACCGTATCACCTGCGTCAGCGGATGTACTGGCAGGACCGGATCGCCGCAGCGCTGGATCGCCGCGACGATCGAACCTTTCTCGAGGGGGAAATCGCCGCCCTTCTGCGTCCGGAAGCCGCCTGGTCCGACGAGTATCGAGCCGTCATGGAACGCAATCGCGGGCTGACGCTGGACGCGCTGGAAGACGTGCTGGAACTGGCCGATCAGCGTCACCGGAATCGGCTTTCGGCCCGTCTGCACCGGCTCAACAGCGATTTCGAGCGCTTGAGCTGCGAGGGAGAAGCACCGCCGGAGTTGCTGGCGGCGGCGGAATCAAGCTGAAGCGTGCGGCCCGCCGGGCAGCAGCATCTTCATCCCGGCTTCCAGCGCGGCGACCCGTTCCTCCAGCGCCGAGAGGCGACGCTCGACGTTCGGGCCATCGGTCGACGGCTCCGGGCGTGGATCGGCGTCCTCCGTCCGGCGTGTCGCGGCTTTCACCGGTCCGGCCAGAAGCTGGGCGTAGCGGTCCTCGCGCTGGCCCGGACCGCGCGGCAGCAGCACGACCAGCGCCGGATCCCGTCCGGCCATTCGTTCCAGGCAGTAGCGCACTTCATCCAGATCGTCGAAGCGATGCAGACGCTCGCTGCGGGCAAACAGCTCGGCCAGCGTTTGCGGTCCGCGCAGCAGCAGCAGGCCGAGCAGGGCGCGCTGCGGAGGCGTCAGCGAAAGCTCGCTGTCGGCGAGGTGGGCGTAGCGCGTGGCGCGCGCTCCGAATTCGCTCCGGACCAGGCCGCGCTGCTCGAGCTGGCGCAGGGCCTGGCCAACCCGACCGGGATCCAGCTTCATCAGCGGATGACGGCTGGTCTTCTGGTTGGCCGCGGTCACGCAGGCGTTCTGGGTGAGGGGATAGGCCTCCGGCGTGGTCGCTTCCTTCTCGATCAGACAACCGAGAATTCGTGCCTCTTCACTACTCAAGGGAGGATCCAGCGGGCAGTCGGCAGGTGGCGCGTTTTGTTCGGTCATCGGAGTCCCATGCAATCGTGATTGCGTGATTCTGATTCACGAGTGTAGGCACTGCGTCGACGCAATAACCCGACCCAGATCAAAAAACCCCGCTCGAGAGCGGGGTTTTTCGTCTTCTCCAGTGGAGAAAAGACAGATCAGGCAGGCTGAACGTTTGCTGCCTGCGGACCTTTCGGGCCATCCTGAATGTCGAATTCGACCTTCTGGCCTTCGGCCAGCGTCTTGAACCCGGAACCCGAGATCGCGCTGAAATGAACGAATACGTCCTTGCCACCATCATCCTGACTGATGAAACCAAAACCCTTCGCCTCGTTGAACCACTTGACGGAACCAGTTGCCATGTTTCTAACTACCTTGTAAATTGCTAAAAAAAGAGTAAGTGCTTGCAGCTTATGGGAAGGGGAGTTTCGGAGGTAAATCGGGAGGGACAAACGACCTGAACGCTCTTTGCCATAATCCACAGGCCGTTGGAGTATATCGCAGCCCGCCCGGAAATACCAGCCTCTTTTCCAGCTTTATTTCTCCGCCTCTGGCTCCTCGTCGGCGGCGCTGTCGCTTTTCAGCGTCTTTTGAAGTTCCGCGGCAAGCCGCGCCACGGCTTCCGTGCCGGACTGCACCGTCCCGTCGGCCGGATTGAGGCTGGACCATTCCGGATGATGGCGCGCCCGGCTGAGCGGGCGCGGCAAGCGCTCGGCCGTCCAGTACTTGCGCCCGGAGGCACGCAGCGGTCGCTGCGAGGCGTGACCGCGCTGACGAAGCCCGGCGAGCAGCTCGAGCTGGCGCCACGCCAGCAGGCGCAGCGTGGCCTCGTCCACCATCAGCCGGGCCTGACCGCGAACCCGATCGATCAGGCGACCGCCGAACCCACGAGCGACCCCGACCCCGGCACCGAGGGCGGCGCCGATCAAGGTGCCGGCGCCCAGGCTCATCCCACCGGTGGCGACATCGACCATGGCGCCGGCGCCGGCACCGGCGCCGGCATGACCGGTGGTGCGAATGCCGTGATAGCGCAGGGTGTCCGGATCGAACAGGTCTTCGCCCCATCGGCCATCGTCCAGCGGCAGCGCATCATCGGCGTAATCGTCCGACCCGAAGCGATACAGATCGAGCAGGGTTTCCACGCAGATCTGTTCGCGCCGGCGCACGCTCTTGCGCAGCTCCTCGACCGCGGTGTGACGCTCTTCCTCGCTGTCCAGCACCACCTTGCGCTGCGCGCCGGCCACATCGATCAGCAACTCGGCGATGCTGTGGCACGCCGCGGCCAGGCGCTCGGCTTCCTCCGATCGGCGGTGCTTCAGCCAGGCCTCCAGGGTCGGGGCAAAATCGTCGAGCTGGCTGGACAGTTTCTCGAACAAACGCCGCTCGGTGGCCGGATCACGGACCACGGCATCGAAGGCCAGGACGGTGTGCAGCCCCGCCCGGGCCAGCGCATCGCGCCACTCGGTGGCGCGACTTTCGGTCGTGGCCACGAAGTTGAGCACGGCCACAATGGGCCGGGCGCACAGGGCGAGGACGGCCAGCTCGTCCTGGTATTTCTCCAGCACCGGCTCGCGCGCGTCGATCACGTACAGGGCCACGTCGACGTTGAGCATCAGGTCGAGCACGCGCGCTTCGTGATCGAAGCGCGCGCGCGTGGTCGTATCGGTCAGCAGACGGTGAATCCGGTCGGGCCCATCGTGGCGCTCACCGGGCTGGTCGTCCAGCCAGTCGATCAGACCGGGCGCATCTTCCAGGCCGGGGGAATCGTAGAGCGTGATCAGGGTCTGGCCGTCCACGCTCAGCGCCGCGGACGCGACCTGACGAGTGGTTCCGGAGCGGTTTCCGATGTCGCCGAAATCGCGCCGGTGCAGGAGCGTGCGAATCAGCGAGGTCTTGCCGGCGTTGGTATGCCCGACCACGGCCAGGCGCAGCACCGGAGGCTGGCGGCGACTCATGGTTCGACCCCGACAAGGTCGAGCAATTCGGCCAGGGCGCTCGAATCGGGTCGATCGGCGTCGAGCACGACGAGCCGGCCGCCCACTCGACCGGTCAGCTGCAGCCAGTCGGCGATCCGCTCGCGTGCCGGCACCTCGCGCGATGCCAGCCGATCGATTTCGTCCAGCCACACGACCAGAACGGTATCGGCACGATCAGCCAGCGCGGCAAGAAAGCGCCCGGTCCCCTCGTCCGGCGTCCGCAGCGCCGAACATTGCGCGATCAGCGCCGAGGGCGGGACCACGAACCCCTCGACGGCGGCCAGAAGCTGGCGCCGCTGGCTGCGTGAGTCGGCCCGGCCCAGGGCCTGCCAGGCCAGCCCGGGCAGCGCCACCGGCCACTCGCGCCGCTCCAGTTCCACCCCGACCAGCAGCGGTGGCCCGTCGGCATTGGCCTGGCGGCGGCGCTCCACGGCCGGGGCCAGGGGCGGTGCATCGCCGTGGATCAGCGCGTCTTCCTCGTCGAGCAGGGTGCCGGCCAGGCGCAGATAACCGGGCTGGGCCGTATCCAGGTCCATGCGGCGCAGGCCCATCCGGCCCAGCACGCCGGACAGCAGCGCAAGCAGCAGGCGCGGCAGCAGTCCGTACACCGCGACCAGCGCCAGCAGAAAGCGCGCCCACTCGGCGCGCACGGCATCGGCCGCGACGCCCCTGCGACCGGCAAGAATCCAGTCGGCCGTCGGCGGCTCGACCAGGCCCAGAACGGCCGGAAACCAGGCCAGGCCGGAAATCAGATCGACCATGGCCTGCTCGGACAGCAAGGTGGTTCCCCAGCTCAGATCGTACTGGGCAGCGCTGAACAGGATGGTCAGGACGAGCAGCGCCGCGAGGCTGTACACCACCCAGAACGCGTGGGCGATGGTGGCCAGTAGCCAGCGCCCGGGACCCGTGGCCAGCAGCCCGGCCATGGCCGAAACGGTCTCGCCGGCCAGCGGCCCCTCGAGCAGACGCGGCCCCAGCCGGCGCAACCCCAGCCCGACCAGGCCGCCGCTGAGGCTGGCCGATGCCCGCGCCGGGCGCGTCACCAGCATCAAGGTCGCCCACATCAGCAGCATGAACGACGGCAGCAGCAACAGCGAGGCGGCGGCCAG
Organism: Gammaproteobacteria bacterium; assembly: GCA_003560975.1. Taxonomy (GTDB): domain Bacteria; phylum Pseudomonadota; class Gammaproteobacteria; order Xanthomonadales; family Wenzhouxiangellaceae; genus Wenzhouxiangella. Next base: position 13,868 of record PWJA01000160.1, read on the forward strand.
GAGTACGTCGATCTCGCGTTCGGTGGTACTGGCGATGGCCGCCAGGGCGCCCGCCAGAGCGCCGATCACCAGGACCATCACGGCCAGGCGGATCAACAGACGGCGCAGGCGCTGCAGGTCAGAGCGGACCGCGGCGGCCGCCGGCAGCGCAGCTGCACGACGCGCCAGCCGCCGGGCAAAGCCGCCGCCGGCATCCCGGCCCAGGGTGTTGGCCGTCTGATCGTCGCGGTGCCGACCGCTGTGTTCTTCGTGCAGACGCACGGTTTCGGCCAGGAGCCAGTCGGATGCGGGAATGCGGGAACTGCTCACCAGGGAAGACAACACGCAGATTGCGATAACAACCTGAATTATAGGGGTGATGAGAATCGAGCCGAAACAAACCGGCGGAAATTGATGTGGATCAAATTTTCTGCGAACTGATCTGGTGATTATTAGAGGAATCTGTTGCGCATATTCACGAGGGAGAACCGCATGAGCCAGAGCACTACCTATAACGACAAGGTCGTGCGGCAATTTGCCGTCATGACCGTCGTCTGGGGCATCGTCGGCATGCTGGTCGGCGTGTTCATCGCCGCCCAGCTGATCTGGCCAAGCCTGGGCTGGGACATTCCGTGGCTGAGCTACGGCCGGCTGCGCCCGCTCCACACCAATGCCGTGATCTTCGCTTTTGGCGGATCGGCCCTGTTCGCCACCAGCTACTATGCCGTTCAGCGCACCTGCCATACCCGACTGTTCGCCGACGGGCTGGCCGCCTTTACCTTCTGGGGCTGGCAGCTGGTGATCGTGGGTGCGGCCATCACCCTGCCCCTGGGGCTGACCATGGGCAAGGAATACGCCGAGCTCATCTGGCCGCTGGCGGTCCTGATCGCGGTCGTCTGGGTTTCGTATGCCGTCGTGTTTTTCGGCACCATTGTCCAGCGCAAGGTCAAGCACATCTACGTGGCCAACTGGTTTTTCGGCGCGTTCATCCTGACCGTGGCCGTGCTGCACATCGTCAACAACCTGGCCCTGCCGACCGGCCTGACCCATTCCTACCCGATCTACTCCGGCACGGTCGATGCCATGGTGCAATGGTGGTACGGGCACAACGCGGTCGGCTTCTTCCTGACCGCCGGCTTCCTCGGCATGATGTACTACTTCGTGCCCAAGCAGGCCGGGCGACCGATCTATTCCTACCGCCTGTCCATCGTCCACTTCTGGTCGCTGATCGCGATCTACATGTGGGCCGGGCCGCACCACCTGCACTACACCGCCCTGCCCGACTGGGTCCAGACCCTGGGCATGATCTTCTCGATCATGCTGCTGGCGCCGAGCTGGGGCGGCATGATCAACGGCATCATGACCCTGTCGGGCGCCTGGCACAAGCTCAGAACCGACCCGATCCTGCGCTTCATGATCGTGGCCCTGTCGTTTTACGGCATGTCGACCTTCGAGGGACCGATGATGTCGATCAAGACGGTCAATGCCCTGTCGCACTACACCGACTGGACCATCGGCCACGTCCACGCCGGCGCGCTGGGCTGGGTGGCGATGATCTCGATCGGCGCCCTGTACTGCCTGTTCCCGCGCCTGTTCGGAGTCAAGGAGATGTACTCGATCCGGCTGATCGAGTGGCATTTCTGGACATCGACCATCGGCACCGTGCTCTACATCGTCGCCATGTGGATCGCCGGCGTGATGCAGGGCCTGATGTGGCGAA
>PWJA01000226.1 GCA_003560975.1 Gammaproteobacteria bacterium
CTGCGATGGGTGATCGACCTGGAAGCCATCGGCGAGCGTTCGATCACGCTCGACTGCGACGTTCTCCAGGCCGACGGCGGCACCCGGACGGCCTCGATCACCGGCGCCTACGTGGCCCTGGTCGACGCGGTCGACCAGCTGTTCGACGCCGGCAAGATCAAGCGCAACGCCGTCCACGGCCAGGTCGCGGCCGTGTCGGTCGGCATGCTCGGCAGCGAGGCTGTGCTGGACCTGGACTACGCCGAAGACTCCACCGCCGACACCGACCTGAACGTGGTCATGAACGACGGCGGCGGCCTGATCGAGATCCAGGGCACGGCCGAGGGCCACGCCTTCCACCGCCACGAACTCGACGCCATGCTGGCCCTGGCCGAAAAAGGAATCGCCGAGCTGGTCCAGGCACAGGAGAATTCGCTTCGTGGTGCTTGAAGAACTCGTACTGGCCAGCGCCAACAAGGGCAAGCTCAAGGAACTCAGACACGTCCTCGAGCCGCACCATATGAAGGTCCACTCGCAGCGCGATTTCAAGATCGCTCCGGTCGCCGAAACCGGTCTGACCTTTGTCGAGAACGCGCTGCTGAAGGCGCGCGAGGCGGCCCGGGTCTCGCGGCTGCCGGCGCTGGGCGACGATTCCGGGCTGGTGGTCGAAGCCCTCAAGGGCCAGCCCGGCATCTACTCGGCCCGCTTCGCCGGCGAAAACGCCAGCGATCGCGAAAACAACGAGCTGCTGCTGGAAAAACTCACCGGGGTGGTCGACGAGCGACGCTCGGCGTCGTTCTTCTGCTGCCTGGTGCTGCTGCGCCACCATCGCGACCCCGCCCCGATCATCGCCACCGGCACCTGGTACGGCACCATCCTGGAAGCGCCGCGCGGCAAAGGCGGGTTCGGCTACGACCCCCTGTTTTTCGACCCCCAGCTCGGCGCCACCGCCGCCGAGTTGTCGATGGTCGAAAAATCCCAGATCAGCCATCGCGGCAAGGCGCTGAAGGTCTTGATCGAGGCACTGAAGGCCTGAAGAGCTCAAGGTTCAGCGTTCAGGAAGAGCACCTCTAAATTTCAAGGCGCGCACGATGAAATCGGACGATCTGACGAATACCTCAACCCCCGAACATAGCCCTAAGGTAATCGGCACCTGGTCCCTGGTCCCTGGTCCCCGGCGATAGCCGAGATGCTCCAGCTCCCCCCTCTATCCCTTTACATCCACTTCCCCTGGTGCGTGGCCAAGTGCCCGTACTGCGACTTCAACTCGCATGCCCTGAGCGGCGCGGTGCCGGAGGATGCCTACCTCGACGCCTTGCTGGCCGACCTGGAGCTGGAGCTGCCGCGGGTCTGGGGCCGGGTGGTGCACAGTGTTTTCCTGGGCGGCGGCACGCCCAGCCTGTTTTCGGCCGCGGCGATGGACCGGCTGCTGTCCGGCGTGCGCGCCCGTCTGAGCCTGGCTCCGGACGCCGAGATCACCATGGAGGCCAACCCGGGCACGGTCGAGCATGACCGCTTCGAGGACTATCGCGCCGCCGGCATCAACCGCATCAGCCTCGGCGTCCAGAGCTTTGCCGACCGCCATCTGAAACGGCTGGGGCGGATTCACGGCGGCGACGAGGCCCGGCGGGCGATCGCTTCCGTTCGCAAGGCCGGCTTCGACAACGTCAACCTCGACCTGATGTGGGCGCTGCCGGACCAGACCCTGGACGAAGCCGTCGCCGACGTCGACCAGGCGCTGGAGTTTGCCCCCGCGCACCTGTCGCACTACCACCTGACCATCGAGCCCAACACGCTGTTCGCCGCCCGGCCGCCGCAGCTGCCGGCCGAAGACGAGGCCTGGGACATGCAGGAGGCCTGCGCCGAGCGGCTGGGCCAGGCGGGCTTCCGCCAGTACGAAGTCTCTGCCTGGGCCCGACCCGGGGCGATGAGCCGCCACAACCTCAACTACTGGCGCTTCGGCGACTACCTCGGCATTGGCGCCGGCGCCCACGGCAAGATCACCCTGCCGGCCGACGACCGGATCGTGCGGACCCGGCGCAAGTCGCATCCGCGGCCCTATCTGAGCGCCGCCGCGGACCGGAGCTTCATCGCCGAGGAACGCCCGGTCAGCGCCGAGGACCGGGTCTTCGAGTACTTCCTCAACCGCCTGCGCCTGCACGAACCCTTCAGCCTGGAGGAGTTTGCCGGCCTGACCGGGCTGGACCGCAGCGCGGCCGCCGGCGCCGTGGCCCGGGCTCGGGATCTGGACCTGCTGAACGCGGTCGATCAGCGCCTGGAAGTCACCACCAACGGCCGCCGCTGCCTGAACGACCTGCAGGCCCTGTTCCTGCCCTGAGCCGCACGATACCGACGCCGGCGCCCCGAACGGGGTCGCTCGGTGCTACCCTTGCCCGTCCCTGGCCAGCCACTCGCAGATCAACCGGAATCGATGCAAGCCATCGTCGCCATCGCCACCCTGCTGATCGGCATCGCCGTCATCCTCGCCGGCAGCGGGCTGCTCGGCACGCTGCTGGGCGTGCGCGGGGAGCTGGAAGGCTTTTCCAACGCGCTGCTCGGCTTCGTGATGAGCGCGTACTTCCTCGGCTTCGTGGTTGGCACGCTGGTGGTGCCGAAGATCATCCGTCGGGTCGGCCCTATCCGCATGTTCGCAGCATTGGCCTCGATCGCCTCGGTGGTGACGCTGAGCCATGGTCTGCTGGTGCATCCGGCGATCTGGATGCTCGGGCGCGTGGCCATGGGCCTGTGCATCGTCGGCATCTACATCGTCATCGAGAGCTGGCTGAACGCCCAGACCAGCAACGAAAACCGCGGGCATGTGTTCTCCGCTTACATGACCACGACCCTGATCGGACTGGGCATCGGCCAGCTGCTGTTGCTGACCGGCGATATCGACACCCTGTTCCTGTTCGCCGTGGCCTCGGTCTTGCTGTCGCTGGGTCTGGTGCCGGTAGCCCTGACCCGGGTCCAGGAGCCGCAGATTCACGACGTGGAGCGGCTGGGCCTGCGCAAGATTTTCGAGGCCTCGCCATCGGGCGTAGTCGGCAGCGTTTTTGCCGGCGTTGGCACCGGCGCGCTTTGGGGCCTGGGACCCGTCTTTGCCACCGGCATCGGCCTGAGCAAAGCCGGCATTTCCGGTTTCATGGCGCTGACCATCCTCGGCGGCATCCTGCTGATGTGGCCGGTGGGCAAACTGTCCGATCGCTACGACCGCCGGGTGATCCTGATGTGGGCCTGCCTGGCAACCGCGATCGCCTCGCTGCTCGCCTTCTGGCTGACCAGCCTCAGCGCCTACTACGTGCTGCTGGGCGGATTCCTCTATGGCGCCTTCGGGTTCAGCATCTACTCGCTTTCGGTCGCCCACACCAATGATCACGTCGACAGCTCGCAGATGCTGGAAACCACCTCGGCGCTCCAGCTTCTCTGGGGCAGCGGCGCCATCGCCGGTCCGGTGCTGGCCGGCCTGCTCATGCAGGGGACCGGCCCGATGGCCTTCCTGCCGTTCCTGGCCGTGGCCGCGCTGGTGCCCGGTCTGTTCACCCGCTACCGAATGAGCGTCAGCGCACCAGTCGCCGCGCAAGACCAGGGCGACTTCGTGCCCCAATTTGCGACCAGCCCGGTGGTTCTGGAAATGCATCCGGAACAGATGGATCAGATTGACACCGACGGCGCGGACGAGAATCTGCCGGAAGCAGATAGCATCCGGGAATCCTGAATCATTCCATCGGAAGTTCATCTTCGGCCAGCAGGCGCCGCCGGTGCTCGAACCAGTCCACGCGCTGATCGCCGACCTGGATCTTGATCCGATCGCCGAACAGGGTCGCACCCAGGGGCTTGCGATCCTGCATAGGCTTTTCCGGCCGCTGACGCCAGACGTCGGCGAGCACGCGCAGGGCGATGAAGGCCAGCACCAGCAGCTTGCCGGCTTCGTCCATGGCCAGCGTGATACCACCGAGAATGATGCCGACGTGCATGGCATGCACGGGATACAGGCTGCGCTTGGCCTGATCCCGCAGCCAGGCGAACGAACGCTGCTCAACATCACGCACCAGGGGCTTGAGTTCCTGCAGCGTGAGAAACACCGATGCGGCCAGCAGCAGCAACACCCAGCCAAGACTGTCGAGCAGCTCGCGCCC
>PWJA01000199.1 GCA_003560975.1 Gammaproteobacteria bacterium
ACGCGCCCGTTGCCCCGGCGCTGGAGCCTGCCTGAAGTGATCTTTACCGAAGACGGCCGGCCAGAAGATCGCAGGCACCATCGCCGCCAAGACCGTCAGGGAATTGCGGCAATGGTCAGAAAGGCGCCGAAAATTACCAGGTGAAGACCGCCCTGCAGAATCGTCGTGCGCCCCATGGCCAGCGAAAGCGTTGCCACGAACAGCGACAACAGCAGCAGGACGATGTGCTCTGCCTCCAGCCCCAGGATCAGCGGCTGGCCCAGGACAATCGATAACAAGGCAACGGCCGGGATGGTCAGGCAGATGCTGGCCAACGCAGAGCCAAGCGCCAGGTTGAGACTGGTCTGAAGGCGGTTGGCGCGCGCGGCGCGCAGGGCCGCAGTCGCCTCGGGCAAAAGCACGGTCATGGCAATCACCACCCCGACCAGGGCAGCGGGCAGGCCGGCGCGGGCCACCGCGTGCTCGACCGTGGGAGCCAGGGTCTCGGCCAGCAGCACCACGGCCAGAAGCGCAATCGGAAGCAGAACCAGCGCGGTGGCCATCTCGCGCCGGCCCGGCTTGCGATCTGCGAGTTCCTGCAGCCGCGGATCGCTGAAGTCTCCGCGGTGGCGCACCGTCTGAACGAATAAAAACAGGCCATACAGGGCAAACGATACGAACGCCACGAACACCAATTGCGGCGTGGCATAGACGGGTCCCGGCACCGCTACCGTGTAATTCGGCAAAACCAGGGCCAGAACGGCGACCGTGGCCAGGACGGCGAGAGCCCCGACGGCTCCTCGCGCAACGAATTCCTGTTCGCGAAAGCGCAGCCCTCCGACCAGAAGACACAGCCCAACGATCCCGTTGAGCACGATCATGATGGCCGCAAAGACCGTATCGCGCGCAATTTCACTGGTTCCTGCCGGTGCCGCGAGCAGGACCGAGACAATCAGCGCGACTTCGATGATCGTCACGGCAAGCGCGAGCACAATGGCGCCGTATGGATCGCCCAGACGATGGGCAATCGTCTCGGCATGATGCACGGCCGCCAGGACCGTGGCAAAGAGCAGCAGGGCCGCAAACGGCACGAGCAGCCCCGGCACGGGCCCGGACCAGAAGACAAGCGATGCCACGCCGGCCGCCAGCGCGAACACCGGCACCAGCGCAGACCAGAGTGGAGCGGGAAATCTTTTCCGTGCGGCACTCATCGAGCCGGTGTCTCTGCAGGCATTACAACCCCCCAAGCGTGCGGCCGGGGCCGCCACCGGCGATCAGCCAGAACCATCCGCTTTCCCATGGCGCAAACCTCATAGTGTAGGGCATGCGATGGTGCCAGAAGTCCGGCGAGGCCCGAGCCGATCTGATGGCGACAAACGATGCCGAGGTTCCGCCGCCGAACCGGGCATGGCGCGATCCAACGTGGCTTCATGACCCCCCGATCGGCCCCGGGCCCACCCAATTACAGGCGAGCAGCGATGCGTTTTCAATCTGCTATGATCGCGCCATGCGTTATCTTGTATCGGCTGGTGGTCTGGCCCTGCTGGTCTGCTGGCTCGCCGGCTGCGGCCCCACAGGAACGGAGGAGACGGGGCCGGAACCGGCGCGCTGGAACCTGCCCGAAGTGGTCTTCACCGAAGACGGCCGGCCCGACCCATCCATTCTCGCGCCGGTTCAGATCCTGCACCGCGGCAACGGCACGCAGCCGCAGGGGCTGGACCCCCACGTCACCGAGGGCGTGCCCAGCACGCACGTGCAGCGCGACCTGTTCGAAGGCCTGGTCGCGCGCGCGCCGGACGGCACCATCATTCCCGGCGTGGCCGAGCGCTGGAACATCAGCGAAGACGGCCTGACCTGGACGTTTTTCCTGCGCGCGGAAGCGCGCTGGTCGAACGGGGAGGCCATGACGGCCGAGGACTGGCTGTTCAGCTTCCGGCGCATCGTCGACCCGGCCACAGGCTCGCGCTTTGCGATTCTGCTCAACCCCGTGCTCAACGCCGAAGAAATCATTGCCGGGCGGCTGCCGCCGGAGGAACTGGGCGTGCGCGTGGTCGACGAACTGACCCTGGAGGTCGACCTGGAAGCGCCCAATCCGCTGTTCATCGAGGTGCTCAGCCACAGCCTGACCTATCCCGTCCATCGCCCCACGGTCGAAGCCCACGGCGAGCGCTGGGCGCGTCCCGGCGTCATGGTCAGCAACGGCGCTTTCCGGCTCGAGGAGCTGGCCATGCAGTCGCACATCCGGGTGGTCCGCAATCCCTACTACTGGGACAGCGACAACGTCATCCTCGAAGAGGTGGTTTTCTACCCGACCGAGGACCTGACCGCCGAGCTGATGCGCTACCGCGCCGGTGAGTTGTCCTGGACCTACGAAGTGCCCAACACCCAGTACAACTGGATCCAGGCCAACCTGGCCGATGAGCTGTCGGTCTCGGAATGGTTCGGCACCTACTACTTCGGCTTCAACACCATGCGCGAGCCGTTCGACGACGCGCGCGTCAGGCGGGCCCTGTCGATGGCGATCGATCGCGAGATCATTACCGAGAAGATCACCCGTTTCGGGCAGCAGCCGACCTTTTCCTACGTGCCACCCGGCATCCCGGGCTACGAGCGGGCCGAACCGGACTGGGCCTCGTGGACCCAGCCCGAGCGCGAGGCGCGCGCGCGGGAACTGCTGGCCGAAGCCGGGTTCGGCCCGGACAACCCGCTGCGCGTGGAGATTCGCTACAACACCCACGAAGATCATCGGCGCATCTCGCTGGCCATCGCCGCCATGTGGCAGCAGACGCTGGGGGTCAACGCATCGCTGATCAACGAGGAATTCCGGGTCTTTCTCAACACCCGCCGGCAGCGCGCCGTGACCGAGGTGTTCCGCGCCGGCTGGATCGGCAACTACCTGGACCCGATGTATTTCCTCGAACAGTTCTTCAGCGAAAACCCGCAAAACGACATCGGTTTTTTCGAGCCCGAGTACGACCGCCTGCTGTCCCGCGCCGCGCGCGCAGCCGATCTCGAGGAACGCCTTGACCTGCTGCACGAGGCCGAACAGATGCTGCTGGACGCCCAGCCGCTGGCCCCCGTCTACACCTACGTCTCGCAGCGCCTGGTCAAACCCTACGTGCGCGGCTGGGAACCCAACGTGCTCGATCAACACGCCAGTCGGTTCATTTTTCTGTTGCGGCAGGACCCGATCGAGGCAGGAGCGAACTAGATGCTGCCGCGCTATATCCTCAGACGCCTGCTCGGGTCGATCCCGACCCTGTTCATCCTGATCACCATCGCCTTCTTTTTGATCCGGATCGCGCCGGGCGGCCCGTTCGACGAGGACAAGAGCCTGCCCCCGGAGGTCATGGCCAACCTGGAAGCCAAGTACAACCTCGACCAGCCCCTGGTCGTGCAGTATCTCCTCTACCTGGGCTCGGTTGCCCGCGGCGACCTGGGGCCCAGCTTCCAGTACAGCGATTTCACCGTCAATGAACTGATCGCCGAGGGTTTCCCGGTCTCGGTGCGGCTGGGCGGTACGGCGCTGGTCCTGGCCCTGGTGTTCGGCGTGCTGATCGGCACCATCGCCGCCTGGCGTCAGAACTCGCGCCTGGATTACGCGCTGATGGGCTCGGCCATGACCGGGATCGCCATCCCGAATTTCGTTCTTGCGCCGATCCTGATCCTGCTGTTCGCGGTCTATGCCGGCTGGCTGCCGGCCGGCGGCTGGGGCGGGGGCGCGGCCCGCAACATGATCCTGCCGGTCATCGCCCTGGCCTTGCCCTACATGGCCTACGTGGCCCGCCTGACGCGCGGGTCGATGGTCGAAACGCTGCGCTCGGATTTCGTTCGCACCGCCCGCGCCAAGGGCCTGCCGGAGTGGAAGATCCTCGGCAAGCATTCGCTCAAGGTCGCCCTGCTGCCGGTGGTCTCCTATCTCGGTCCGGCCGCGGCGGCGATCATCACCGGCTCGGTGGTCATCGAGCAGATTTTCGGCCTGCCGGGCATGGGCCGCTACTTCGTCCAGGGCGCGCTCAACCGCGACTACACCCTGGTCATGGGCGTGGTCATCGTCATCGGCGTGCTGATCGTGGTGTTCAACCTGATCGTCGACATCATCTACGCCCTGATCGACCCGAGGATCC
>PWJA01000210.1 GCA_003560975.1 Gammaproteobacteria bacterium
AGGCAGCGTTTGATGAAGTGGGCCACGCGCTCGACTGCGTAGCCGTCTTTCTCCAGGGCTTTGGCCAGCCCGGCCAGGGTGCGGCTCAATTCCCGGGTGACGCGGGCGGCGCTCTTGTTGGGGTCGAGCGCGTCCGGGTTGGTCCAGATGCCGATCAGCCGGGCCTGGATCTCGGGCCGGTGCAGGTCTTCCAGGTAAATCCGATGGGTGCGCGGGTCGGGAAAGGGGACGTAGGTGCCGCCGGAGCGGGTGAATTCGGCGTAGACCTCGATGGTCTTGCCGACATCACAGGTCAGCAGAAAGGGCGGGCGGCCTTCGGCCGCGCTCAGGGCGCGGATGTAGGCGTCGGCTTGGGCGGCGGCGCGCAGCATGGCCTTGTCCCAGCGGCTGGAGTCGATCTTTTCCGAGACGCGCTTGGCTTCGAGCACGAAGTGGCCGCGCTTGTACAAGTCGATGTAGCCGCGCGAGGCGCTGCCGTCGGGATGCTGAATATCGACCCGGCGCTCGAACACGTAGGCGTTGTCTGCCTCGCTCTCCCCGGACGGCTCCGGCCCGGGCAGGCCCAGCAGCTGGCACAGCTCGGTCAGAAACAGCTGGTAGTTGGCCCGTTCCTTGCCGTCGCTGTCCTGCCAGCGGTCGATGAAGGCCTGGACGGTGTCAAGCTCGGGCGCGCTGTGGTCGTTCATCGTTGGACTATCGATCCCCCGATCTGCCTGGGGTCAAGAGTAGCAGCAATGGTTCTTCAGGGCGCGGGCTGCACGGACTTAAGGGGCAGGAACAGGCGGCGTGCTCTTGCGCTCAGCGGCCTGAACCCGTACTGCTCATAAAACGCTCGCGCGCTGTCGTCGATGGCGTCGACCACCAGGGCGTAGATGGCGATTTCGTCGCTGACCGCCAGGCAGCGCTTCAGCGCATCGGCCAGCAGCATTCGGCCTATGCCAAGGCCTTGGGCGGTCAGGCTGACGGCCAGTCTCCCCAGCAAGGCTGCAGGTATTGGGTGTCGCGGCAGCTTGCGGGCCAGTTCTGTCGGGAGCTCGTTCAGCTCGATGGAAAGGCTGGAGAGCGTGTAGTAGCCGACGATGGCGTTCGGATCGTCCTGAGTTGTGGCCACGAAGACGCGGCTGACCCGGCGCTTTTCATCCTGGCGGGCCTGCTTGTGCAGATAGCGGTCGAGGGCCGATTGTCCGCAGTGGAAGTTTGCACGCTGATGGTGCGATGCCAGGGCCTGGATGACAAGCTGGCACTCACTGCCCATGCCTGCGCCTACTTGGCCGTGACGCGTTGGTCGTGTTCTTTCAGTGCGGCGGTGAGTTTCTTGTTCCAGCGCAGAGGCTGTTCAAGCGCTTCGTAGAAGGCCTGCGCTTCGCTGACGCTCAGGCGGATGCGCTCGTGTTCCTCGATGGTTCTCTCGGCCCGCGCCATGGCGCTGCTCAGGATGAAATTGCTGACGGTCTTGCCTTCAAAGCTGGCAGCACGCTCAAGGAGCTGCTTGGCCTGGGGCCGCAGCCTGAGGTTGATTCTTTCCTGCTTGAGATCGCTGCTTGTGCTCATCTCGGGTCCTGATTGATCGCTGCCGTTGGATGACTCCAAGTGTACGCCAAAACGGTGCCATTTTGCTGCGGGTCGGTCTATCGCCGAGTCTGCACCTGCATAAATCGTCAATGGCAGATGCAATTTATGAAATCGTGCCGCCTTGCCGCGCCTACAGCTCCGTCAGCCTGGCCACGTGGGTGATGCGTTGTCCGTCGTAGAAGTATTCCAGGTGCGCGCCCTGGCGGACGGGCTTGAGGGCGCGTGGTTTGAACGCGGCCAGGCACCGGCCGCCGGGGTGGCGGACGCTGTCGTAGAGCACGCCGCAGGCGTTGCGGTCGCGCTGCTCCTGGGCCCAGGCCTGGCTGGCGCGGTAGTCGTCGGGGTCGTACAGGGCCGGGTAGTCCTGGCTTCGGCCGCGCAAGTCCAGCCAGTCGGCCTCGGCGGCGCCGACGTAGGCGCGCATGTGCAGGCGCTGTGGGCCGATGTCCTGCAGCTTGAGGAAGCGCTCTCGGTGATAGCGGGTTTCGGCGATGGCGGTGGCCTGGGTTGCGGCGGCGTAGTAGACGCCGAACGCACCGCCCGAAAAACGGGAGCCGGCGCGGTTGGGATGGGTGAAGGCGGCCATGATGACCGAGGTGCCGGGGCCGCTGATGCGGTCTTCTCTGGGCACCAGCGCCAGTTCGCCGATCTGGTCGCGCAGCCGGGCGTTGGTCAGGGCCTCGACGGCGTAGACGGCCTCGAGGTCGGCCGGATCGGCCACTTCCTCGAACAGGTCGATCGGCGGAAAGTGGCTGGGGATGATGCGAACTGCGCGCGGCCAGCGCTCGCGGCGCCTGGGCGTCATCAGCCGCGCCAGCCGTCCAGCCAGTCGCGTACGGCGTACAGGTCGCCGACCTGTCCGGCGGCCATGCGCTCGACCGGCGGTCTGCCGCCAAACAGCGCGGCCCGGTTGGGCAGATGCGGCCAGCGCTTGTAGGCACTCTGGTCGGGCAGCATGAGCCGCAGCGCTTTCCAGATGCCGAGAATGTAGGAAACGCGCTCCAGCGTGTCGCGCCCGACGCGGGCCGGTGCCTGGCGCTTCCAGTCGTACCACGATCGTTCCGAGATGCCCAGCATGGCGCACTGCTGGGCCCGATCGAGCTGCCACTGATCCAGGATGTTCAGGGCGGCGCTGATGGCGCCGCTGATGTCATGCGGCAGCGCGGCCGGCGGGGCGGCCGGCTGCTGAGCGGATGTTTTGGATGCAGCGGTCATGAGCCCAGCCTAGTGCAGTACTGCGGAAAAAGCAATATTCTATGCAGTACTGCGGGCTGTCTTCACGTCTTCGGCGGCAGCAGCGCTTTCCACCCCTCCAGGCCCAGCTGCCGCAGGGTCCGGATGTTGCGCTCGTAGATCCGCTCCGGATCGGGCAGGTTGGCCGTGGCTTGCTCGATGCTGGCTTCGCGCAGCAGGTGCAGCATGGGGTAGGGCGAGCGGTTGGTGCAGTTGGCCGGGTCGTCGGCCGTGCTGTCGGCAAACTGGTAGTCGGGGTGGAAGCTGGCGATCTGCAGGATGCCGTCGAGTTCCAGGCTTTCGAGCAGGCGGTCGGCCAGGTCCAGGAAGTCGTTGTAGTCGAGGAAGTCATCGAGGATGTGCGGATGAATCAGCAGGCTGGTCTCGCACTCGGCCGGATCGGCCGCCTGCAGGGCCAGCAGCTCCTCGGCCAGGTCTTCGGCCAGCTGCTGCTGGCTACTGGCCGCGCTGACCCGCAGCCGCACCCGACCCTGGCGCCAGGGCAGGCCGGCAAAGGGGCACAAATTCAGCCCGATGACGACGTTTTCCAGCCAGCGGCGGGTGGCGTCGATGACGGGCTGGTTTTCGGCGGGCGTTGTCATTGGGGCATTTTAGGTCTTTCTTCGCCTGGGTCCATGAGCGCATCCAGTCGAGCGCGCCGCGGCCGGTGTGGCTGTAGAGGTGCATGTCGTGCTGCTCGAGAATGGCGGTGAGCGAGCCGTGCTCTATTCTCTGTAAATGGCGCGTTGATGGCCGACCTTGATGACGGTCACCACCAGGCGATCGTCTTCGATTCCGTAGATGATTCTGTAGTTGCCCTGCCGAATCCGATAGCGCTCTTGCCCGGAAAGCTTCTCGCACCCATCGGGCCTCGGGTCATTTTGCAGGCTCTCTATTCGGTTCAGGATTCGTTGCACATCCTTGTTGGGCACAGCCCGCAGGTCTTTGTTTACTGAGCGCTTGAACACCAGCTCATATCTTGCCATGGGCTTTCAGATCATCGAGCAGGGCCTCATAGCTCATTGTCGGCTCGCCGACGCGCTCTGAAAACGCGGCCAGATCCTCCTGATCCTCAGCCAGAGCGGCTCTTACGGCCTCATTCACCAGGTCCGAAAGCGAGCGTTGCGTATGCGCGGATTTCAGTCTCAGCGCGGCATGCAACTGCGGTTGGAAATAAATCGTTGAACGCTTGGGAGTTTCGGGCATGATCATTGTCCTCTGGACGTTTTGACATCGTAGCGCTATAACGTCATGATGTCCAGGGTCTGACTCTTTGGCGCGGG
>PWJA01000043.1 GCA_003560975.1 Gammaproteobacteria bacterium
ATTAATCCTCTCAAATTTCATGCTTGGGAACATACAAGGGTTCAGGGTTCAGGGATTTGCATCGTACCGTAGCGGAGCGGTAAACGGCCGAGCGCTGCCCGTCGGCCACGTAGGGCCGACCTACCGCACGGGCCATCGCAGGGTTTACCGTAAACCGTAAACCGTAAACCGTAAACCGTAAACCGTAAACCGTAAACCGTAAACCGGAAACCGTAAACCGTAAACCGTAAACCGAAACCCCTGAACCCCGAACCCTGAACCCTCCCCCCCAACAATGCTAATCTCCCCCCAACCCCCCAACCACCCCCCCATGACCATCATCCAAACCGACAGCGCGCCCGGGCAGTTCCGCGACCGCTTCCGCATTCCGCGCGGGCCGGACGGCAAGGATGCGCTGTACCTGGTCGGCAACTCGCTCGGGGCCCAGCCGGAGGGCGCGGCCGATGCGGTCAACGCGCAGCTCGAGCGCTGGGCCAGCCTGGGCGTGGTCGGGCATTTCGATGGCCCCACGCCGTGGCTGGAGTTCCAGCGCTTCGGGATCGACACCCTGGCCGAGCTGGTCGGCGCGAAGCGCCACGAAGTCGTGGTGATGAACACGCTGACCATCAATCTGCACCTGATGCTGACCAGCTTTTTCCGGCCCCGGGCGCAGCGTCGGCGCATCGTCATGGAACGCGGCTCGTTCCCGTCGGACCGCTATGCCGTGGTCTCGCAGATCCAGTGGCACGGCCTGGACGCCGAGCGCGACCTGGCCGAGCTGGCCCCGCGCCGCGATCGCCTGCATCACGAAGAAGACCTGGAGGACTACCTGGAACGCTACGGCGACCAGGTCGCGATGGTGCTGTGGCCGGGGGTGCAGTACGCCACCGGCCAGGTCTTCGATCTGGCCCGGATCGGCCGGGCCTGCCGCAAGGCCGGCTGCGTGTTCGGCCTGGACCTGGCCCACGCGGTCGGCAACGTGCCGCTGGACCTGCACGAGATCGGCGCGGATTTCGCCGTGTGGTGCAGCTACAAGTACCTCAATTCCGGCCCGGCCGCGGTGGCCGGCTGCTTCGTCCACGAGCGCCACCGCGATTTCGACGGCCCGCGCCTGGCCGGCTGGTGGGGCCACGACGAGCACAGCCGCTTTCGCATGGGCCCGGACTTCAAGCCCATGCGCGGCGCCGAAGGCTGGCAGCTTTCCGAACCGCCGATCCTGACCCTGGCCCCGCTATGGGCCTCGCTGGACCTGTTCGCCGAGGCCGGCGGCATCGACGCCCTGCGTCGTCAGTCGCTGGAGCTGACCGGCCACCTCGCCCACCGGATCCAGGAGCGTCTGGCCGAGCGCATCCACATCCTCACCCCGCTGGAGCCGCACCGCCGTGGCTGCCAGCTCTCGCTGCAGGTACGCGCCGGCCGCGAGACCGGGCGCAAACTGTTCGAACGACTCGAAGCGCGCGGCGTGATCTGCGACTGGCGCGAGCCGGACATCATCCGCGCCGCGCCGGTGCCCCTGTACAACACCATCGAAGAAGTCGAGACCCTGGTTGACTTGATCGACAAGCTGCTCTGACGCATGGGCCTGTCCGGCAACCGCCGTGCCTTCCGGCCGACCGGGCCCTTGCTGGCCCTGGGGCTGGTCGTCGTCCTCGTCACCCTGGCCTGGCTGGGCATGGAGCACGTGTTCGGCGTGCTCGAATGGCTGGAAAGCCAGGTCGAGGCGCACTTCTGGCCGGCCCTGGCCGCCTACTTCGTCGCCTTCGTCCTGCTGATCCTGACCACGCTGCCGGTCGGCACCCTGTTCTGCCTGGCCGGTGGCTATTTCTTCGGCCTGGGCCTGGGCGCCGGCACCGCCCTGGTCGCCGCCACGCTGGGAGCCACGCTGACCTACCTGCTGGTCGGTGCGCTGGGCGGCCAGCGGGTGCGCGAATGGATCCGTCACGGCCGCATGGAACCCTGGCTCCGGCTGCTGGAGCGCGACGCCACCTGGTACCTCATCCTGCTCCGGGTCATTCCGATCACGCCGTTTTTCATCGTCAACGCGGCCGCCGGGCTGACCCGAATCGGCCCGCTCCACTTCATCCTTGCCAGCGGACTCGGCCTGGTGCCGACCACCTTCATCTACGCCGCCGTGGGGCGCGGCCTGGAAGCGATCACCGAAGCCCGGGAAATCGCCGGGCCGAAGCTGCTGCTCGAGCCCGCCATTGGATTGCCGCTGCTGGCTCTGGTCGGCCTGCTGGTCGTGGCCTGGGTCGTGCACCACCGCCTGCACCGGCAGGCGGCGGGTGCCGACGGCTGAACCTCAGGGACAGGCCAGGGTCGACGACAGCTTGACGATCGGCACTTCGATGTCGATCGACTCATCCAGCGGCGGGCGCGAAATGAACTGCAGGCTTTCCACGCCCTCGCTGTCGTTGTCGTAGGCGCGGAAATAGGTGCCAACCGGTTCGGAACTGACGTTGTCGGGAGTGCAGTTGGGGCAGAACCCGCGGAACTCCAGCACCTCCAGCTCCTGCTCCAGCGGCGCTCCGCCGCCGTCGCTGGCCAGCACCCAGCGACCCACACCGCGGCCGTCGTAGTAGTACCGGATGTGACCCTGCGCGTTGTCGGTGATGACCACCGAGCTGCCGCCCTGGTCCTGACCCGGGGTGAACCAGGTGCCGGTGTAGCTGACCGGCTGACCCTCCACCGTCGGGCAGGTCGGCGCGTTCAGGTTGCGCTGGATGTCCGAGCCGTGGCCGCCGTTCAGACGCCAGGAAAAGACCATCTCCTCTTCGCTGATCGCGGTGATGCCGACGGTTCCGGCCAGATCCTCGATCTGGTCCTGGTCGCCGATGGTAAAGCGGCCGACGTCACTCACCCAGACCGAAGAATCCGGGTTCAGATCCGTGGTGCCGAGATAAAACACCGGCAGCCCGCTGGGCTCGTAGGTGTAGAACAGGGTGAACCCGGCGCCGGCCTCCTGCCACTCGATCCCCTGGGAGATCTCGTCGCGCGGGTTGGCGGCCGTACCGACCGGGCTCCACAACCCGAACCGCGGCACGGTGGCGGCGTTTTCATCGATCGTGACCGAGACCTCGACGACCCGATCGCTGGAGGAGGTGTTGTCCAGTTCGACGAAATAGCGCCCGGGCTCGACCGCCGAGCTGCGCGCCAGGGTAAAGCCGGCGGCGGAATTCGAGCCGCTGGCGAGCGCCGGACCGGCCGCTGCCGGGGTCGCCGGCGCGGTCTCGCGAATGGCCGAAAACGGCACCCGACGCAGCGTTCCGGACACCCCGGCCTCGCCCTGCACGCTCACGCTGACCGCGCTGGCCGTGGGCGGAACGTCGAAGACCAGGCGGTCGTGGCTGCCGTTGGCCGGAACGGCCACCGGCCAGGTCTCGCCGCTGAACAGGATCGTGGTTGCGGGCGTCAGCGGGCCTTCGCGCACCACGGCGACCGGCACCGCGCCGACATCGGCCTCGCGGTCAGCCCGGCTGCTGACGCCGACCACGCCCAGCCGGCGCTCGTTGCGCTTGAGATCCGGACGATCCCAGTACACGTCCAGGCTCAGCGGGCCGGCCGAGTGGCGGCCGGGGCCGAAGGCAACCAGGTCGGCCTCGTCGCTCTCGGCCAGCACGGCCAGCTCCAGGGTCACGCTGTCTTCGGCCGCCGACGAGCCGGCCCAGTTCTGGACCACCACCCACCACTGGCCGGATGCCGGGTTGGTGATCACGCACCGTTCCAGCTCATCGGGCGTGATCGACATGCAGCGCTCCTCGCTGGCCTGAGCCCGGCCGTCGCGATTGTCGTCGCGGCCGACGAACAGATCGATATCGGGAGACGAGGATGCCGTCGTTTCGGCCCACAGCGCCAGCGTGCCTTCCGGCACGTCGATCAGGAAAGTCCGGGTGCCGGCGCTGCCGTCGTAGGGGTTTTCGTTGCTCGGATCCTGCGGCAGGGAGAAGGTCTCGACGGTCGGCCGCACCAGCGCGCTGGTGGGGAAGCCCGCTTCGGGCAGGTCGTCGATGAAACCGAGGTTGAGAGCGATGCGGCCCTGGTTGGCCTCGGCGTCGATGCGGACGAATTCCGGCAGGTTGACCTGGCCGGTGGACGCGCGCAC
>PWJA01000280.1 GCA_003560975.1 Gammaproteobacteria bacterium
ACCCGTTACCCGCTCGATGCCGAAGCCTGGCTGCTGCGCGCCCGCCTGCAGCGCGAACTGCACGGTCTGGATGAACAAACCCGCCTGTCGGTGGCTGCCGCGCTGGCGGTCCAGCCGGGGCTGCGCGATCTGCACTGGCGCGCGCTGAGCCTGGCCGAGGCGTTCGGGGATGCCGAGCTGGTCGCCTATGTTCTGCAGCGCTGGACCACGGGCCGTAGCCAGAACGTCGACCGCGCGCTGTTTGCCGCCGCGCGCTGGTTCCCCGACCCGGGCGAGCGCCTGGACCGCATCCTGCCGGAAGGCGAGGACTACCTGGTGCGCGCCATTCGCTATGCGCGCGACCAGGATCTTCCCGAGCTTGCCGAGGCCGCCTGGCAGCGCCTGGATCAGCCGCGCGGCCCGGGCGAGCGGGTACTGGACGACTATCTGCGCGTGCAGCGCGCCCACGGCCATTCCGACCGGGTGCTGGCGGTGTTGCAGACCCTCGACCCCTCCTACGCGCCAGGACGTTTGCCGGGGGGGGATTTCAGCGTCTCGCTGGACGCCCTGGGCCGGCTGGGCTGGAGTCTGCGCATGCCGGCCGGCGTCGCCCTGCGCCGGGATGAAACCGATCTTCCGCCCGACCTCCCTGCTCCGCACCCGTCCGCGCCGCTGGCGCCGGCCAGCCTGCGCCTGGAGTTCAGCGGCCGCGAAAACGTTCGCCTGAACACGCCCCGGGTTCAATTCCGGCCGACCGCGCCCGGGCGCTATCGCCTGACCGGCTGGTGGAAGGCCCAGCGCCTGACCACGCGCGCCCTGCCATCGCTCGATGTCCGCCTGGTCGGAACCCGCGTGCGCCGGTCGCTGGAGCTGCCCGCGCCGGATTTCGATTGGCAGCCGTTTGCCCTGGACCTGGAGATCGACGAGGCGCTGCCGGTCATTCGGCTGCAGGTGGTGCGCTCGGACACCCAGGCGTTCGATCGCTACATCGGCGGCAGCCTGAGCCTGGCCGGACTGCGTCTGGAGCCCGTTCCCGCCGCCCACGAGGGCAACCCGCCATGAGCGTCGATGCCGCGGCCATGGATCGGCTGGCCCGGCGCCTGCTGGCCGATCGCGCCGGCCGCCTGAGCGCGGTCGAGCTGGACGCGGTGCTGAGCTGGCTGGGCGGCGGCGAACGGCACGGGGCCGGCCGGCTGAGCATGGCGCTGGGACGGCCCCGGACCCGTCCGCACCGGGTCTCGCAGCTGTACACCCTGCTCGACCGGCAGTTCTTTCCCCGCGGCCGACTGGATCTGCAGGCCGCGCACCTGGTCGGGTCAGGCTCCCGGGCGGAACAGAAGGCCCGCTTTCGCCGCCTGATCCAGGCCTTTCACCCGGACCGCTACCCGGAGATGGCCGACTGGCTGACGCCGCGCTCGCAGGCCCTGCACAAGGCCTACGTCGCGTTCAAGCGCGGCGAGACACTGGTCCAGACCGTGCCCGTGCCGAAGCCTTCTCCTGCGCGGCCGAAGCCGGACGCCGATCCGGATCATCCCTGGCAACCCGGGCCGTTCCGGCGCTCGGCGCGGCTGGTGCCGGAGCGCAGCGGATGGCTGCGCAGGCTGTTCACCTGGGGCCGGCGGACGCAGCGCCTGTCGACCATGCTCGTCGCCGGCCTGGCCCTGGTCGTTCTGCTGCCGCTGCTGGCGCTGCACCTGGCCTCCAGCCGCCAGGAGACCGCCGGCGAATCGATGGCCGGCGCGGCAAGCGCCCGATTGCCCACCGCGGACCGGCCGATGCAGTCCGGGCCGCACACGGCCCGTCCCGACCCCCAGCCCGCCGCGGCCGCCCAGCACTCCAGCCCAGGAGGGCCGGCGCAGGCCGACGCGCGCCCGGCCTCAGCGCCGGCGGCCGCGTCGTGGGAAACCCCGCCGGCCGGCCAGATCGAGGCCCTGCTCCAGCGCTTCAGCCGCTACGTCAACCGCGGCGACCTCGACGGTCTGCGCGGCCTGCTGGCGGAGTCGCCGCGCAGCGACCATGGCGCCGGCGCGGGCGGGCTGTCGGCCCATTACGAACAGGTCTTCGATCGCAGCCGCCGCCGCTACCAGGAGTTCCAGGTCCTGGACATCGAGCCGCGGCCGCCGTACTGGTCGGTGCATACCCTGTCGCGGCTGACCATGGCCTTCGATGATCTGACCGCACGCCACGAAGAGACCCGCTACCGGCTCGCCATCCGCCGCCTGGACGACGGCGAACTGAGGATCGTCGGGCTTGATGACTGAACGCCACCGCTTGCCGGAAGAGCCCCAGCCGGCGGGGCTGCGCCTGGCCGCGGCGCTGGTGGCGCTGCTGGTGCTGTGCCTGCCCCTGATGATGGGCAACCGGACGCCGGAAACGCTGACCGCCAGCCTGCTGGCCCTGACCACGTTCAGCCTGCTGGCGGTGCTGGCGGCCAACCTGTCCGGCCCGCGACGGCGCCTGCCGTCGGGCTGGCTGCTGTTGGCCGGCCTGATGACCCTGACCGTGATCGTGCAGGTGTTGCCGTGGCCATTGCTGGTCGAGCGGTTCGGGCCCTACCCGGATGCCGTTCGCGCCTTTCCCGGCCTGCAGCCGCTGACCTGGTCGCCCGACCCCGGTGCGACCCTGCGCGGCTGGGCGGCGTTCATCGCCCTGTTCAGCCTGGCCTGGCTGGCCTACGCCATGCCCCGCGGCCTGCGCTACTGGATCTGGCTGGCCGTGGTCGCCTCGGCGCTGTTCCAGGCCCTCTACGGGGTGCTGGCCCACGCCCTGGGCTGGGAGAGCATTCTCGGCATCTGGCAGCGCCATAGGACCTCCACCGTCCACGGCAGTTTCTCCAACCGCAACCTGTTCGCCGCCTACATGGCCCTGACCTGGCCGCTGGCGGTGGCGGTCTGGCACATTCGCGGCATGCCGCTGCTGGCCCGCCTGCCCGCCGAGCTGAAGATCGCCGGCAGCCTGGTCAGCGCCAGCCTGATCGGCGCGGCCATGCTGGCCAGCACCTCGCGCCTGGGGGCCTCGGCCAGGCTGTTCGGCATGCTGCTGATGCTCATCCTGTGGAGCCGACATCGCCAGTGGATCCAGGGCGTGTCCTTGTGGCCGGCCTACCTGGCTGCAGCGGCCACGTTTGTAGTCGCGCTTTGGTACGGGGTCGTGCCGCTGGCCGAACGCGTCCTCGAAACGGATGGAGACGATCTGCGTTTCGAGATCTTTGCCGTGGTGTTGAGCGAGTTTCCACGCGCGTGGTTGGTGCACGGGGTTGGCCTGGGCGGCTTCGAGGCGACGTTCAAGCAATTCCAGCCATCCCGCATCTCCGACTGGGTCGATTACCTGCACAGCGACGCCCTGCAGTGGCTGGTCGAGATGGGCCTGGTCGGCGTGATTGTGCTGCTGATGGTGCTGACCGGAATCTGGAAACAGTTCCGGCTCAATACCGAGCGGGTGGCCCTGTACTCGGGTCTGGCCGCGCTGGGCCTGGTCTCGCTGGCTGATTTCAGCTGGCATATTCCGGCAACCCAGGCGGTGCTGGCCCTGTACCTGGGTGCCGTGCTCGCGCCACGCCAGCGCAAGTCGGCCCGCTACCGGCGCAAACGGCGGCGCGGTGAGCCATGGCGAGCGTCATGATTTTGTCAAAGTTTTCGGGCTTTTACAGAATACTCATGCCGTGGTAACATGCGGCGGTCGGCTGTGGGTGAGTCGGGACCAGCGGATGGCCGACCTGGACAAGTCAACGGGGGTAGTCTTTTGAATCTGACGGTGAGCATGGCGCTGGCGACCTCGACCGCGTTCCTGGTCGCGGCGCTGATGGTGCCCGCGCTCCAGCTGCCGGCGCGCCGCATCGGCCTGACCGACGATCCCTGCCATCGCAAGCGCCACAACGGCAGCATTCCGCTGACCGGCGGCCTGGCCATGTTTCTGGCCATCCTGGCTGCATTCGGGCTGAACGCGGGCAACCTGATCGACTACACCAGCCTGATCGTGGGCATGGCCGCCCTGATGGCGATGGGCATCGCCGACGACCTGCTCGACCTGCGC
>PWJA01000047.1 GCA_003560975.1 Gammaproteobacteria bacterium
CCGCGCGCAGCAGAAACCACGTGGATTCGGCCAGCAGCCGCTTGCGCGCCCGAGGCATCCTGACGAAGCCGCGCACCAGATTCGGCAGACGAGAAGCCAAGACCATGCCTGGACTCGGGCTAGACTCTCGACAGGCCAAAAGCGAAAGCGACCGGAGCATCCATGGCCGCGATACTAGGGCGCGTCAGTCTGGATGGCAAGCCGATTGATGAAAAGGTATTCCGGCGCGCGTTCGACGCGCTGCGCCCAGGACGCAGCGTACGCAGCGACTTGCTGGTCGAGACCGGCGCCGCGTTCGGTTACCACGATCCGGGCCTGAACACGCCAGCCCGTCAGCCGGTGCGCGTCGGGCCGCTGACCATTGTTGCCGATGCCGTGGTGCACGAGAGGGATGATCTGGCCCGTACGCTCGGACTGATCGCCCGCGAGCATTGCGATGCCGGCCTGATCCTGCATGCCTACGCGCGCTGGGGCGCCGACTGTCTTGCCCATCTGCACGGGGATTTCGCCTTCGCCATTCACGATGGGGCCGGATCCGAGGTTTTCCTGGCCCGCGACCATATCGGTAGCCGTCCCCTGTACTGGACCCAGCGCGGCGGCGAGGTGCTGTTCGCCACGCTGCTGCACGGACTCACGGCGCTTGGCGACTGTCGCTGGCAGCTCGATGAAGCGCGCATTGCCCGCTTTCTGTGCGACCCGGACGAGATTCGACTGGAGAGCTTTGTCGAGGGTGTCGAGATCGTCGCGCCGGGACACTGGGTTCGGGTCCGCGGTGGAGATCTCACGCGTCGGCGCTGGTGGAATCCGTTCGCCTTGGCTGGAGACCGGTCCGTCCCGGATCGGGATGCGCCGGACGCCCTGGTGGAATTGACCGAGCGTGCCGTTCGCGCGCGCCTTCCGAGCACGGCGACGGTGGGCGCGCATCTCAGCGGCGGGGTCGATTCCTCGCTGGTGACCGGGCTGGCGTCTGGCGCGCTGAAGTCCGGCGGCGGCCTGGTCGCCGCCTATGCCTGGTCGCCGCCCGTGAGCGAGGCCTACCCGGACATGGGCGCCGGCGACGAACGGCGCCGGATCGGCGCCCAGTGCCGCAAGCTCGGGCTGACGGAACGCTATGGTTCGGCCTCGGCCGAGACCTACGAAGCGCTGATTGCCCAGCCCATGGAGCTGCAGGGCACGGCCAATCTGATGGATGAGTTGCCAGTCATTGCGCAGGCCGGCAGGGATGGTGTGGGGGTCATGCTGTCGGGTTGGGGCGGTGATGAGGTCTTGTCCAGCCAGGGCCTGGGTCACCTCGCCTGGCTGCTGCGTAGCGGGCGTTTCGGCAGCGTGCTTCGGGTTGCCCGGCGTCGCGCCGGCGGTTTGCGCCGGCCGCATCGCGTTGCGGGTGCGGTGTGGCGCGCTGCCGTCGTCCCCATGCTGCCCGGCCCGCTGTATCGTCGCTTCAGTCCGTATGAACTTCACACGGCCGATGCATTTCCGTCGGCGGACATCGAGCGGTTGGATCAGACATTGGATCGCAATCCCCCGCTTCGGGTCGTTGCCGACGCCGATGCATTCACGCGCTTGCTGCTCTTGCACGGCCACCTTGGCGAGCGCATGGCAACCTGGGCCGCCTGGGCCGCGCCGGCGGGGTTCGAATATCGCTACCCGCTGACGGATCGGCGGCTGCTCGAGTTCATTCTGTCCATGCCGCGCGACGTCCGCTTTGGCGATGGTACCGGGCGCTACCTGGTTCGGCGGGCGTTTGCGCCGGTGTTGCCCCGGGGAGCGACGAAGAACGATCCGGTCAATGAAAAGCGACGCCACGACAATCGTCTGGCCTGGTTGGCCGGGCTGGCGGTCGACGCCGACCGCGGGCGATTCGATGCGGAATGTCCGTGGTTGAACATGCCTGCTCTGCGCGATGCCATTCGGCGGGAGCCGCCGCGCGGCCGGCGCGCCTGCGCGCGCGCATTCGCGCCGATCTTCGCCGCCGTGCGGGTGTACGAAATGCATTCACGTCAGAGCGCAAGCGAGGCGCGGTGACGCACTGGTTCAACGCCGTTTGCGCGATCAAGGCATCAGAGTGGATCGTGTACTGGCACTCGGGCGTTGCCGGACGTGAATGGTCCCCGATGCGCTCAATAGATTTGACTCTGAAGCGTGAATCCTCGTAGACTCCAACCCCTTCGACTGCCCGTGCTGTACGGACATTCGACTTGCAGGGATTAGCCTTGAGCATTGCACGCTTCAAGGAAAGTTTACTTAAATCAATAAGTTGCAACACCATCGAACAGAGGGTTTCCAGAACATGAATCTGAGTCGTCTCCTTAGGAACGGTCTTCTTGCTCTGCTGCTGAGTGCAGCGGCCAGCAGCGGTCTCTTCGCCTCGGTCGAGGCCAACAGTGGCCAATCCATCGAAGCCAGCCTGGTCGCCACGGCAACGCCCTCCGGGCTGTTCGGCGCCTCCGGGCAGTTCACTCCGGCCGATGAATTCGGGCGCTACCGTTTCCTGATCGAGTTCGATGAACCCGGCCTGATGACCCTGCATCGACAAACGCGCGGAACGGGCCAGCGCTTCGATTTCGGCGCGGAGGACATTCAGTCCGAGTCAGCCGCGATCGCCGCGCGCCACGCAGCGTTCCTGGATGGTCTGGGCGCTCGACTGGGACGCGACGTCGAGGCCAGCCACTTCTTCCAGATCACTCATAGCGGAATGGCGGTTCGCCTGAGCGAGACGGAAGTCAAGCAAATCCTTGCCCTGCCGGAGGTTGCCGCCATCGAGCGCGAGCGCCTGTATTTCCTCGACACCTTCGCAGGCCCCGAGTTCATCGGCGCCGGCTCGGTCTGGAACGGCTCGACAACCCCCGACGGCGGGGCCTACCGCGGCGAAGGCATGGTCGCCGGCGTGCTCGACAGTGGCATTGTTCCGACCCATCCGTCGTTCATCAACGATCCGGCCTGCGGCCATGACGAAGGCGGCGTTCCGCCCAAACTGATCTCGTTTGTCGACTGTTCCAGCACTGACGGGTCCGGACTTTGCGCCGGCACCAATCCGATCGACACCAATGGTCATGGCACGCACGTGGCCAGCACGGTGGCCGGCAACCTGATCGGCCCGGACGCCGACCCGGCCCCGAACCCGCCAACCGGGGACACCATTTCCGGCGTTGCCTACTGCGCCCACATCCGCAACTACAAGGTTTGTCCGGGTGCTTCGTGCCCTGGCGCCGATATTCAGGCCGGCATGAGCACGCTGCTGGCCGACGGCGACGTCGACACCATGAACTTCTCGATTTCCGGCGGCACCAGCCCGTGGAACGACAACGATCGGCGCAAGCTCGATCTGGTCGACGCCGGCATCTTCGTCAACGCGTCGGCCGGCAACACGAGCACGGCGATTCCCAACCCGGTTGGCAACGTAGGCCACATTGGCCCCTGGGTCACCGCCGTTTCGATGGCGACGCGGCCGGATGGCGCTGCCGGCATTCTCAGCATGTCCGGTCCGGGGACCATCCCCGAGAACCTGCAGAATATCCTGATGAATCGGGGCTCCGATTCACCGGTCGGCTCTCCTTTCGAAGGCGACGTCCGCTACGACGCCGATCAGCCCGCGGGCAACGATGGCTGTGTCGGTTTCCCGGCGGATTTCTTCGACGACGCCATCGCGATGATCCAGCGTGGCGGCTGCGCCTTCACCGACAAGATCAACAACGCCGCTGCCGCCGGCGCCGAGGTCGTGGTGATCTGGAACAACGAAGCCGGCACCATCAACATGAGCACGCCGGGCCAGGCCGACGTTCCGGCCTACAGCATTACCGAGGCTCAGGGTCAGGCGTTCATCGACTTCATCGACGCCAACCCGGGCGCAACCGCTGCCTTCACGCTGGATCCCGACGCCGGCGGCGACATCATGTCGGGGGGTAGCCTGATCGGGCCGACCCGCGTACCTTTCCAGAACCTGCAGAAGCCGGATATCTCGGGACCGGGCGTGGGCATCTACGCGGCCGACGTGACGGCGTCCGGCTACGGCACCAAGACCGGCACGTCGATGTCGGGTCCGCATTTGTCCGGTGCCGCGGTTCTGGTTCGCCAGATGCAGCCGGACTGGGCGCCGATCGAGGTGTCATCGGCACTTCGGATGACCGCCAAAAAGGACGGTTTCAAGCCGGACGGCGTCACTGCATGGGATTGGGATGATGTTGGCAATGGCCGCGTCGAACTGACTCGCGCCGCGCTGGCCGGTCTGGTCATGAACGAGACCTTCGACAATTTCCTGGCCGCCAACCCGGCAACCGGTGGTGACTTGCGCACCCTGAACCTGCCGGCGGTGCGTGACGTGGATTGCACACCGGATTGCTCATTCACGCGAACAGTCCGCAACACGATTGATGAGCCCACTGAATGGTCAGTTAATTCCGAAATCATTTCCGGAGAATTCAACGTATCGGTCACCCCGGCGAGCTTCAGCTTCAGCGGTGATCTGAACGAAACCCAGACGCTTGAAATCACGCTGACGCCGGACGGTACGATTCCGCTTTCCTTCGGCACCATCGATTTCGTGGAAGCCAGCGGTCTATCCCCCGACCTGCATTTCACTGTGGCGCTTGCCGGCAGCGGTGACGGTGGGCCTCCGCCGGAAGGCGATGTGGAAGGTTTCGATTTCGAAGGGACGGTAACCGGAATCAGTGGCGATGCCACCTGGGCGTCCGACCTGGTCATGGAAATCACCAGTCCCAGCGGCGTCACCTTCGCCGTGGGTGGCTTCCTCACCGGCAACCCTCCCTGGGACTTTGACGGGTCCGGTTCTACGAATGATGGTACCTACGAAAGCTCCCATCCCGATGCGTTTGCTCCGGGCACTGGTGTTGACGGCAACTGGGAACTGACCTTTGAACACAGCTTCGGCTCCGGTGTGCCGATGACCTGGGATCCGATCATCATCGAGCTGACCGGTCCCGGTCGTGAAGTGCTGGGCGTTCTGAACGTTCCGCCGTTCACCATCGATGGTGGCACAAGCACTTCCTTCACCATCCCGGTCGGCGATGCACCACCGCCGCCGGAAGAGCCCGAGATCGATGTGGCCCCGGCGAGCCTGGCGCAGAGCCTGCTGCCGAACACGACCGCCGCGCAAACGCTTGACATTGCCAACGTTGGCGAAGGCACGCTGGACTACTCGATCGAGTTCCTTGTCGAAGGCAATCTGACGCCGCTGAGCGAAACGATCATTGATCAGCAGACAAACGGTACTTCCGGTATCGTTTCAACGTTCTTCGAAGGTTTGGGGACCGGTGCCTACAGTGGCGAAGACTTCCAGATCTCCGATTCCACCAGCTTGAGCACGATCACCACGCGCGGCTTCATGGGCGCTCCAGCCGATGGCGAGCCGCCGGTTCCTGTAACCACCATCAACACCATTACCTGGTCCATTTTTGCCGATGATGGCGGTGTGCCTGCGGGTAACCCGGAGACCTCACCGGGTGAAGCGGTGTGGACGTTCACCACCGATCGCGAGGGCACCGGCGTCATCCTGGATGTCACCGGTTCGAATGTTGACATCACGCTGGACCTGGCAACCGCTGGTGAGACCGTGAATCTTGATCCCGGCAATTACTGGTTGGTGATCCACACCTCCCAGGCTGGAGAAGTGAGCAATGGTCGCTGGAACTGGTTTCAGGGTGGACCACCCAATTTTGACGTTCCGAAAATCATCACTCCCGGTTCGGCCTTCGGAGGTGCGTTCCCGAATTGGACTGACATGACCGACGTGGGTCCGGTCTGGACCGGTCTTTCCATGACCATGACCGGTGCAGCCGGCGATGCGCCGGTCTGCGATAGCGACGCACCGGCCTGGCTCTCACTGAGCCAGACCGAAGGCAGCGTTGGTGCCGGTGACAGCGATGAAATCACCGTCACCTTCGACTCAACCGGGCTTTCGACCGGTATCTACGGAACCGAGCTGTGCATTGCCAGCAACGACCCGGCCAGTCCGTTGGTCCTGGTCCCGGTCACCCTGGAGGTCGAGGGCGATCCGGCGACGATCGCCGTGACCCCGGCTGAAGTCGAGGCCTTTGTCGAAGCCGGTGGTCCGGACGTCGACTTCGGGCTGAACATCGCCAATCTCGGCGACGCAGACCTCGAGTGGGAGTTCACCAGCGGTGATCGCTCCGGCGCCGGGACGCTGCTCCGCACCGGCGGTGCTGCTTCCGCTCCGGGGCTGGCTCGCAAGATCGATCCAGCGCTCGAGAACTTCCTCCGGGCCGACAACGTGCAGCGCGGCCAGACCGCCGGCTACACGCTGCGGGCCCCGCGGACCGGAACCACGCTGACCCATTCCGCCTCCTTCGACATCATGGCCGGCAACACTCCGGTCTGTAGCACCGACGGCGGGACCAGCACGCGGGCCAATGCCTTCCTGCGCGTATTTGACCTGGCCGACTTCGGGATTCTCGACGCGTTCGACGTCGCGGAAGTCAGCTTCGGGATCGAAAACAACAGCGATGAAATCGACGTCGAGGTCAACATCTACACTCTCGATGGCGACTTCCTCTACGAAAACCTCCAGCTGATCGGTTCGACGACGGCCACCTTGCCGGCGTCCAGCCTGGAGCTGGTCGACGTCCCGGTCGCAGCGTTCGCCGAAGCGGGCAGCACCGTGGTCGTCGAGATCCAGGCCCCCGATCTGACTGGAGTCGGCGAGTTCCGCCCGGGCTCCAACCAGGCCGGCGAAACCGCGCCCTCGTACACGGTGGCTCCGTCCTGCAACGTTCCGGAACCGACTCGCTACACCGATCTGGGCCTGGGCGACGTCAACCTGGTCATGGCCGTAACCGGTCAGACCAGCATCGTCTGCGCCACTCCCGCCGAGATCAGCTGGCTTTCGGCTGACGCCGCAAGCGGCCTGGTCACGGGTGGAACGAGTCAACAGGTGACGCTCACGCTGGACGACGGCGGTCAGCCCGTGGGCGCCAGCCTGCGCGAGAATCTGTGCGTGGCCAGCAACGACGAGGCCAACAGCCTGGTCGTGGTACCGACCACCCTGAACGTCGTTGACGAGGGTGAAACCGCGCCGCAGGCCTCGGTCGATCCGGCCTCGGTCGACACCGCCGCCATTCAGGGCGACACCGTGGCCGAATCGGTGACCGTGTCCAATCTGGGGACGGCGAATCTGGACTGGAGCCTGGAGAACGTCTTTGGCGGCACCGACGTGGTGCTCAGCGAAAACTTCGCCGACGAGACCTTCCCGCCGACCGGCTGGAGCCAGGTCAATCTCAACGGTGCGGATCCCAACGGACGCGATTGGCGTCGCGACACTTCCACATCCAACTCAGCGCCTGCGTCGGCGCAACGGCCGTACAGCTTCGTTTCGGCGGGCGTCCAGGACGACTGGCTGATCACCCCCCAGGTCTCGCTGGGCGAGAACAGTCGCCTCACTTTTGCTGATCGGGGTGGGTTCATGTTTTTCTATACCGGCTCGTTCCTGCAGATCTCCACCGCGAGTTGTGATCCAGCGGAGGGTGATTTCGTCGAGCTGGCCGAGTTCAATGACTCCTCGGCGACATGGCGGGAAATTGAAATCGATCTATCCTCCTTCGACAATCAGGATGTCTGCCTGGCCTTCAATTACGTTGGACAGGACGGCCACGACTGGTGGATCGACGACGTACTGGTCACCAGCACCCTCCCGGCCCCGGCCGCGGGCTGCTTCGACTTCGACGCCGAAAGCTGGCTGTCGGTCAGTCCGGAGTCCGGTACGATCAACCCGGCCGGGGAGCAGCCGCTTGGGTTGACCTTCGACACCGACGGTCTGGCGCCCGGGCTGTATGAAACCGACCTGTGTCTGTTCAGCAACGATCCGGGCGCCAACCCTGCCCGGATCCCGGTCAGCTTCGACGTGATCGAGTTCAACCCGATCGCGGATATCACGCCCGATCAGTTCGCCTTCGAGGTCTTCGAAGGCCGGACAGACAACGGCGACCTGTTCATCGGTAACGTGGGTACGACCCCGCTGACGTGGAGCCTGGATACGGCCAACCTGCTGCCGGGCCTGAGCTACGCCGAAGCGGTAGACCGCAGCGTTGCCGCGCCAAGCCTGCCGATTGGATGGGATCGTGCATCCGGCATTCAGTCTGAAGGAGAGGTGGATCATCTGGTTCTGGGAGCAGACTTCGGTCGTGCCATCGATGGACCGATCGAAGAAGGTTTCGACGACGTTTCCTCGCTGCCGACCCGTGGTTGGGTACAAGCCAACCTGAGTCAGCCGGTGGGTACCAACTCGTGGTTCCAGGGCAACCCCGCTGTATTCACGGCTTTCGAAGGTGATGCCAATTCATATATTGCGGTCAACTTCGCCAGCACGAGCGGATCGGGCTTGATCAATAACTGGTTGCTGTCGCCCGAGACGGTGTTGCGCAACGGAACGGAGATTCGTTTCTACACCCGTGCAGATATCTTCTCCAACTTCTTCCCGGACCGTCTCGAAGTGCGCTACAGCACCAGCGGCAACAGCATCAACGTGGGAACCTCCGCGGAAGATGTTGGTGACTTCGTCAACCTGGTCGCGAGCGTCAATCCTGACCTGCAACCGGGTGGTTACCCGACCGAGTGGACCGAAGTTGTGGTTCGGCTTGAAGGATTGCCTGAGCCAGTCGCTGGCCGGGTTGCCCTGCGCTACCTCGTTGAAGATGGTGGCCCAAGCGGCAGCAACTCGAACTACATCGGCGTAGACAGCTTCTCGATCACCCAGCCGATCGCCTGTGAGTTCCCGGGTGAGGTCGACTGGCTGTCGCTGAGCTTCTTCAGCGGTAGCGACACCGGCATCACCGACCCGGACGAAGTGGACAGCGTCACCGTCAACGTCGACACCAACGGGCTGGCGCTGGGCGACTACGAAGCCAAGGTGTGCGTGACCACCAACGACCCGGCCGCCCAGCTGGTCGAGATCCCGGTCAACCTGACCGTGCTCGGCATTCCGGTGGCCGACGTTGACCCCGAGAGCTTCGATTTTGTCGCCAATGCCGGCGACAGCGATGAGGGCACGCTGACGATTTCCAACGTCGGTACGGCCGACCTGGTCTGGAGCATCGACACGGCACCGGATCCGGCCTCGGCTGGCGCACCGGCGGGCTTGTTCAACGATCGCGTCGAGATCCGCGACGGCGCGGAGGTCTACGTCGGTCAGCCGCTGCCAACCGAACGCCCCGTGCCGCATGGACTGGTGATCGGCAGCCTGGATGGATCGGTCGGATTGACGGCCGAACAAGCCCTCGCCCTGGCGACGACCGATCGCGCCACCGGGCCCAACCTGTCGGTCGATGGCAAGACTGCCGATGGTGGTTACGCCTCGGGCGCTCCATTCAACTCGAACCTGACCCTGCCCATCGGGGTGGGTAACGAGGTGATCGGAATTGGCTGGGAGGTCACCATCGACGCATTCTCGCCAAGCTGGCTGAGTGAATCCTCCCTGGCCATCGTTCCCAATGCGGGTGATGGCACCGGGCTGTTCCTCTCACCCGGTGTTGGACTGAATACCCCTGGCGTGGAGACGTTCAGCTCGGACGGCGTGCTCATGTTCGCTGATATAGCCATCGCGCCGATCCCGGCCAATGCCGCTGGTGAAATCTACTTCGAGTGGTTCGAAGGATTCACCGATTTCCCGGCTGCGCCGGACTCCGAGTGGAGCGATCCCGCTACCGGGCAGGTTCTGCTGCCCGGCCTGCGCCTGATCTGCACCGACCAGGCCGCCTGCGACGAGGCCGTGGATCCGAGCACACCGGAGCCGCCGCCGGTTCCGGAGCGCTGCGTCAATCCGGGTGCGGTCGACTGGCTGAGCGTAAGCCAGGCCAGCGGCACCACCGGCGTCGGTGAAAGCACCGAACTGACGGTTACCGCGGACGCGGCCGCCCTGGTTGGCGGTCTGTTCGAGGCCTCGCTGTGCATCTCGACCAACGAGCCCGATGGCGTGGGCCTGATCGAAATTCCGATTACCTTCGAGGTCGTCGACATCGCCGTCGCCGAGATCACGCCGGACAGTTTCGAATTCACTCTGGAAGAAGGCCAGACCGACTCCGGCACGATCAATATCGCCAGCCTGGGTCAGATCGATCTGGACTGGAGCGTGGCGGAAAGCGTGCCGCGCGCCAGCCGGCAGGATGTCCTGTTCGACAACGGTCCGCTCCGGACCGGCGTCGGCGACGGGCCGGGCGGAGCCGACAGCAGCCTGTTGCAGAACAGCACGCTGGGCCTGACGACGCTGGGTGCCAATGTTGCGCAGTTCCAAGGCGGCCCGAAGTTCCGCATGGCCGATGACTTCACCGTCGACGATACCTGGCTGCTGGACGGCTTCACCTTCTTCGTCTATCAGACGGGGTCGCCGCCGACGTCCACGATTACCGGCGTCAACTTGCGTATCTGGGACGGCGATCCGGCCAACGGCGGTACCGTTATATTCGGTGATACCAGCACCAACCGCCTGCGCTCGACCGCGTTCACCGGCATGTATCGCTACAGCGAGACTACGGTCGGTACGGCCCGTCCGGTCATGAGCGTCGAGGCCGACGTGGCCGGCCTGGTTCTGGAGCC
Source organism: Gammaproteobacteria bacterium (assembly GCA_003560975.1). Classification (GTDB taxonomy): domain Bacteria; phylum Pseudomonadota; class Gammaproteobacteria; order Xanthomonadales; family Wenzhouxiangellaceae; genus Wenzhouxiangella. The sequence continues at coordinate 10,561 of PWJA01000047.1, forward strand.
GGGAACGTACTACGTCGACGTTCAGTTCGAGGGCTCTCTGACCTCCGGTCCGTGGCTGCCGCCGATCACCATCATCGGCGAGACCACGACCGGCAATGCGCAGCAGCTGACAGCTACCGGATGGGGGCCGTTTTCCGATACCGGTGCCGGAACGCCGCAGGGCATGCCGTTCGAGATTCGCGGCAGCACCTCGCAGTGCATCGTGCCGGCCGAAGTGCCGTGGCTGAGCGTGGATCCGGAAAGCGGCAGCGTTGCCCCGGGCGATGACCAGGATGCGATCCTGTCCATCGACACCGCCGGCTTGCTGGCCGGAACTCGCCTGGTCGACCTGTGCGTGTACACCAACGACCCCAACCAGGCCACGGTTGCGATTCCGCTCACCCTGACGGTGACCGAAGCGCCGGGTACCGGCTTTGTCTCCGGCAACGTCCAGAGCCTGGGCTACTGCGACGACAACCCCTTCCCGGCCGCCGGTGCCATGGTTGCCGTAGAGGGAGCCGGCGGAGTGATCGCCAGCACCCTGGCCGATGCCAACGGTGATTACGTATTGGCCGTGGACGAAGGCGAAAGCCCGATTTCGGTCAGCGCGACGGCACCGGATCATCTCGGCCAGGTTGTCGACGATGTGATGATCAGCGAAGGAGACACCAGCACCGTTGACTTCGATCTGCGCATCGAGCAGGGCTGTTCGACCATCCTTCAGGATGAGTTCATGGTGGCCGTTGGCCTGGGCGAAAGCGCGATGCGCCAGCTCGACCTGGCCAACAGCGGAGCAGCAGACAGCCAGTTTGCAATCGAGCAGGCCGAGCTTCTCCAGCAGGTCGGGGCCGCTGTGGCTGCTTCCGGTCGCGGCACTGCGCTGGATCAGAGTGCCGACAGCGAGACTCGGGCCGGCGCGATTCGGGCCAGCGAACCGGTCATTCGCAACATTCAGGTCAGCGCGCCGCGTTCGGATCTCAACGTGCTCATCCTCTCGCCTGACGGCGAGCTGGGTGATCCGGTACCACCGAACAATCTGGCCGCCGACTTGAACGCCTTCCCCGGCATCAATGCGGTGATCTTCAGCGAACCGCTGAGCTCGATCACGCTGGCCGATTTCGACGGAATCGACGTTGCGGTGTTGACCAACAACAACCGATGGGTTGACACCGGCGCCGACGTGATTGTCGGTGACGTGCTTGCCGACTTCGTCGACGTCGGCGGCAAGGTGGTGGTCCACAACTTCGCCTACGACTTCTTCGGCTTCGAGCTGGCTGGTCGTTTCATCACCGAAGACTATGGACCCATCACCCTGGCGACCAGCGACGTTCAGCAAGCCGCCACCATGGTCATTCTTGAGCCGGACAGCCCGCTGTTTGACAACGTGGAAGCAATCTCCTACGGGATCAACTTCCGTCTGACGGGCACCGCCTTGACTCCGGGCGCCAGTCTGATGGCCGAGTGGGACGACGGTGTTCCCATGGTCACGATGAACGACGACGTGGTCAGCATCAACGCCATGTACAGCTCCGATGGTCAACAGGGCGACTGGAGTGGCGATCTCAACGTTCTGGTCTACAACGCGGTGGTTCTGCTGGCCGGTCCGCAAGAAACGGGTCCGGCTGACTGGCTGACCATCACGCCGACCAGCGGCGCGATTCCAGCCGATGGCGACAGCGTCGTGGAACTGGTGTTCGATTCCGGCTCGCGCGAACTGGCAGCGGGCACGTACCGGGCCAACATCCGGGTCGAGCTCGAGGAAGGCCTGGGCGAGACCTTTGAGGTCACCATCCCGGCGACGTTCCTGGTCGGAACGGCTCAGGTCCAGATCGCGCATCTGGCACCGTTTGCCGGGGATCGCGCCGGTACCGCCGTCGACGTCGTCGTGAACGGTGACACCGTGCTCAGCGACGTGCGCTACGGCGATTCCACTGGCTATCTGGAACTGCCGCCCGGACCGACCGACATTGATATCTTCCCGGTCGGCGCTGCCGATCCGGCGATGTCGGCATCGGCCGATCTCGCCCCAGGCGAGTTCTACACGGTCCTGGCCACCGGCGACGGCGCCAACCAGGATCTCGCGCTGAAGCTGCTGGTCGACGACCCGACGACGCCCGATGTTGGCACCTTCCACCTCCGACTCGGCCACGTAGCGCCGTTCGAGGAAGGTGGCGCCACCGCCGATGTTCGCCTGGCCGACGGTACGCCGGTTCTGACCGACGTCGACTTCGGCGAGGTTTCAGACTACATCCCGTTGCCGATCGGGGAATACGATCTGATCATTACCGCCCCTGGCGGCGATCCGGTCCTGATCAATCCGATCGCGCTGACGTTTGCCGAGGGTGAAATCGTTACCGCCCTGGCCGTCGGTGACGGGGTCAATCAGGAACTGGGTGTGTTCGGCATGCCGCAGGGTGCTCCCGGGGACTTCGTGCCGCTGGTCGTACCGGCGGAGCTGACGGTCACTCCGACCGAGCTTGATTTCGATCAGGTTGCGCTCGGCAGCGACGCCACCCTGAGCTTCACCGTGGCCAACACCGGGCCGATCGATGCGGTTGGCCTCCAGCTGACCATTCTGGATGCGGCTCCCGCGGCGTTCACGATCAGCGGCGGTGATTGCACGGTCGGCTTCGTGCTGGCCCCGGGCGAAGACTGCGACGTCGAGGTGACCTTTACCCCCGAGACCGCCGGATCGCTGAGCGGCACCGTCGAAGTGGTCAGTGCCGACGGCCAGTCCGTGGACGTCACGGTGACCGGTGAGGGCGTGCAATTGCCGGGCGCCCTGGCGGCCGATGTTGGCGTGCTGGACTTCGGTGATGTCCTGATCGGTGAACAGTCGGTTCTCTCCTTCCAGGTCTCCAATGCTGCTCCGGCGGGCGCCCTGGCCCTGGGGCTGGACACGCTGGCATTGTCCGGCGCGGACAGCTTTATGATCGTGGGCGGAGACTGTGAGGCGGGCACGACGGTGCTGCAGCCGGGTGACCAGTGTGGCGTCGAGGTGCAGTTCTCGCCCGATGTCTCCGGTCAGGTCCAGGCCACCGTGAACATCGGCGGAAACGGCCAGTCGGTCCAGGTCGCTCTGGACGGTCGCGGCTTCGGGCTGGGTGACCTCACGCTGACTCCGGCGACCGTCGAGTTCGGCTCGGTTCTGATCGGAAACGCCGAGAACAGGACGCTGACCCTGACCAACACCGCCGAGGACGGCAGCGCTGCAGTGCTGGTATCCGACATCCTGGTTGCCGGCCACGCCGACTTTGCCGATTCCGGTGAAGGCGACTGCGAGGCCGGATCCACCGAGCTGGCGCCTGCCGAAAGCTGCACCATCGTGGTTTCCTACGCGCCGAGTGCAGAAGGCAATGTGGCCGCCTCGGTGGTGGTCGACGGCGCGGACGGCAAGCTGGCTTCGGCGACGCTGAACGGCACCGGGGTCGAGCCGACCGACGAGCTGTTCTCCGATCGTTTCGAGGTCAGCCAGGACTGATTACCAGCTCCTCGTTCCACAACCCAAAAGGGGTCGCCCACCGGGCGGCCCCTTGCTGTTTCCGCGCCACGTCGCACCCGGTTCGAAGGCCTCCTGCGCTCGTCCGAACCGCAATCAACCCTTATGCGAGTTGTCGATGAAAACCGAAAGCATCTGTTCTGCCTGGATTGTCGCCGTCATGGCCGTGATCCTTGGATCGACCTTCTTGTTGCCCACCGCCGCCCAGGCCGAGGACTCGGTCTGGGTCCGTATCCATCATCCGGCCGATGATCAGCGACTTCAGACGCTGGCTGCAGATGCCCGATTGAGCGATTACGGCAATTTTCAGTGGGGGCGAGTGTCTGCGACCTTGCTGCAGAACCTGGAAGCGGAAGGCGTGACCGTGACGGTTCTGGACCACCCTTTTGAGCTGAATCTCGGTGAGCGCAGCTTTGATCCGCTGATCGAGTTTCCGGACGCCGATTCAGGCGTTGCTTCGCCGGGCGAGAATTTCTTTCTGATCCAGTTTGAAGGACCCGTCCGCAGCCGCTGGCTTGAGGCGGTTCGTGATCAAGGTGTCGTCCCGGTTCAGTACATCCACCCCCATACCTATGTGGTCTGGGGAGAGTCGGCGAAAGTGTCCGCCGGCCGGGGGCTGAACGGAGTCCGCTGGACCGGGGCGTTCCTGCCGGAGTTTCGGGTTCTTCCCCGCCAGCGGAACCGCGACGCCGCCGTGGTTCCTACCATGGCGCTGGTCAGCCGTCACGTAGACGAAGACATCGTGCGTGCCCAGATGGAAACCCTCGGGGCGGTGGTTCACCGATTCACTCCCGTCACCGCGCAGACCAGCGTGGTGTTTCTTGAAGTGGCCGGAAACCGCTACTGGGATCTGGCTCAGCTACCCGCCTTGTATACGATCCAGTACATTCCGCCCGAAACCGGCCCTCGCGGCGAGATGAGCAATCAGGCGGTGGTCGGCAACTATGCGTCGGACCCCAATAGTCCGGTGATTTTCCCCGGCTATGTCAACTGGCTGAACGCAACCGGATACGACGGGAACGGCGTGGTTGTCGGGGTTGTCGATGGTGGCATTCGTGTAAGCCACCAGGATCTGGTGGGAAATATTTCTCCTTGCGTGCCGTCGGGCGACACACCCACGTCCTGCTCAACCAGCAACAATGCACACGGC
>PWJA01000202.1 GCA_003560975.1 Gammaproteobacteria bacterium
TCAGGTCCGGCATCGGCGCCTGGAACCTGGACTTGAAGATGAATTCGAGCAGGTCCTGCCACTCGAAGCCGAGGTCCCAGGGTCCGGCCTGTTCAAAGACGTCGGGATCGCCGCCGACACCAGCCCCCCGGCGCTGTTGATCACGAGATAGACAATCACCGGCGCAGCACCCTCCGGGTAGTCGGAATAGTCGCGCCCTTCTTCCTGCAGCTCGGCATAGTCCACCACCTGGATGGAACAGACGTTGCTCCCGGTGCACTCGGCCAGAACGAATTCATCGTCGCGGAAGATCTCGTAGTCGTCATCGGGCATGGGCTGGTAGACCGGCTCGCGCTCCACGGTGGCCAGCACGCGTGGAATCTCTGCCGGGTTGGTCGTATCCGGATCGATGAAGAACAGATTGCGATCCCAGGCCGGCACGACGTATTCGTCTGGCGCTGCGCCCGGCACGGTTGCAAAGCCGCGAAGAATCAGTTCCAGCCGACCGACGTCGTCTTCCTCGTAGGTGCGCGGAAAGGTGACGAACCCTTCGACCCGATCCCAATCGCCGGATAGCGTTCCTGTCAGGCGCAAGGGTGGTACCGGATTCCCGCCCCGCTCATTCCCGACGCTCCCGCCGCCGTGGAGTCGCGGCGAGGTCATCTTGCGATGGATGATCGCGTCTGTGCCCATCGAGCCATTCAGGAATTCGCGAGGAACGGATATTGAACCTGGATCAGCACACTCGCCGGTGCAAGCAACAAGAGAGGCCTTGCCTTCATGGGCCGCCATAGAGCTCAAGGCCGCCAGGGCAGCAAGGATTATCCACGATTTGTTGGTCATGCGAATTCTTCCTTCAAATGTCTTCGATGGGATACTCCAACCCTACGTTAAGCGGCGACCATTTCGTGATCGCGGCAAAATTGGTCGTGGTCTCATGGCGCGCTGCGCTGCGCTTCGGTGGACCACCGTCAGGTGGCGGTTCATCAGCGATAAATTGACTGATCGAGCGGCCGATGCCAGGCGCTGGCAAACGGCAATCCGAGGTTTACCCCTTTCGGGAGAGCTTATGGCGATCCTGTTGAGTGCGTTTGACTTGACGTTCCGGATCGTTTGACTGCACGTTTCGGTGGGTTCGGGTGACCAAACACCACGCCATCCTGGTCGTCCGTGGCTTACTTAGAACCTGCTGCCAGCTGCCGGACCATGTCGGGAACCTGAACAGGATACTGCTTGCCTTGAGAGGTGCGCTTAGTCTGGTCGGAGCCGCGTTCCTGGGCAGCTGAGCGCAGTTGACTGGGCGTGAGGCCAAATCGCGTACGGAAAGCGCGACTGAAATGAGCATTGCTGGAAAAACCGACCTCGAAGGCTACTGTACCGATACTGAGATGCTGCAGCGCAGGGGTCATCAACAGCCTTCGACTGCGCAGCAGGCGTCGTTCCCAGACGTAGCTCGCGACGCCATCATGGTGTTCGAACAAACGATAGATCTTTGACCTGGAAACCCTGAAATGCCTGGCCAGATCATCGACCTTCAAGGGCTTTTCGAGATGCCGTTCGACAAAGCGCCGGACAGCGAATCCCAGTGCTTCGGCCGTTGCGGGTTCCATTTCCGATGCAAGTCTTTTTTCATTGGCGAGGTAGCCATGAATCAGGCCGATCGTCCCCTGCACCGCAGCGCAGGCCTGCGCCATGGTCATGCTGCTCACGTTTCGCCAGAGGCTTTGAAGATGTTCGCCCAGCATGCTGACCATGGGGTTGCTTCCCGGCAGGCGTATCCCATGAAGCCTGTCTATCATGGGAGAAATATTTGCCCGCAGGTCATGCGGCACCATGAGCGTGAGGTTTTCGTAGTCGGTGGCCGCGAGTTCGAAGGGTCTCTCGGTATCGATGATCAGCATGTCGCCGGCGACCAGCCGCTCACGATTGCAGAGGATGCCGCCGCCGTGGCGAAAATACTGGACCAGGATCAGCCCCAGCTCCTCACCGGCCAGCCGCTTGTGGTCGCGTATGAAGTGTTGTGACTCGGCACGCGCCTGCGCCAACACCGTGTCGCCCAGATCGGCGGTGATGATACTGGCCGGCTGGGTGAGTGCGGCGCTGGCCCCATCCCTCGATGCGACATCGAAAAGAACCCCCATGTTCTCGCGCCAGGCGTCATAACGCAGGTCCTCCTCCACCTCGTTGCTGCTGAACCTGGCAAGAGAAATGGTAGGCGGTACGTCTGGGTCGGGGCGCTTGTTGGGAGAAGCCGTCGGGCCGGAGCCATCGTGGGTCGCTGGAGATGAGGCTTCAGGTGTCGCGATTTGACGTTTCTTCATGTCATCCCGCCCTCCTGGCTTGAATCAGAGGCCGACGTTATCGTATCTCCGATGAATTGTTGACGGCTGCGTGGACGCCCCCGAGTTCCCGCTCTCTCGGAAAAGGTCGGCCTCGTGGGCCGTTGTGCGGCATCGGCCAATCACAGTCCCGTGTCAGGTGTATTCAACCATCAGTTCACGAAATATCTGGCGCTTGGCCGAATGTTCATCGGGTAGTTCGGCGCTTGCGAACCAGCAGAGAGCGAGTATGGGAACTATAACCACCCTTTTCCGCCAATTCCAGCGGTATCCGATGCTATCCGGTGCCAAGTCAGGTTGACTTTTGACACCGATTGCAACACGCAGCGGGCCGGATTTCACCCGATTCCGCCCTGTCTTCGCCAATCGGACGGTAACGCGATCCCGATTTGCCCGGCCTGGGGCCAGAGCTGGACGAGCGACGCCAGGCCGCGCTCGGGCGTAGCGCAGCATAAGGCTAAATTTCCGCAGTTCAGTGAAGCAAGCCGACTAGCCCGGGAGGCGCCCGACTTTCCGCCCCTCGGCCGCTTGCGTCATGCCAAAGGGCAGGATCGCAAGCAGCGAGCACACTGTCAGTCGGTCAATAATGAAGCGAGGCTCCGACTTCAAGACCCGTAGACTTGATGCCCGCCCCGCTTCGCCAGGTTTGCTCGCGGCTGGCTTGTTTGACCTGCTCACGCTCGGCTTTGCCGAGTTCTTCCTTTTTGAGCAGGTCGAACAGCGCCAATTCGTCCTCGCTCAGGCCTTCCTCGACGCCGCGCCGTTCTTCAGCGTCCAGGCCGGCCACAAAATCCGTCAGCTTGGCGAAGGTTTCCTCGATGGTTACTCGGTCCTTGTCGTTGTTGTAAGCGGCGACGATGTCTTCGTATTTCTGCTGGTAGTCCATGCGCGTCGGATTGGTCCTGGCCTGGCCCTATACGGCCTTCCGCTTTTCGCGACAAGCCGGGAGTAGTATGCTATAAATGACCAATAGGTCATTTCGTGAGGTCAGCATCATGCAAACGATGAGCGTCGCCGAAGCCAAGGCTCGATTCTCGGCACTGCTTTCGGCTGTCGAAGCTGGCGAGGAGATCGTCATTACCCGGCGTGGCAAGGCCGTAGCACGCCTGATGCCGGCACTGGCCGGCGATGCGGCGGCTCTGTTTCGTGCCATTGGTGGAGACGAAATGCGCGACGTCGCAGGGCCTCCTGATCGCCAGCCGGAACCCGCTCCACTCTTGGACTGAGTGCCAATGAAGTGGTTGCTGGACACCAATATCCTGATTGCCGCCTTGAAACAGGATTCCTTGGTTTTGGAGCGTCTCGAAGGTGTTTTGCCAGGAGAGTTGGCGCTTTCTCCTGTGGTCCTGGGTGAGTTAGAGGTAGGCGTAATTAAGAGCCGCTGGTCCACCGCCAATCGAAAGCGGCTTGATGCGCTGATCAAGCACTTTCCTCTAGTGCCACTGGATGCGGCGGCAGCACGGGCGTACGGAGAGGTTCGGGCCGCACTCGAACGGGCAGGAAAAGTCATTGGGGCCAACGATCTGTGGATTGCGGCGCATGCCGTGTCATTGAACTTGATTCTGGTGACTGACAACGTCGGCGAGTTCAAGCGTGTCGAAGGTCTTGTGGTGGAAAACTGGCTGGAGAGATAGAAGTACGAGCGGGAAACAGGGCATCCGGATTGCGGAAATTTCCTGCGGCAAGTCGAA
>PWJA01000136.1 GCA_003560975.1 Gammaproteobacteria bacterium
AACTACTATTCGAAAGTGGGTTTCAGGCAGGTACTTCAAGAGGTTGCGGCAGCACCATTTGAACCAGCTCATCCAGAGGGTTGGCTGGGGCAGTCATTGGACGGCAGCAGCCTTGAGCTCCCATTGGGACGGGCTAGTTGCGTTGGGCCATTCAATGATCCTCAGTATTGGTAAACCTATCTCCCTAAATATGCTATGGATACTCTTTTTTGCACCCTTCGCGCCGTTCGCTGCGAAGGATGCACCCGGCTCCCGAGGAGCGGCTAAGCTGTCGGCAAGCACTCAGGTACGCATAGGATGAAATCAGCTTTGGTTGTAGCGTTGGGCGGTGCCATGGGTGCTGTCTTCCGATACTGGATTGCGGCATGGAGCCTTTCTCACGCCGGCGACTGGCGGTTTCCCATTGGTACGTTCGCGGTCAACCTCATCGGGTGCCTGGTCGTTGGTTGTCTTGCGGGCCTTGTCGTGAAGCATGATTTCTTCTCGCCGGAAATGCGCCTGTTTCTGATCACCGGGATCGCCGGCGGATTCACGACCTTCTCTGCGTTTGGTCTGGAAACGTTTCATCTGCTCCGCCGGGACGAAGTCCTGATGGCTGCCGGCTATGTGGTTTCGAGCGTCCTGGGAGGTCTCTTTCTGGTGGGGCTTGGCTATTTTCTCGTGACCGCACGCGGGTAGCGTCATGCCGAACCAGAGGCTCGAGCAGGGTTGGTCGTCGAGGGCTGCTGCAGGCGATAGCGGTCTGCGCTAGGCTAGAGATCACGACCTTCTGGAAGTTGGACGATGTCTTCGACCCTGAGTCGTTCCTTTTCGCGAAATCTTCAGGAGTTGCTGCGCGGCGCCGATGTGGAAATCGGCGGTGAGCGGCCGTGGGATATCCACGTGCACGAGGATCGTTTCTACCAGCGCGTCATCGCCGAGGGATCCCTGGGCGCCGGCGAGGCCTACATGGACGGCTGGTGGGACGTCGAGCGCCTGGATGAGCTGTTTTTCCGGCTGATCCGGGCGGGGCTGGACCGCAAGGTCAAGACCCCGCGCTTTGTTGGCCAGATCCTGCTGGGACGGCTCGGCAACCTGCAGAATCGCCGGCGCTCGCGCCGCGTTGCCGAGCAGCACTACGATCTTTCTACGCGGCTGTACGAGGCCATGCTCGGCCCGACCATGCAGTACACCTGCGCCTACTACGGGTCCGACGGAGCCGAGGCCAGTCTGGACGATGCCCAGCGGGCCAAGCTGGACCTGATTGCCCGCAAACTCTACCTCGAGCCGGGCATGCGCGTGCTGGAGCTGGGCGGCGGCTTCGGTGAACTGGCCCGCTTCCTGGCTGCAGAGCGGGGTTGTGAGGTGGTCAGTTACAACATCAGCACCCAGCAGGTCGCCTATGCCAGAAAGCTGTGCCAGGATTTGCCGGTCGACATTCGCCACCAGGACTACCGCGACACGGCCGGCGAGTCCGGGCAGTACGACCGGGTCGTCAGCGTCGGTCTCATGGAACACGTCGGTCCGAAAAATTACCGCGGGTTCTTCGAACTGGCCAGGTCCCGGCTGAAGTCCGGCGGCCTGGCCCTGGTCCACACCATCGGCGGCAACGTCAGCCGCAGTCGGGCCGACCGCTGGATCGACAAGTACATCTTCCCCGGTGGCGTGATCCCGTCCGAGGCCCAGCTCGCGCGGGCCAAGGAAGGCCTGTTCGTGCTTGAGGACTGGCACAACTTCGGCCCCGACTACGACCGTACCCTGATGAGCTGGGACGCGAACTTTGTCGACGCCTGGCCACGCCTGAAAGGGCCGGAGCAACTGGACGAACGTTTTTTCCGGATGTGGCGGTACTACCTGCTCAGTTGCGCCGGTGCTTTCCGCGCGCGCGGCCTGAATCTCTGGCAGCTGGTGTTCAGCCAGGGCGATGTGGCGCGCTACGTGCCCGTGCGATGACCAACACGGCCTGGCACGCGCATCGCGAACGCGTTGACCGGATGGCCACGGCGGTCGCCGGATCCGAGGGCAGGGTTCGTCTGCGCAAACCCACCAGCAACCTGTTCCGGCCGCGCCAGGACAATGCGCGCACCGGGATCGACGCTGCCGCCTTGAACCATGTCATCGGGGTCGATCCATCGGCCCGTGTCGCCGAGGTCGAGGGGATGACCACCTACGCCGACCTGGTCGACGCCACCCTGCCCTACGGCCTGGCCCCCGCCGTGGTCCCGGAACTCAAGAGCATCACGGTCGGCGGGGCGACCACCGGGGTCGGCATCGAGTCCAGCGGGTTCCGCTACGGGCTCGTGCACGACACCGTCGAAGAACTCGACGTGCTGGTCGCCGACGGCCGCGTGCTGACCTGTTCGCGCACGCAGCGCCCGGACTTGTTCTACGGCTTTCCGAACTCCTACGGCAGCCTCGGCTACGCCCCCCGGGTTCGCCTGCGCCTGATCCCGGTCACCCCCTGCGTTCGGCTGGAGCACACTCGATTCGCCGAGCCCGAAGCGCTGTTTGCCGCCATCGGCTCGGAATGCAGCCAGCCGCAGTGCGCCTATCTGGACGGCGTGTACTTTGGCCCCGGCGAATTCGTCCTCACCCGGGCGCATTTCGTCGATACCCTGCCGGCCGGCGCGGAAGTCAGTGACTACACCTGGATGCGCCCGTACTGGAAAAGCCTGCGCCAGCGGCGCGAGGATTACCTGACCGTCCACGACTACCTGTGGCGCTGGGACACCGACTGGTTCTGGTGCAGCAAGAACGTCGGTGCCCACCTGGCGCCGGTGCGCCTGCTGCTGGGAAGAAAGCGCCTGTCGAGCGTGACCTATCAGAAGATCATGCGCGCCAGCCACCGCTGGCCGCTCTCGCTGCTGCAGTCCGTTCGACCGCGCACCGAGTCGGTTATCCAGGACGTCGATATCCCGATCGCCAACGCAGCAGCGTTTCTGGCCGACTTCGAGACAGCCATCGGGATCCGGCCGGTGTGGATCTGCCCCTTTGTCGTGCCGGAACGCGGGTTTTCGCTGTTCAGCCTGAGAACCGATACCCCCTACATCAACTTCGGCTTCTGGGACATGGTCCGCTCGGCCGAACCCGATGGTCATTACAATGCCGTGGTCGAGGAACTGGTGGTCCGGCACGGCGGGAAGAAAAGCCTGTACTCGCGCAATACCTACGCCGAGTCGGTGTTCTGGCAGAACTACGATCGGGAGGCCTATCAGGCGCTCAAGCGCGAGTGCGATCCCGACGGGCGCTTTCCGGGCCTGTACGAAAAAACGGTTCAGCGGCAATAGAATCGCCGACGTTTTGCCGCCGGGTAACGCTTCCGGGCGCATACTGGCAGGACATTCAAGGACAGATCGACCATGCGCGTTTTCACCAATCCGGTCGGCCCGGGCATTCTCTATTTCGACAACCTGTCCACTGCCGACGGCACTCCGGTAGGCTACGATCCGCAGGCGCGGACCTTCGTCGCCTCGCCGCCGTACTGCGCCAACCGCGAGATCATCGGCTGTAACTGGATTGCGCCGGAACCGGGTGCGTTTTGCCGATCCTGTGCGATGACGGCGCTGGCGCCGGACCGTTCGATATTCAATGCGATCCCGAACTGGGCCCTGACCGAGGCGGCCAAACGCTGGGTCCTGGACAACCTGGGCCGCTGGAGCTGGTTCCGCCCCGAAGACCGCGGTACCCGACCGGTTTTCCACATGCTCGCCGAGGGCCCGACCCCGGTATCCATGGGCCATATCGAGGGGGTGGTGACGATCAGCGTGGCCGAGGCCGACGAGGTCGTCCGGACCACCCGCCGCCAGGCCCTGGATGAGCCCTACCGCACCATGATCGGCCACATGCGCCACGAAATCGCCCACATGTTGTGGTGGCGGCTGAGCCTGAGAGCCGACTTTCTCGACGCGTTTCGAGCCCTGTTCGGCGATGAGCGTGCCGACTATTCCGCGGCATTGCAGCGCCACTACAACAACGGGCCGCCGCC
>PWJA01000200.1 GCA_003560975.1 Gammaproteobacteria bacterium
AGGCTGGTCTCGGCAGTTGCCATGGAAATCTCCGACAAGTGGGAGACCGGCCGGGCCTACCTCACGATGGAGCAATAGTCCCGATGGAAGGATAGGGAAATTTACAGAACAGGTGTTGCTTAATCCAGTCCTCCCTGATCCAATCATCCCCCAGGCTTCTGTTCAAAGCCATCGCTGAAAATCTCCGCAGGACGATCGTCAACCCGGAACGTAACCGATACTTCGCAGTTCCGATCGGCTGCCGCGATGATGTAGGTCAACTCGTCCAAACTACCGCCGCAACCGGTCGCCAGGTCGACAAGGAATCCCTGATCTGGCGATACCGTAAAGGCGGCTATGGATCCATGTTCCACTGTTTGCTCGGTCGGAGTGATGCTGCCGCCCTCACCCGCAGTTGCGGTCACGGTATAGGTAATGATGTCGAAGTTGGCCTCAACCGCACAGTCGGCCTGGATATTGTTCGCTTCCCAGTCGACCCCCTCAACCAGCGCGGGCACACAGCTCGTGCCGTTGACCGAATCCAGCGACCAACCCATGGCCGGGGTGACCGTAAAGCTCGCCGTACCGGCGAAGAGCACAGTCTGGCTTGACGGAGTGATCGTGCCCTCCCCGGATGACACGGTCGCATCGACATCAAAAAGGCTCCGGGCGACCGGCGTGATTTCCAGGCACCATTCATCCAGGCTGCCCTCGTCCCCGGCTGCGTTATCAGAGACATTCAAGGTCCAGATCCCGTCGGAGGCCAAGCCATCAAAGGTGGCCAGAAGCGAAGCGCTGGGTGGGTCGCCGCCAATCGCGCGGCCGCTGATGGCCGGCAAATTACTGCACTGATTCTCGATCTCTGTGTCCGCACCTTCGTCATCCACCCAGACGTCCATGTCATCACCGCCACATCCGAAGCCCGTTGTGGACCTTCCGGGCCGGTCAATGGCAACCACCGAGGTGACGCCATCGGGATGGGTCAATGTCAATATCAGGTCACCCACATATGTGTGGGTGGCCCGAATGTACAGATTCAGATCAGCAATTTCCTCCGTCTGGGAAACCGTCAAAATACTGTCAACCCCGGCGGGGCTGTTATCAGGAATTGCCAAGGCAGGCTCAACGCAGTTCGTGACAGGCGGCGGCGCGGGAGGCAGGGAGAAGTTCTGGACAATGACCTGGTCGTCATCGACCGTGATGTCGTTGATCACGACAGCGGCATAACCGGGTGCCGCGGCCGTCAGATCGTAAGTGCCGACGGGCAAGGTCAGGGTATAGGTGCCGGAGGCATCAGTGGGCTGGCTGACGGCAGCGGTCGGCATGGCCGTGAGCGTTGCCCCTTCAATCGGATTGACCCCATCGTCAATCACTCCGGTCAGATAACCCACGGGACCATCAGCCGAGACCACCAACGCAAAAGGCTGTGGTCCCTGGGGCACGTTGAACCCGCTGATGGTGACGGTATACGTTCCGGTCATGGGGTTTAATGCAACCCCTTCGACATTGTTGTGGGCATCTCGACCGCCAGTCAGCACCTCATTGCCGAGATAACGCGTCCCGTTCGGATCTTCGACCACCAGGTCCAGGTCATTGACCAACGCGCCGTGACTCGCTTCGGTTCCGGGGAAATCCGTCCACACCAGGGTGGCGCTGAAGGGGCCGGAATCCAGCACATCAAAAGTGACCTGGTAGGTGCCACCAGTATTCAGACCGTCGTGTTCATGGAACCAGCGTTGGCGGCTGCCGCCATCAATGAGCGCATTGGCCAGATTCAGCCGACCCCATCCTTGAACATTATCCGGACGGCGCAAGATTTCCTGGGTTGCCCCCGTCCCGTATTGGCCGGGCGTCATATCGTTAGCCGCATTGATCAAAGCCGCTTTCACAAGCGCAGCCGTTGGGTTGAGCTCATGTCGCGTGGCGTAATACTCCCTTATGATCGCCGCGGCCCCGGCCGCTAAAGGAGTCGCCATACTGGTGCCTCCCATGTACAGGTAATCGGCATCAAACACGCCCCAGCCGGTGCCTGTGCTGTAGTTGCGAGTCGAGACGATATTGGTGCCGGGAGCCACGATATCGGGCTTGATGCGGTTGCTCAGGGTCGGGCCGCGGCCGGAAAAAGCGGCCATGCCGTCGGCATCATCGGCGACCCAATCACCAAAGATGGGAGTTACGGGATAGTCTGCAGGCCACCATCCTCCCCAGGTAAAGGCATTGCCCTCGTGCACGTTCTCCGACGCGCCAACGGTGATCACATTCTTTGCTGTCGCCGGCATGTTCATGGAACCGAGGTCCACCACACCGTCGCTGTTGCCATCCGTGCCGGCATTGCCTGCCGCATAAGTCAGCACCATGTCGGGATGGTCCCGCACAAAGCGGTCGGTTTCACGGGTGAAGGCATTGTATTGCCCTCGATTTCCTGTGAATCCCCACGAATTCGTGCTGATGCGCAAACGGGAATCCACATCACGTAGCACCGCGTAGTAATCGTCATAGGGTGAGTTAGGCAAGCCACTGAAGTTATTGCAAAAGCTCCACACGTAAAGCAATGCTTCCGGGGCGGTGCCAGCATGGGAGCCTGTGTAATCCCGATTGGGAATATCGGCCCCACTCAATTCACCGCTACCCAAGACGGAGCCGGCGACATGAGTGCCGTGGGAATCATTGTCAGCCCATGTACCGCAATCGCCAGGGCCCCAGGTACCGCCAACAACACGGCCGGCGAAATCCTGGTGGACGGTGGCGGGACTACCCGTATCCAGACCGCTATCGCCCACGGCAACCATTTGCCCGGCGCCATAGAGCCCTAATGCGCTTTCCACTGCGTCTTTGCCGATGATTGCGTCGCTTCGAGCAACGGCGTTGGACCACTGTGGCTCCAAAGCAGATTCGACCCAGGCGATGGCAGGAATGAAGGCCAGGTCGGCGATCAAGGTTTCAGGCACGCTGACTTTGAATATGGCCCCGCCGCCGCTGTCTGCGTATTCCTGAATCAGCGTGCCACCGAGGTTGACGATTTGTCCGGCCACGGTCTCAACGGGTTCATCGGGGAAGGCGCGGATGATCAGTTCGGTCGTCTGCCGCGGACTGGCTCTGCCAGCTATCGCAATGAGTTCATTACTCAAACGATAAACGGGTTGATAGAGACCCACCCATCTCACGTTTGGAAGTGCCGTAACCTGACTCAATGCTTGTTCATCCATGCGCACGACATAAGCAAAGTCAGGCACATAATCCATGATTTCCGCGCCTGTTCCTACCAGACCGGCACGCCATTCGGACCTGATCGGGCCAAAAAACTGCACAAAGTAGTAATCCGGCCCGGAACCGGAAGCGACGGTCCTGTTCAAATCGGAAGGTCCAGCAGGCGCTTCTTGCCAAGGATCGAAAACTGCCTGTTGCAAACGAATGTAGATGGCTGGGTTCGCCTGTGAATATTGATCAAGCGCTGGTCTATCATCCACCATCTTTGGAGGAAGATCATGGCCGCTACTGATTCCAGCAGATGGATCCGCAACAGCGGAGTAACTCATCAATACCAGGGATAGCGCTGCCGTCAAAAGCAACCGCAGCGGGAGTTTATCTAATGTCATTATCAATTCCTGGTGTTTTGGGAGCGCGCGGCACGGTGGTCACCATAGGCAGTATCGGCGCCGACAACCTTTGGGATACATTCATGGAGGCGTCGCCATGCGTGACCGAAGGATCTTGCTAAGCGATCAGTGCGCGTATTATGCTCCGTTGTGTCACACGATACCAGTTGGCCATGGACCAAAGAACCGACGGTGGGTTGCTGATAGCGAGCTTCGACAAACTCTTGCATAAAAAAGTACGCCGAAACGGGCGACTCGCTGACCATGCCTCAGTACATCTTTGATCTGCGTATCAGCGCAACCGAATTTCTGCGTTATTACCAGGGCGAGGCAAGTTGGGTTCACGTCAGGGACAACCGGGGCCGCAGCATCCGTTTTCCAGCCCCC
>PWJA01000216.1 GCA_003560975.1 Gammaproteobacteria bacterium
ATCGGCCTGGTTGACCGGCGCGGAGTCGTCCAGTCGGAAGGCGCGCTGCGGTGTGGTCGGCAGCATCACGAAATCACACGCCGTCAACCAGCGATTGACCGCCAGTCGGGCCGCGTCGATGCGACGCATGGCTTCGGCCAGCTGCGCGGCGGACTGGTGTTCGGCCCATTCCATCAAGGTCTGCAGCATGGGCGAGAAGGCGGCCCGGCTCGCGGCCCAGTCCGGACCGTGTTCGGCCAGCATTTCGGCCTCGCACAGCAGCAGGCCGGCGCGGCGGATGCGTCCGGCCCGGATCGGCCAGGCGGGCAGGGGGTGCAGACGGAATCCACCCTCCCGAAGGCTCTCCTGGGTGCTGCGCCAGATCTGCTCGACCGCCGGCTCCAGATCAACCGCCGACAGGTCCGGCACCCCCAGAGTAAAGGTCTCCAGCGGCTCGGACAGCTGGATGGGGCGCGCGACCGGGCACGCCGGATCGAAACCGGCCAGCACGTCAAGCAGCAGCTCCAGGTCGGCGGGACAGCTTGCCAGCGGGCCGACGTGATCGAGACGTCGCGAGACCGCCACGCTGCCGGCCGTGCTGATCAGCCCGTAGGAGGGTTTCAAGCCCCAGATGCCGCAGTAGGCGGCCGGGATGCGAATCGAGCCCATGGTGTCGGTGCCGAGCGCGGCGGGTACCAGGCCGGCGGCCACGGCCGCGGCCGACCCGCTGCTCGAGCCGCCCGGCGAGTAGCCGTGCCTGAGCGGGTTGTGGCAGTCGCCATAGTGCGGGTTGCGGCCGTCGGCGCCGAGCGCTGCTTCGGTCATGTTGAGCTTGCCGATGATGACGGCCCCGGCCGCTTTCAGACGGCGCACGACGCCGGCGTCGGATTGGGCCACGCGATCCTTGCGGGTCAGCATGCCGGCCGTGGTCGGGCTGCCGGTCAGATCAAGGTTGTCCTTGACGGCGATCGGCAGGCCTTCGAGGGGACGCGCGCGGCCGGACCGGTAGCGGCGGTCGGCTTCGTTTGCGGCCGCGCGCGCGCTGTCGGCCTCGATACGGATAAAGGCGTTAAGGTCCGGATTGGCGGCCTCGATCCGGGTCAGGCAATCCTCGATCAGTGCCGCTGCGTTCCGCTGGCCATCGGTCAGCTGCCGGCGCAGATCCAGCAGGCCGCCGATCATGGCGCCTCGAAGCGCCGGTCGATCAGGCGAACGGGTTTCTGCCGCACCTCGATCCCGGTCAGCTCGGCCAGGCTGCCCGGACGGCACAGTTCGGGCCGGACTTCCACTCCGAGGCGGGCGCGCAGGGCCTGGGCGAAGGCATCTTTCACCCCCGCATTGTCGACCAGCTCCGAGGCAACTTCAATGCGAACGGCGAGTTCGTCGCGGCCGGTCGGATCGCGCGTGGCGACGCAGATGAATTCCCCGGCAAAGCCCTGCACGCTTTCCAGGATCGGGCTGAGCGATTGCGGAAATACGTTGATGCCGCGGATCTTGACCATGTTGTCGGACCGGCCGAGGAAGCCGGCGATGCGGCGCAGGTTCAACCCCAACGACGATTCGCCGGCCAGTACCTCGGTCACGTCATGGGTGTTGAAGCGAATGATGGGGTAGAGGTCGTCCTTGTACAGGCAGGTCACGACCATGTCGCCGGGCTGCCCCACCTCGACCGGGCGACCGGAATCAATATCCAGCACTTCGACGTACTGGGCGTCTTCCATCAGATACATGCCGTCGTGGTCCGGCCCTTCGGCGGCAATCGCGCCGGTATCGCCGACCCCGTACCAGTCGAACAGCTCGGCTCCGCCCCAGGCCGCGCTCAGGCTTTCGCGCGATTCGCGCCCCAGGTGACCGGAAATCATGCGCAGCGGAATGTCGCGGCCCGGCTCGATGCCGTGCTCGCGGGCGACATCGGCCAGCTTCTTGATGTAGTCGGCGAAACCGACGATCACGCTGGGCCTGAAGTCGCGCATCAATTCGACCTGGCGCGCCGAGCGGGTCTCGACCCCGGTGCCGGCCGACAAAAACAATCCATGGGTGTAGTGGGTGACGGCCTCGCGCACGTAATGTCCGCCGTTGATCAGCCCGTGGCCGTAGACCGAGTGGACCACGTCACCGGCCACCAGTCCCTGCATGCGGTAGATCCGGGCCAGCAGGATGTTCTGAACCTCTCTGGAGCGCGGGCCGAAGACCAGTGGTTGCGGTCGCCCCGTGGTGCCGCTGGTGGTATGCACGATCAGCGGCAGATCGCCGGGCGTGCCTTCCTCTCCGGGGGTCCAGCCGTGAAAGTCGCCCAGCGGCGGCTGCCGCTCGACGCTGTCCATGATCTCGGCCTTGCCGAAGACCGGGAGTTTCTCGAGATCGGCCAGGCCGGTGATGTCTCCCGGCTCGATCCCGGCGGCGCCCCAAAGGCGCTGGTAGAAGGGAATCTGCCAGGCTCGGTCCAGGCAGCGACGGAAGGCCTGGTCCTGGCGGATGAAAAGTTCGTCGCGGCTCAAAGAGCGGTGCCGCTCGAGAAAGCGACCGTCGACCGGGAAGCTTTCCAGTAGGCCGGGAACGTCGGCGTGTTCGAACCAGGTCGGTGAAGACTTGCTCATCGGCTGGAATCCTTTAATGGTTCCTGGCCGGCGTGGCAGCCGGCGTTAGTAGACTAAAAATAGCCTCAATATCATATGATTGAGAGTTTTTCCTTGCTTCGTTTAAGAGCCGAGTTCCGCGCTCATCGTCGACTCCGGCGAAGCGCCAGCAGGCTTTCGCCTTGGCCGTGCGGGCGGGTTCGTCCAGGGGGCGGGCGGGGCTGCCCAGAACCTGCGGCAGACCCACGTCGTGGACGCGACCGTCGCGGGTGGTGACCGCCAAATGCTGGGGAACGAGGGCGTTGGGGTCGGAGTTGTCGTCCGGCCGTATGACCAGATCCCCGACTCGTGCCCAGCGCGTCGAATCCCGGAGTGCCGCCGCGTCGAAATCCTCCAGCCCGACTGCCCCTCGGGCCAGCTGCACCGAGACCAGCCAGGGCAGACACAGGCGCGCGTAGCTGGCCGACATGTCGGGCAGGGCCGGCCGGTCGATGAGGCGCCGGATGAGCGGCGGCGCGTAGAGTTCGATGCGGGCGATGTCTTCGGCTGCCAGCCCGTCGGCGAGCAGGCGGCCCAGGCCGTCCAGGGTTGCGTGCGCCGCCCGACCGGTCGGGAAGGGCTTGTGGCTGACCTCATCGATTTGCCAGGTCTTGCCCAAGATCTCCAGCGGTGCCGTATCGTAGTTATCTTCGATCAGTTCCAGGTAGCCGAACGGGCCGTCGAGGACGTCGATCGGCCCGCTCATGCCGGCCATGGCCAGTTCGGCTGACGACACCGCCGCACGCGCATTGACCCCGATCTGCAGGGCAAGGCCGGGCGTGCCCTCGACGTGCGACTGCATGTTGCCGCTGATCTGGCAGTAGGTCAGGCCGAGGGCGGTGCGGGCATCGGTTTCATCGAGGCCGGCGAGGCGAGAAAGGCCCAGGCTGGCGCCCAGCGCACCGCACATGGCCGGGCGAAAGAATCGCATCGGCGTACGCGCCATCATTCCCAGCACGGTTGCGCCGTCGACGGCCACGCAGATCGCGTCGAGCAGGTCGCGGCCGCGCACCGGGCCGCGCGCCTGGGCCCAGGCGAGCAGCGCGGCGCCGACGACCGCCATGGGATGGACCACGGCCGGTTCGTGAACGCAATCGAATTCCTGGCAGTGAATCTGGTACGCATTGATCAGCGCTGCCGTGGCCGTGGAATGAGGATGGCCGTCGCCCCACAGCCTGGCCGGGCCGGCCGGACTCCAGTGGCCGGCCGCCGCCACCAGCCGGGCTCGTTCCGGCGTGGCCGAACCGGCCAGGCCGACCATGATCGAGTCTTCCAGAAAGATCGCGGCCGCGCGCCGGGCGGTTTCCGGTACCGCGGCGTGCAGCGCGTGGCGGAGCAACGCATCGCGCACCGGGCTGGAATCGCTCACGTCCAGGCCTCGCTCAGGGCGTGAACCGCGAGAACGTCGTCGCGCCCGGCCAGGGCCAGGGTTTGGTCGATCAGTTCTCGGCTTTGTTCCGGGCTCAGGCCGGCGAATTCGAGCAGGTCACCGGCCTTGGCCGCCAGGTCGCCGTCCTGCAGGGGCCGCTCGGGATCGCCCCAGGCGTCGTCCACGGCTGCGGTCAGCCTGGCGCCGTCGGTCAGCTGAACTTCAACGCCGGCTCCGAAGTGCGCTGGAAAGGCCTGATCATAGGCAGGATCCACCGCCAGACGGACGCGCTTGCGCAGGGCGTTGAGGCTCGGGTCGGCGAGGCGTTCGACTTGGTAATGAGCAAGCTGCGGCCGGCCGAGCAGCAGGATGCCGGCCAGCGCATGCTGGATGCTGAACCGAGCCTCGCCCGACGTGGTCGGCTCGCGGTTGTCGCAGAAGTCGATGGCGGCGGCGTAGGTTGTCACATCGATGCGTTCAATCTCGCGGATGCTGGGGCGGGGTTCGATGCTCAGCAGGGCGTCCATGGCCGGGTGGGCGTGGCGACAGGCAGGCCACGGTTTGAAGCTTACCTCGTGGATCAACCACGTGCGCTCGGGCGCCAGCAGTCGCGCGCGGTCGGCGCCGGGTGCGGTCGCGGCGAAAAAGCCCTGGTCGCCTTCAAGCAGGTTCCGGGGGCCGGCGAAGCCCTGGGCGGCCAGACGGGCCGCCAGCCAGCCCGATTGGGCCGCCAGCGCCGTATGCAGCGCCTTGGTCGGAACGGCTTCATGGCGCATCTGCCACAGGCCGCCGGTCCGCGAGCCGGCATTGCCCAGTGCCCAGACGGTTTGCTCCGCGCCAAGACCAAGCGCAGAGGCGGCGCCAGCGGCTGCGCCGAATGCACCGCAGGTGGAAGTCGGGTGCCAGTGCCGATAGTGCTCCAGGCCGGTTGCGCGACCCATTCGGATCATGATTTCGTAGCCGCGGACAATGGCCTCGAGCAGGCGCTTGACGTCTGCCTTGGCGCCACGCGCAGCGGCCAGCGCGGCCGGAATCACAACCGGCCCGGGGTGGAGAACGGCGCTGCGATGCACGTCGTCCATTTCCAGCAGGCAACCCAGGGCGCCGTCGGCCAGCACGCCCTCCAGCTCGGGTGTAGCGGCATGGAGCAGCCTCGGAGCGGCCGCCGATGCGCCTTCGGGATGCAGGGCACGGGCAAAGGCCGCAGCTTCGGGCAGGCGGGTGGCGGCGGCCCGGCAGGCCATCCAGTCGAGCAGGTGGCGGGCAGCCCGGTGCCGATCCGCCGGCGCGATCGGGCGCTCGTTGAGGGCGTTCAGCTGCTCGAGCAGGCTGGATTGGTTCGGACCTGGAATCATGGGTGCACTTTTATTTGTCCGGACATATTGTACGGTCATTTCAAGCCGCGTGCGGCAGGCATTTGTCTGGACAAATAATGCTATTGTAGAAAACGAAAGACGGGTCTTGCTACAGAAGAGGTGGGGTATGTCCAAGAGCTTGAAAAAGCGGGTCGATGGGCGGCCGCGCTACCTGCAGGTCTGTGACGCGCTGGTCGCGATGATTCGGGGCGGTGAGGTTGCCATCGGCGACATGCTGCCGACCGAGCTGGAACTGTGCGAAAAGTTCGACGTGAGCCGGCACACGGCGCGCGAAGCGCTGCGCCGGGTGGAGGCCATGGGGCTGGTCGAGCGCCGCCGCGGCTCCGGTACGCGGGTCAAGGCCAAGTACGCTCCCATTGTCTACAACCAGTTCGTGGACAGCCTGGAAGGTTTGTTGCAGTACGGCAAGGCCACGCGCCTGGTGATCCAGCATGCCGAACTCAAGGCCGTGCCCGAGCGACTGATCGGCACGCTGGGGGTCAAGCCGGATCAGCAGGTTCCGTACCTGACCGGAATTCGCTATCAGCGCGATCAGGATCCGCCCCTGGCCCTTTGTTTCGTAGAACTGTGGGCGCCGTCGGCCGGTGCCGGGCAGGTCGAGCAGCTGCTTGACCTCGATCGCAGCGAGCGGGCGCTCTACGATCTGCTCGATTTCATGAACCTGAGCCGGGTCAGCCAGACGCTTTCGGCCGATTCCATGGATCGACGCACGGCCGAGGTGTTGGGCGCGGAGGCCGACAGTCCGGCGCTGGTGGTCATTCGACGCTATTACGATCTGGCCGAGCGGCTGGTTCTGTTGACCAACAGCATTCACCCGAAAGAACGGTTCCGCTACACCACGGAGCTGACCGCCTACAAGCGAGCCTGACTTCAGCGAGCCGTTTTACGGGAAGTCCGGGGTCGCTTCCGGGTAGCGGTCCCGAAACGATGCCTTGCCCGCCAGGATCCGGTCGCGGATCATCTCGGACTGTCCCCCGACCTGGTCGATCAGCCATTCCATGCCGCCGGCGCTGGCCTCGCGCCAGGCCTGGCGGGTGGCCGGATCAAGCTCGTGCACAAAGACTTCGGGATTGGCGACGATCCCGGCCTTGATCCGTTCGATCAGGCTGCGTACGTCGACCCGGGTCTGATCCACCGAATCCAGGGATGCCCGGATCTTGCTTCGGGTGTCGTCGTCCAGGCCGTGCCACCAGTCCGCGTTGGCCACGATCAGCCCCGAGTCGTAGGCGTGCGCGGTGAGGACCAGATGCGGCGCCTCGTTGGCCATTCCGGCCAGGGCATACATGCCGACCCCGGACTGGCCGCCGTCGACCAGGCCGGTCTGCAGCGCCGGCAGCAGATCGGTGAACGGCAAAACGATCTGGTTCATGTCGAGCATGCGGCCAAACACGCGCGCTCCGGCCGCTCGGGACGTCCGCATCCGTCGGCCCTGGACGGCGTCCGGAGTCAGCGTCGCCTCGCTTGCATACAAATGGGTCCAGCCCACGTCCGCCCACTGGATGATGGTGACGTTCTGCTCTTCGAGCAGCGCGGAGTAGGCCTCGAGCAGGTGATTGTCGAGAATGTAATCGAGCTCGGCCTGGGATTCGAACAGGAACGGGGCCAGCAGCAGATTCAGTTCCGGCACCAGCTGCACGGCCCCCTGGAGCGACAGTCCGGCCATCTGCACCCGGTTGCGGCGCAGGTTGGAAATCATGGCCTCTTCCGGTCCGAATTGGGACAGGATGAAAAGCTCGACGTTGAGTTCTTCCGGAAAATCCCGCTCGGCCGCGGCCCCGAAATCCACCCACATCTGGTGCCACGGCGTGCCCGGCACCGTGACGGCGGTCACGCGCACGCGCTCGCGGGGATCGACCTGACTGCAGGCGGCGAGAAGTCCGGACAAAGCGAGTGCGATGAGCCATGCAGCAGGTCGCCTTTCTCCCGTCGGCGTGGTTTTCCGGATTGTTTTCACGAGTCTTTCACGTCTCCCTGAAGGTCGGGTATAGTATTTGTACGGACAAATATTGTACGGACTTTTGCCTCGTCAGGACCATTCGACGTCTTTCTTACACAGACAGTGGAGCATACATGATGGAAACTCGAGTATTCCCAACGGTCGTTTTTCGCGGAGCGGCAATCGCAACGCTCAGCCTGAGCGTCTCGCTGGCTCTTGCCCAGAGCGGCGATGAGCTCGGCGGCCAGCAAGAGCGCACGGACGAAGTCGACCGCGTGGTCGTCACGGCACAGCGGCGTGCCGAGGACATTCAGCGCGTCCCGCTCAACGTCACCAGTCTGAGCGAAGCCGATCTGGATCAGCGCCAGATTACCCGCATGGACGATCTCCAGGCAGAGATCCCGAACATCATCATCGAACCGAATACCGGCACCAGCACGGGCGCAAAGATATTCCTGCGCGGGATCGGCGCCGACGAGTCCCTGTTCACGGCCGATCCGGCGGTGGCCATTTACATCGACGATGTCTACATTCCGCGGGCAACCGGCGCCCTGATGGCCTTGTACGACATCGAGCGAATCGAGGTTCTGCGCGGCCCCCAGGGCACCCTGTACGGCCGCAATGCAACCGGTGGGGCCGTGCGCTACATCACGCGCAAGCCCGGCGGCGAACCGATGCTGCGCTTCGATACGCGGATCGGCAACCTCGGCCGAATCGATGCTCGGATGTCGTGGTCGGCAGACCTCAGCGAAACGGTGTCGGCCCAGCTTGCCGCCATGACCCGCAACCGCGATGGCTACATGCGCGACGTCACCAATGACCGTAACGTCAACGATGAAGGCATCAACGCGGTCCGCGGCAGTATCCTCTGGCGCGAAGGGGCCCACTCGGTCCAGTTTGCGGTGGATGCGCTGCGGGAACGCAACGGCGCCGTATTCGCCACCGGCGTGATTCGTGATCCGATTCCCCAGCCCGGTGGCGCGCCTCCGCGACCGGTCAACGATCCGGACCGCAATTACTACACCCTGGAAACCAACCTGGTCGACGACATCAACGATCTGGACCAGTTCGGAATCTCCGTGGTGACCGAGACCGCGTTCGATGCGTTCGACTGGCGCAATATTCTTGCCTACCGCGAGATGCAGAATACCTTGTTCGGCGATTTTGACGGCACCACGGTGACCCGCTTTCACCTGTTCCAGGATCAGGATCAGGACCAGTGGAGTTACGAGAGCCAGCTGATTTCCACCACCAACGGTCCATTGTCCTGGGTGGGCGGGCTGTTTTTGTTCCGGGAGTCCAACGACCAGCCGACCCGGCAGGACATCTTCGCTCCCGGGCCGACCAACGTCATTCGCCAGGACACCGAGGCCTGGGCGGTTTACGGCCAGGCTACTTACGACCTGACAGACCGCATGAGCCTGACCGGCGGGCTGCGCTACAGCTGGGAAGAAAAGGATGTCAACATCGTTTCCACCCTTGCCTCGGGTGAACCGAACTTCACCTTCGACGACAAGAACGACTGGAACAACGTCGACTGGCGTCTGGCCCTGGACTACCAGTTCACCGAGGAGCTTTACGGCTTTGCCAGCATCGCCACCGGCTTCAAGAGCGGTGCATTCAACGGCCGTGGCACCTCGCCTGCGCTGGTGACGACCGTTGAAGAAGAGAAGGTGACCTCCTACGAGGTCGGGCTGAAAAGCACGCTGATGAATGGCCGCCTGCTGCTCAATGCAACCTACTTCTTCAACAACTATGATGACCTTCAGCTGACCGCGATCAACCCGGACGGTGCGTTTGTGCTGATCAACGCCGCCGATACGGAAATCCATGGTCTGGAACTGGAGGTCTCCGCGCGTCCGACTCCGAATCTGCGCATCTACGGCAATCTCGGGACGATCAACGCCAAGTACACCGGCTTTGCCGAAGTCAACCGTCCGATCTTCGAAGGTCGTGACCTCAAGCAGGCTCCGGACCTCACCTACGGTCTGGGTTTCGACTACACCATGCCGGCTTTCAACGGAGAACTGGTGGCGAGTTCGCAGTGGCACTGGACCGACAGCCACTTCCAGAACGTGGACAACTCGGAGATCATCAAGACCGATTCGTATGGCCTGCTGAATGCCCGGCTTGACTATCGGCCGGCCGGTGACATGTGGTCGGTCGGCGTCTATGCCCAGAACCTGCTTGACGAGGAGTACTTCACCGGCGGGTTCGATATTGCCGGCATCGGCATGGCGGTTGCCTACATGAATCTGCCGCGCCAGTACGGAGTCAACTTCATGTACCGCTTCTGGTAACGGCCGCAAGGCCCGGAGCACAATGAAAAAGCCGGGGTTCCATCCCGGCTTTTTCATTTTGTCGGCGGGCGTGAAGAGCTCAGAACCGCTCGACCAGGAACAGCGAGATCTGTGGGAAGGCGGCGACCAGGAACAGTCCGACCAGCATGAGGCCCAGGAAGGGCAGCACGGCCCGACACACGAACCAGAACGATTCGCGGAAAATGGCCGCGGCCACGATCAGGTTCAGCCCCAGCGGCGGGGTCAGATAGCCGATCTCGAGGTTGACGACCATCATGATGCCGAAGTGGACCGGGTCCATGCCGTTGGCCTGGGCCAGCGGGTTGAGAAGCGGCGCCAGCAGCAGGATGGCCGAGCCAATGTCCATGACGCAGCCGACGATCAGCAGCAGTACGTTGGTCGCCAGAATGAACAGCAGCGGATGGGCGAACCATTCCCCCAGGGTGTCGACCAGCAGCTGCGGCGTGCCCTCGATCATCAGCAGCATGTTCAGACAAAACGCCAGCATCAGGACCGGGAACAGCGTGCCCAGGGTCACGGCGGTCTTGCCGAGCAGGTCGGGCAGTTCGCCGAGCTTGAGGTCGCGGTGGATCAGGATCTCGATGAGGCCGGCGTAGACCACGCCGACGACGGCGGCTTCGGTCGCGGTGAAGTAGCCGCTGTAGATCCCGCCGAGCACGATGACCGGCGTGCTGAGCGCAGCCAGGCTGCCGCGCAGGGCCAGGACGACTTCGCGCCAGTCGATCGGCTCGATGTCGAGGTGGCGATGCGTCAGGAAGGCATAGCCGCCGATCAGGCTGGTCAGCATCAGGCCGGGCAACAGTCCGGCCAGGAACATCGCTGCAATCGAGGTCTGGGTCATGAAACCGTAGAGGATCAGCGGGATGCTGGGCGGAATGACGATCCCCAGCGTCCCGGCCGAACACAGGGCGCCGATGGCAAACGATTTGCTGTAGCCGGCCTTGACCAGGGCCGGGTACATGACCGTGCCGATGGCCAGCAGGGTCGCGATGCCGGAGCCCGAAACGGCGGCGAAAATCGCGCAGGCCAGGACCGCGGCCACGGCCAGGCCGCCGGGAATGGGGCGGGTCAGGGCGCGCATCAGGCGGACCATGCGTTCGGCCCCGGTGCCCTGGCTGACGATCTGACCGACCAGCAGGAACAGGGGAATGGCCAGCAGGATTTCCTGGTTCAGCGCATGCCAGGCGTCCAGCATCAGCGCACCCGGGTCGCCCTGGTCGAGAATGCTGTAGGCGATGACCAGAACCAGGCCGAGGATGGCGACCAGGTTCTGGCGCAGAACCAGCAGGACGAAGGCGAGCGCAAACAGGCCGAGAGCCATCATGGCCGGTGCTCCTCGCGGTTGACCTTGGCGGCCATGATTTCAACGCTGTCGATCGGTTTGAGCTCGGGCCGCGCGAAATAGACCAGGTGGCGCAGCATTGCCTGGCCGAAGGCCAGCGGGAAGACCATCTGGATCAGCCAGCTGGGAATGCGCAAAACGGGAGTGGCTTCGCGCAGATGCAGGGATTCGGTCACGAACATCAGGGCCAGTACGGCCAGCAGCGCAAAGATCAGGGCCGACAAGAGATCGCCGAAGCGCTGCACCCGCGGTTGCCAGGCCTCGGGCAGTAATCCGTCGGTGAATCGCGGCCGCAGCTGGCGACCGCTGGCGGTCGCAAGACCGAAGCCGCTCATGACCAGCAGGATCATCAGCAGCACGGCCGCTTCGCGCGCGCCGTCCAGACCGGTGCCGGTGGTTTCCCGCAGGGCAACGTCGAGAAAGGCGACTGCCACCATCAGCACGAAAGCCATGGTGGCGATGATCAGTTCAACTCGCCGGATCAGATTCAGTATCAGTTGCATGGTTCAGCGCCGGATGGGTATGATGAAATATGTCCGTACATTTGCCTACACTATATCACTCCGCCCATGTTTTTCGCTCGCCATGAAATGGTTGAAAACTGCGCTCGAGCTGGCGCCGGAACGATCGGCCGGCGGTGCCTGATACGGATTCTTCCATGAGCATCCGCAGCCGTCGCGCCTTTGTCCGCATCGGCCAGCGCTTCGTCCACTACCGCCAGGCGGGTACCGGTCCGGTGCTGGTGATGCTGCATCAGTCGCCGCAGAACTCGCGCATGTGGCTGGAGCAGATCGAGTGGCTGGCCCGGGATTATCGGGTGCTGGCGCCCGATCTGCCCGGTTTTGGCGACAGCGACCCGCTGGAGATGGACCAGCCGAGCATTGCCGATCTGTCGGCGGCCTGCCACGACTGGCTGGATGCGCTGGAGATCGAGCAGTGCGCGGTCTTCGGCATGCACACCGGCGGCATCGTTGCCGTGCACATGGGTCTTGATCGCCCGGATCGGGTTGGCCTGGTCCTGGTGGACGGTTACGCCATCTTCAACAACGACGAGCGCGCGTTGCTGGGCGAGTCTTACCTGCCGCCCTTTCAACCGGACTGGTCCGGGCAGCACCTGCGCTGGCTGTGGGCGCGCCTGCGCGAGCAGAGTTTCTTTTTCCCCTGGTGCGAGCAGGACGCGGAATTCGCCTTGCGCTACCCGGCGCCCGATACCGCCAGGACCCAGGCTGCGGTGATGGATATCCTGGAAGTGGGCGATCAGTACCGCCTTGGCTATCGGGCGGCGCTGCAGTTTGCCGACCGAGGCTGCGTGGCCGAACTTTCCATGCCGTGCCGGTTGTTCTACCGCGAAGACGACGTGTTGATCGGCCACCGTGAGCGCCTGCCCGATCTCCCGGCCCATATCCTGGCGCCGCGCCTGCCGGACAAGGCGAGCCTGTGGGCAGCGGTCGCCGAGGCCCTGGCGGGCTGGGGCGGTGTTGCTCCGTCAAGGCAGGTTCCGGAGCGGCCATCGAGCCGGGAAAGCGGCTGGCAGCGAGCGGTTGTGGACTCGGCCTGCGGCGAGATCGTGACCTGGGTGTGGCGCCCGGACGCTGCGTTCGACCGGGCCCGCCTGGAACTGCACGGCCCCGGCCAGGCGCCGCGGCGACCGGCGCTGGAGCATCCCGAGGATCAGGTTCTGGTGCTGCGTCCCGATCTCCCGGGCCACGGCGCTTCTTCCGACGGCTTCGATCAGGGCGCCGACACGAACCTGAGCCTGGACGGCATGGCCGATGCCCTGACCGGGCTGTGCCGGGCCCTGGCCGGATCCGCGGCGCTGACGATCGAGGCGCATGCGGGCAGTGCGGCGCTGGCGCTGGCGCTGGCCGATCGCTGGCCGGGAACCGTCGAGTCCGTGACGCTGATCGAGCCCTGGCTGCCGAGTGCCGGCGAGCGCGAATGGCTGCTGACAAACCTCCCGGATCTGGCCCCCAGACCGGCCGGCGGCCACCTGCTGGAGGCCTGGCAGTGGGAGCGCGAACGCCACCTGTTCCCGCCGTGGAAGCCGCCGCTGGCCGAACACCGCCTGCCGGGACCCGCACCCGACGTGGAGCGGGTTCACGCCAACGCGGTGTGTCTGATCGGTCTGGGAACACGGTTTGCCGGGGTGATGGCTGAACTGGTGCCGGCGGACCTGGCCGCCACGCTGCCAGCCCGGTCGTATTCCATTCAGCTGCGCTTCGATCCAGCGCTCGACGATGGTCGTCTGGCCGCGCTTGAGCGGCAACTTTGACGAGAAACAGACCCGAAACCGAGGAACGCATCCACCATGAATGAGATTGGTTCGCTGTTGAGCGAAGTCCGCATGGCTACCCTGGGCGTCAGCCACATGGATGAGGCCGTGCAGTTCTACGAACAGGCCCTGGCCTACCGCTGCATCGAACGCGGCCGGGTTCCGCCCGAACTGGCGCCGCTGTGGCAGTTTGATCCTGATCTGGCCCTGGAATACGCAATCATGGCGGCCGACGAGTCCGGCCGAGGCCGCATCCGCCTGCTTGCCGGTGCGCAACCGGGTCGGCCGATCTGGACGCCGGCCGATCGCATGAGCGCCACCGGCAGCTATGCGCTGAATTTCCGCTGCCAGGATCTCCACGCGCAGCTCGAGCGCATCCGGTCCGCCGGCGGCGAGGCCGGCAGCCAGCCGCATTTCTGGGAAGTCAATGACGAAGTCCACGTCTACGACTCCATGAGCAGCGACCCGGACGGCACCCAGCTCGACCTGTTCAGCTACGCCCGCGGCGGGGACTTGCGCGGGCGCCTCGACACGCCGGTCAGCGTTGTCCAGACCGTGGCCCTGGCCGTGGCCGAGGTCGAGGTCAGTCGTGCCTTCTACAAGGCCATGGGTTTTGTCGAGCTGTTCGACCGGGTGCTGGATTTCGAAGGTCTGGGCGACATGCTGGGCGTCGACCGTCCGGTCAAGATCCACAACGTCAACCTGATGAAAGACGGCCATATCGTGCCCGGACGGGTCGAGATGTTCGCCTACCTCGATAGCGGGCTGCCGAGGCCGCAGCCGGTCACCGACCGGGCCGTGCCGCCGAATCACGGTTTGCTGTCGTTTTCCCTGCTGACCACGAATGCCGATGCCGTGCTCGACGCCCTGGAACCGCTCGGTGGTGGCCGGGTGGGTCAGGCGGCGGCTGTGGCCGTACCCGGATTCGGCCGCACCGATCTCAGCGTGCTGCTCGGCCCGGACGGAGAACGCATCGAACTGATTCACTGCGAGGAACTGCCCGATGTCGCATGAACTGCTGATCGTCGCCCATCTCCTGATCATCGGCTACTGGCTGGGCACCGACCTGGCCGTGTACTACATCAGCGGCGCCATCGTTGATGCCGACAAGCCAACCGCGGTGCGGGTCTATGCGGCCAGGGCCATGTTGCTGCTCGACATGGTCCCGCGCACGGCCCTGATCCTGACCTTGCTGACCGGCCTGAGCCTCGCGGGTGCGCGCTGGCTGCCGCCGTCGTTGATTTCGGAAGGGTGGCTGTGGCCGTTGCTGCTGGCCTGGCTGGCGCTGACCTGGACGGTCTTCAAGCTCGAGCATTCCGCGCTGGGCCACAAACTGGCGCGGATCGACTTTGGCTTCCGCATCCTGGTTGCGTTGGCCTGCTTTGGCCTGGCGCTGGCCTTGTTCACCGGCAGTGGGCCGTTCGCTGTCCTTCCGTGGCTGGCGGGCAAGCTCGCCATCATGGGGCTGATCATCACGCTGGGCCTGATCATTCGGGTTCAGCTCAAACCCTTCGGCCCGCTGTTCGGCCAGGTCGCGCAGGGTCAGGCCGATCCCGCAACCGAGGAACGTCTCCGCCGCCTGATCGCCCAGGTCAAGATTCCGGTGTGGGTGATCTGGATTGCGCTCATCCTTGCTGCCGTTCTTGGGAAACTGAAGCCGGTGTTTTGATGGCGAGGGACCAGGGACCAGGGACCAGGGACCAGGGACCAGGGACCAGGGACCAGGGACCAGGGACCAGGGACCAGGGACCAGGGACCAGGGACCAGGGACCAGGGACCAGGGACCAGGGACCA
>PWJA01000209.1 GCA_003560975.1 Gammaproteobacteria bacterium
CGGCCGGCATCAAGGCACCCGACGGGCTGGCCGACATCGGCGGGCTGGAGACCGATCCGTCCCATCGGCTCATGGTCCGGCCCGATGCCCGGACCACGCGCGACGACCGCATTTTCGCCATCGGCGACTGCTGTGCCTGCCCGCAGCCCGACGGCAGCTTCGCCCCGCCGCGCGGCCAGGTCGCTCGCCAGATGGGGCACATGGTGGTCCGCAACCTGACCGACATCCTGGCCGGCCGCGAACCGCGCCGGGAGTATGTCTACCGGGATCTGGGATCACTGGTCAACCTGTCACGCTTCCACACCGTGGGCAACCTGTTTTCGTTCCTGGGCGGCGGCATCATGGTCGAGGGACGCCTGGCGAGATTTACCTATCATTCGCTCTACCGGCGCCATTTGCTGGAGGTCTACGGCCTGGTCCGCGGCTCGCTGATGATGGCCGTTCGCGCTCTGAGTCACTACCTGCGACCGTCGCTCAAACTGCACTGATCCAGGACATGGCAAGGCTCGCATCAGCAGCACCGGCGCCGCACGGCCGTCCCGAGATGGACCGGGTCGGGGATGCTCTATACTCAGCAGCGTTTTCCGATGCAGCGCCCGAGATGCCGCACCCGACTCGCATTCTGACCGTCCTGCTGATTTCCCTTTTGGTGCTGGCCGGTCTGGCGTTGGCCGACGCCGCCCACGGCCTGGACGAGTTCGACCAGCATTTCCGCAGCACCCTGATCGAGCACGGCGTTCCCGGCGGGGCCTATGCCGTGATCCGCAACGGCCGGATCGAGCGTGTCGGAGCCCATGGCGTGCGCCGGGTCGGCAGTCCCGAACCGGTGACCGCCGATACCGTCTTCCGCACGGCGTCGGTGTCCAAGACCTTTGCCGCCCAGCTCACCAGCCTGCTGGTCGCGGAAAACCGACTGCGCTGGGACGATGCGGTGATTTCGTATTTGCCGGAGTTTCGCCTGCACAACGCAGAGGCTACGCGGCAGCTGCAGATTCAGCACCTGGTTGGCCAGTCCACCGGCGTGGTCTCGAACGCGTATGACAATCTGCTCAACGCCAACCAGCCGCTGGAACAAATTCTGCCGCAGTTTGCCACGCTGCAGCCGCTGTGCCAGCCGGGCAGCTGCTACACCTACCAGAACGTGCTGTTCGCGCTGGTCGGTCCGGCCATCGAGCTAAGCGCCGGGCAGCGCTACGAAGACCTTGTGGCGGAACGACTGTTCCAGCCGCTGGGCATGCGCCGCGCCTCCATCGGGCGCGAGGCGTTTCTGGCCGAAACCAACCGCGCCTCGCCGCATGTTCGCCTGGCCCGCGGCACGAGGTGGCATCCGGTCGAGGTGGCCGAGTCCTACTACCGGGTGCCCCCGGCCGCCGGGGTCAACGCCAACGTGCTCGATCTGGCACGCTGGCTGATCGCCCAGCAGGGATACCGGCCGGACGTGCTCTCGCCGGACGTGATCCGGCCTCTCACGGAAAAACGGGTCCGCACGGTACGTGATCTGCGGCGCGGTGCCTGGCGGGAGTTGCTCAGCGACGCCCACTACGGACTCGGATGGCGGATCTATACCGTCGGTGAGGAAGACCTGTTCCTCCACTCCGGCTGGGTGCGCGGGTTCGTTGCCGATATCAGCCATTCGCTCCATCGCAAGGCCGGCCTGGTGGTTCTTCTGAACGGCGAGTCCAGGGCCTTGAGCGAGATCACCACCCGCTTCTGGCGCGACGAGATCGCCGAACCGCTGCCGCGTATTCTCGTCGGCAGCGGTCCGGAAGAATACGAACTCAGCCGCTAGTGGGCCATGCGGCTAATTAGGCAACCTTGCGGTCCGGTTTCGAACGACCGGCGGCGGCGACAACCGCCTCCTCGAGGATTTTCAGGCCGGCTTCCAAATCTTCGTCCGGAATCATCAGCGGCGGCAGCAGTTTGAGCACCTGATCGTCCACCCCGGCGGTTTCCACGATCAGCCCACGCGCAAAGGCCTCTTTCGAACACTCCGACGCAATCTCGGTGTCGGCAAACTCGATGCCCTGGATCAGGCCGCGACCGCGCACCTGGGCCTGGACCGGGAGGCGGCGAACCAGAGCCTCCAGTCGACGCTTGACCAGCTCGGACTTGCGTCCGGTATCCCGCTGAAGCGAATCATCGGCCCAGAAATCCAAGGCCGCCGTTGCCGTCACGAAGGCGGGGTTGTGACCACGGAAGGTGCCGTTGTGCTCGCCCGGCGCCCACTGGTCGAGCTCCGGGCGGATCAGCGTGACCGCCAGGGGCAACCCGAAGCCGCTCAGCGACTTCGACAGGCAGACGATGTCGGGCTTGATGCCGGCCTCTTCAAAGCTGAAGAACGACCCGGTACGACCGCAGCCGACCTGGATGTCATCGACGATCAGCAGCACGTCGTGGCGCTTCAGCACGGCGGCGAGTTCCTTCAGCCACTCCATGCGCGCCACGTTGACGCCGCCCTCGGCCTGGACCGTTTCGATGATGGCCGCGGCCGGTTTGTCGACGCCCGAACCCTCATCGGACAGCAGCATGTCCAGCAGGGCCAGGCTCTGGTCCTTGCCCTCTTCCAGGTAGCCGTCGAACGGCACCATGCTGACGTGAGAAAGCGGCACGCCGGCTCCGGCACGCTTGAACGAGTTGCCGGTCACCGCCAGCGAACCCAGGGTCATGCCGTGAAAGGCGTTGGTGAACGAAATCACGCGCTCGCGGCCAGTCACCTTGCGGGCCAGCTTCAACGCCGCCTCGACGGCGTTGGTGCCGGTGGGTCCCGGAAACTGGACCTTGTATTCCAGCCCGCGCGGCTTGAGGATGACTTCCTCGAAACGCTCCAGAAAACGCGCCTTGGCCTCGGTCGCCATGTCCAGACTATGGACGATGCGGTCTTCGGACAGGTAGTCGAGCAGGGCCCGCTTGAGGTGCGGATGATTATGACCGTAATTCATCACCCCGGCCCCGGCGAAGAAGTCGATGTACTCGCGGCCGTCTTCGTCGATCATGCGTGCTCCGCGGGCGTGGGTGAACACACAGGGGAAGTTGCGAACATATCCGCGCACTTCGGACTCGAGTCTGTTGATGGTTTCAATGCTCATGACGATGTCTGCCTCTCTCAAGATGATTTTTTCGAAAATTCGGATGTAAGCGGACCGATCCGAAACAGGTTTTCGGCCGCATGGGAATTCGGAAACATGGCCTCACTCAGGTATTCCTGCTCCTGGCAATCCACTCCTCGATCGCGCGCGATCGAACGGAACAGCTGCATCGAGGCCGCGTTGTCGGGGCTGACCGTGGCTTCCAGCCAGGCGATGTCGGCGGGTTGGGCTACCAGCAGGGCGTCGAGCATGCGTCGCGCGAGACCCTGACGGCGCATCCACGGGGCCACCCCGATCTGCCAGACGAACACCGCGTCCGGGCGATCCGGCGGCCGATGGCCGGCGATAAAGCCGGCCAGGCGCCCGTCGTCGGTTTCGGCGACCAGGCCGGTATCGGCAAAGTCCTTGGCGAACAACGCATAGAAATACGCGCTGTTGAGCTCCAGACCGCCCATTTCCTTGACCAGTCGCCACATGGCGGCGCCGTCTTCGGCGCGCGGCCGGCGGAAATTCACCGCCACGGGTTCCGTCTGCTGTTGGGTCGCCTCAAGCGACATCGGCCACCCCGGAATCGGTAATTCGGAAGCCGGCGTGAAACGCCTGCGCTGCGGCGTTCACCTGATCCGCGGCGACCAGGCAGGTCACCGCATGCGGGAAGGAGAACGCCTGGCAAACCTCGATGCCGGCATCGGCGAGCGCGTTTTTTGCAAACGCCAGCGTGCTGGCATCCTTGCCTGCCTGGTAGCCCACGGCCGATACGCTGGCCAGCGGATACCGTACTTCAACGGCGTCGCCAAAGCGGCTGCGCAGGGACTCGGCGAGCCCGGCGCTATCGGCCAGCTGCTC
>PWJA01000221.1 GCA_003560975.1 Gammaproteobacteria bacterium
GAACTCATCACATCAAGCGAGGCACCACCATGAACAGCCAGAATGCATTTGCCGAAATGAAGAAAGCCCAGGACATCCTGATGGAAGCGATCGACAAGTCGGCGCGCACCAATCTGGAGTCGGTTGAAAAACTGCTCGAGCTCAACAAGGAGCGCATGACCGGTTTTTCCGATGTTTCCAACCCCAGCGACCTGATCGCCCGCCAGTCGGCCGTGTTCAAGGAGTATGCCGAACACCTGACCGCGCACATGGAAGCGCTGGCCGCCATCGGCACCGAATCGCGCGAGCAGTTCCAGGAACTGGGTCAGGAATTTGCCAAGGGCATGGACTTCTCCAGCCTGTTCGGCATGGCCGAGGCTCCGTCCAAGCCCAAGGCCAAGACCGGCGCCAAGAGCTGATCACGGCGCGTCTCGAGGCTTGCCAATCGCGCCGGCAGCGACTCTGCCGGCGCTTTTTGTGCGCTCGCTAACGGGTTAGAATGACGGTTATGGACGGAATGAATCGAGAACCCCGCATCATCAAGAAGTACGCCAACCGGCGACTGTATGACACCGGCTCCAGCCAGAGCATCACTCTGCAGGACGTACGCGACCTCATTGGTGCGGGCCATCCAATCCAGGTCATCGAAGCCAAGACCGGCAAGGACGTGACGCGCTCGGTTCTGCTCCAGATCGTTGCCGATCAGGAGTTGCTGGGCCGTCCGGTGTTGAGCAACGACTTTCTCGAATCCATGATCCGGGTCAACTCCAACCCCATGCGCGACCTCACCCGCGGTTACCTGGAAAAGGTCATGACGCATCTGGAGTCCCAGCAGGACTCGGTGGAACATGCGTGGGCTTCGACGCTAAAGTCGTCGGGCCTGGAGGATCTCGGTTCCATCTCCCCCCTGGCCCCCTTCCGGCAATTCCAGAAGAAAATGTTCGAGGTCTGGACGGCTGCGCTCACGCCTTCCCTGCGCGACGATCCTCCCGCCGACGAGGATGACAACCCGCGCTAGTCGCCAGGCCCGCCACAGCCCATCCGTTCGCCTCCCGCACGCATCGTTGCCCTTCGTTTCGAGGGC
Organism: Gammaproteobacteria bacterium; assembly: GCA_003560975.1. Lineage (GTDB taxonomy): Bacteria > Pseudomonadota > Gammaproteobacteria > Xanthomonadales > Wenzhouxiangellaceae > Wenzhouxiangella. Next base: position 1,064 of record PWJA01000221.1, read on the forward strand.
AGACCGAACCAACAAGAAAAAAGGATCCGGCATGAAGCTTGACGAAAGCACCATCGTGATTACCGGCGCCGCGCGCGGTCTCGGCGCGGCCATGGCCCGCCAGCTGGCCGAAGCCGGCGCCCGCATTGCCCTGATCGATCTCCAGTCCGACCTTTTGTTCGAGACCCGTGACAGCCTGCCTGGCCAAGGCCACCACGCCGTCGTGGCCAGCGTGTCCGACGAGCAGCAGGTCGACGCCGCCTTCGACGAAATCGCCCAGCAGCTTGGCGATATCGACGCGCTGATCAACAACGCCGGCGTCACCCGCGATGGCCTGCTCGTCAAGGTCAAGGACGGCGAGGTCGTCGACCGCATGTCGCTGGAACAGTGGCAGCAGGTCATCGACGTCAACCTGACCGGCGTCTTTCTGTGCGGCCGAGCGGCGGCCGAGCGCATGATCCGAGGCGGCCGCAAAGGCGTGATCATCAATATTTCCAGCATTTCCAAGGGCGGCAATTTTGGCCAGACCAACTACACGGCGGCCAAGTCCGGCAACGCCGCCATGGCGGTGACCTGGGCCAAGGAGCTGGCCCGCTACGGAATTCGTGCCGCGTCGGTTTCGCCGGGTTTCACGGCCACCGAAATGGTCGCCGCCATGCCGGAAAAAGCCATCGAAAAGATCACCAGCACCATTCCGGCCGCGCGCCTGGCCGAGCCGGATGAGATCGCCTCCACCATTCGCTTCATTATCGAAAACGACTACGTCAACGGCCGCGATTTCGCCGTCGACGGCGGCCTGCGGCTGTAGCGGAAAACGGACCAACCCGTGCCCGGGCGGATCCGGGCCTGTAGTATCGGAAAGAGCAAGAAAGGGAGTCAAGAGCAATGGCAGAAGAGCACAGGTCTACCCAGGCCGAGCTGGCCGAACTGGCCACGGAAATCACCCGCATCTCGCGCCTGTCGGGCGAACTCATGATCCGCCTTTCGCGGCGCTGGGAATTGCCCACGGTCGACCCGCTCAACCTGCGTCGACCGGCCTTGCAGGCCACCTGGAGCACCGTGCGCCATCCCACTCGCATCCTCGGGGCGCAATGGGCGCTGACGCGCCGCTACCTTTCGCTGCTGAAGTACCTGGGCTTTCGTGCCGTCGGCCGCCCAACCGATCCGGCCGCCGCCCCGGCCCGGGCCGACCGCCGCTTCCGTTCGGAGAAATGGGACGAGAAGCTGATTTTCGATCTGCTCAAGCAGGCCTACCTGCTGACCGCCGACTGGATGCTCGACAACGTGGCCAGGATGCAGGGCGTGAGCGCCGACGATCGCCAGCGCATCCACTTCTACACCCGCCAGTTCGCCGAGGCCTTGTCGCCGAGCAACTTCGTTCTGACCAACCCGGAAGTGCTCGAGACCACGCGCAAGGAAAAGGGTCTGAACCTGCTCCGGGGGTTTCGCCAGCTGCTCGAGGACATGCAGCGCGGCGACGGCCAGCTGCTGATTTCCATGACCGACTACGACGCCTTCGAAGTCGGCAAGAACATCGCCACCACGCCCGGGAAGGTGGTCTACCAGAACGAGATGATGCAGCTGATTCAGTATTCGCCGACCACCAAGACGGCCTATACCCGACCGCTGCTGATCATCCCGCCCTGGATCAACAAGTTCTACATTCTCGATCTGCAGCCGAAGAACTCGTTCATCAAGTACGCCGTCGATCGCGGCTACACGGTGTTCGTCATCTCCTGGGTCAACCCGGATGAAAAGCTGCGCTACAAGCGCTTCGAAGACTACGCCCACGACGGCATTTTCGAAGCGCTGGATGCCATCGAAAAGGCAACCGGGCAGCGCGAGGTCAACACCATCGGCTACTGCATCGGCGGCACGCTGCTCGCGGCCACGCTGGCGCTGATGAAAGCGCGCGGTGACGACCGCATCCAGTCGGCCACCTTCTTCACCACCCAGACCGATTTTTCCGAGGCCGGCGAACTCAAGGTCTTCATCGACGACAAGCAGCTCAAGTTCCTGGAAAAGAAAATCAAGGCCAAGGGCTACCTGGACGGCGAAAGCATGGCCATGACGTTCAACATGCTGCGCGCCAGCGATCTGATCTGGACCTTCGTGGTCAACAACTACCTGCTGGGCAAGAAGCCGGCCAGCTTCGACCTTTTGTACTGGAACTCCGACTACACCCGCCTGCCGGAGACCATGCATCTGTACTACCTGCGCAACATGTACCTGGAAAACCGCCTGGTCGAGCGCGGCGGGATCAGCATGGACGGCGTGCCGATCGACCTGCGCACCATCGACCTGCCGGTCTACATCCAGTCCAGCCGGGAAGACCACATCGCCCCGTACCCGTCGGTGTACAAGACCACCCAGCTGGTCAGCGGCGACACGACCTTCATGCTGGCCGGTTCCGGCCACATCGCCGGCGTGATCAATCCGCCCGCGGCCGAAAAATACGGCTACTGGACCAACGACGCCCTGCCGCCCGATCCGGAAGACTGGATTGCCGGTGCCGAAGCGCACCAGGGTTCCTGGTGGCCGCACTGGGACAACTGGCTCAAAGGCAAATCGGGCAGGCGCATCCCGGCGCGCCAGCCCGGCGATGGAGACCTGCCGGTGATCGAAGACGCGCCCGGGAGTTACGTCAAGGCCTGAAGGTCAGGCCTGCGCCTCCTCGAGGAATCGCCAGCGGACCCGTTGCCCGGCCCGCAACGGCACCCCCGGCTCGCCCCCGAAATCGACCCGCTCCGGCACTTCTTCGGCCTCGCGCACCAGCGTGAGGCGGTCGGCGTTGCGCGGCAGGCCATAGAAATCCGGGCCGTAGTGGCTGGCAAAGCCTTCCAGTTTGTCGAGC
>PWJA01000039.1 GCA_003560975.1 Gammaproteobacteria bacterium
CGCAGCTCCTGCTCTCCGACCCGCAAGCGCCCGTCATCGAGCTGCAGGGCCAGAGGAGGAATGGCGGAAACGCTCATCGCGCCGAGCAGCTCGAACGGCTGCCGCGCTCCGCTCATCGTCCCCGCCACCTTCATATCGGTCAGGCGAATATGGCCCTGTGCGGCCGGCACGAGCACCAGTCCATCCACCGTCACCGACTCGATCCACGCCGGAACCCCGATGGCCCCCTCGAAGCGCATCTGCAGCGCCCGATCAAAGGCCACGCGGTCCAGCGTGACGCGTTCGACGCGCAGGGTCTGGTTGGCGCCAAAAGCCAGGCTGCCGACCTGTATCTCGAGATCCTCGAGACGCACCGGCCCGCCGGCAATCATTCCCGGCGCCCCATCCCGACCGACCCGGCGAATCATCCCGGCAAAGGCATGGGCGCCGCTTTCGTCGACCAGAAGATTCAGACGCGCACCCTGCAACGACACGTCGCCAGTCTCAAGCCGCCCGCGCATGAGCGGGAGAAGCCGGATTTCGGCGCTTACGCTGTCTGAATGCAGCAGATCCGGCCCGGCGAAATCCTCCGGACCGGAGAGGCGAATCTGGTAGGCGTCGATTCGAAGACGCGGGAAAAACGACACCGAGACGGAGCCGTCGATGGTCAGCTCCCGGCCAGTCTGGTTTCGGACATGATCGGCCACAAGCTGCTTCAACCGGGTCTGATCTCCAAGCATCAGCCAGGAGGCGACGAAGCCCAGCACCATGATGGTCGCCGCGGCCACAACAATGCTCAGGTGGCGCACGGGAATCTACCGGCATGACTCATTCCCGGATTGTATCCAATGCCGGGCCCGAAAAACGCAAAAACCCGGCGCAAGGCCGGGTTTCAGGCTGGATCGTTCCCAGGGTGTTCTCAGTCGCTCTGGGCTCCCGGAGCATCGGGTCGGTCGACCAGTTCGACGTAGGCCATCGGCGCCTTGTCCCCCGGCCGAAAACCGCACTTGAGGATGCGCAGATAGCCTCCGGGCCGCTGCGCGTACCGCGGGCCGAGCTCGTTGAACAATTTTCCAACCGCTTCCTTGTCGCGCAGGCGAGCAAAGGCGAGCCGACGCTTGGCCACGGTGTCTTCCTTGGCCATGGTGATCAAGGGCTCAGCGACCCGCCGCAACTCCTTGGCCTTGGGCAGAGTCGTCTTGATCAGCTCGTGCTCAAAGAGGCTTGCGGTCATGTTCTTGAACATCGCCCGACGGTGCGGGGCATTACGATTGAGCTTACGCCCGGCTTTACGATGACGCATTGGGAATCTCCTTAACTCGCTGACCGTGCCAGACTGGCCGGCGGCCAGTTTTCAAGACGCGTACCCAGTGCAAGATCGTGAGAGGCCAGCACCGTCTTGATTTCGGTCAGCGACTTCTTGCCCAGGTTGGGGGTCTTCAGCAACTCGTTTTCGGTTCGTTGAACCAGGTCGCCCACATACTGGATGTGCTCCGCCTTCAGACAGTTCGCCGAACGCACGGTAAGTTCCAGATCGTCGATAGGACGAAGCAGTACGGGGTCGAAGGACTCGGTGGCGGTTTCCGCCTTGTCCTTTTCGCGCGCGACAAAATCAACGAATACCGCCATTTGATCCACCAGGATGCCGGCGGCCAGTTTCACCGCCTGCTCGCAGCTCATCGTCCCGTTGGTCTCGATATCCAGAACCAGTTTGTCCAGATCGGTCCGCTGCGCGACGCGGGCACTTTCGACCGAGTAGGCCACCCGGTGCACCGGGCAGTACGACGCATCGATCTGCAGGCGCCCGATCGGCCGGCTCTCTTCTTCGATGAACCGCTGGACCGCGGCCGGCTGATAACCGACCCCGCGCGTCACCTTGAGCTTCATGTTGATCTTGGCATCCTTGGTCAGGGTGCAGATCACATGGTCGGGATTGACAATCTCGACGTCGTGGTCGAGCTGGATATCGCCGGCGGTCACGGCTCCGGCCGTGTCCTTGCTCAGGGTCAGGACCGCTTCCTCACGCGAGTGCATACGCAACCCGACATCCTTGAGGTTGAGCAGCACCTCGACGATGTCCTCCTGGAGCCCTTCGACCGAAGTGTACTCGTGGAGAACGCCTTCAATTTCGGCTTCCGTGATGGCGCTGCCGGGAATGGATGACAGCAGGACCCGGCGGAGCGCATTGCCCAGGGTGTGACCAAAACCACGCTCCAGCGGTTCCAGGGTAATCCGAGCCCGGCGCGGAGAAATCTCATCGACGACGAGACCCTTCGGCCTGAGCATGGTGCCGATCAGTTCGCTAATCTGGCCAGACATCAAAATGCCTCTCTTTACAATACTTGCGTGTGCGGCCTGCCGCGCCCGACGGGGCCCGGCAGCAGACGATTACTTGGAGTACAACTCCACGATCAGGTTCTCGTTGATGTCGGGCGGAAGATCGTCCCGCTCGGGAACGCCCTTGTAGACGCCCTCCATCTTGTCGACATCGACATCCACCCAGGCCGGAACGGTGTCCAGATCACGAGCCAGCGTCAGCGATTCCTGAATCCGAAGCTGCTTGCGTGCCTTTTCGCGCACCGAGATGCGATCGCCCGGCGCAATCTGAGCCGACGGAATGTTGCAGACCTGACCGTTGACTTCGATGCCCTTGTGGCTGACCAGCTGGCGCGCCTGGGCGCGGGTAACCCCGAAACCCATCCGATAGACCACGTTATCCAGCCGATTCTCCAGCAGCTGCAGAAGATTCTCGCCGGTCGCGCCTTTCTGTCGGGCCGCCTCCTTGTAGTAATTGCGGAACTGCTTTTCCAGAACGCCGTACATCCGGCGCACCTTCTGCTTTTCACGCAGCTGGAGGGCGTAATCGGACAGGCGCTGCCGGCGGCTGTCTCCGTGCTGCCCCGGAGGCTGATTCAGCTTGCACTTGGAGTCCAGGCCTCGAGCCGGGCTCTTCAGGCTCAGATCCATGCCCTCGCGACGGGCTAGCTTGCAGGTGGGACCGATATATCTTGCCATGGTGCTCTCTAATCCAGAATTCAGGTGGTGGGTCTCAGACCCGGCGCTTTTTGGGCGGACGGCAGCCGTTGTGCGGAATCGGCGTCACGTCGATGATGTTGGTGATCTTGAAGCCGGCGGCATTGAGCGAACGCACCGAAGACTCGCGCCCCGGTCCCGGCCCGTTGACCCGAACCTCGAGGTTCTTCATGCCGTATTCCTGCGCAGTCCGACCGGCGTTGTCCGCCGCGACCTGCGCAGCGAACGGGGTCGATTTGCGCGAGCCACGAAACCCGGAGCCACCGCTTGTGGCCCAGGCCAATGCGTTTCCCTGACGGTCCGTGATCGTGATGATGGTGTTGTTGAACGAGGCATGCACGTGGGCAATGCCGTCAACAATCACTTTCTTGACCTTTTTCTTGCCCTTGGCGGTCTGCTGCTTTGCCATGAATCGATATCCTTAGCGAATCGGACGACGGGGGCCCTTGCGGGTCCGCGCGTTGGTACGGGTGCGCTGGCCGCGAACCGGCAAGCCGCGACGATGACGGAGACCGCGATAGCAGCCGAGATCCATCAGACGCTTGATGTTCATGGCAACCTCGCGACGCAGATCGCCTTCGACGCTCAAGGCGCCGACGGTCTGGCGCAGCTTTTCCTGCTCGGCCTCGGTGAGGTCGCGCACCTTGGTCGACGGGTCAACCCCGGTCGCTTCGCATATCTGGAAAGCGCGGGTTCTCCCGATGCCATAGATATGCGTCAGCGCCACCCAAGTGTGCTTTTGAACGGGCAGATTGACACCTGCAATACGAGCCATGCTGTCTACTCCAAAACCTGTTGCGTCTGATCAGCGCAAACCCGCAATTATAGCGGGTTCCGCGTATATTCTCAAGCCCGACTTCCGGGCCCACGAGTTGCAGGTCATCCCTGCCGCTGCTTGTGTTTGGGATCGCTGCAGATGACGTACACCACGCCGCGGCGGCGAACGATCTTGCAGTTCCGGCAGATTTTCTTGACCGAGGCCTGAACTTTCATGTTGACTACTCCAAAAAACCACTAAAGCGTTACGAACGGCGCACCGAACCGGCTTTGCCATAGCCCTTGAGATTCGATTTCTTCAGCAGGCTGTCGTACTGATGAGACATCAGGTGGGCCTGCAGCTGGGCCATGAAATCCATGGTCACGACCACGATGATCAGCAGCGAGGTTCCGCCGAAGTAGAACGGCACGTTCCAGCGCATGATCAGAAACTCAGGCATCAGGCAGACCGCCACCAGGTAGATCGCGCCCACCGTGGTCAGCCGCGTCAGCACGTAATCGATGTATTCGGCGGTCTGGCGTCCGGGGCGAATGCCCGGGATGAACGCTCCCGACTTCTTCAGGTTATCGGCGGTTTCGCGTGAATTGAAGACGATGGCCGTGTAGAAAAAGCAGAAAAACGCGATCAAACCCCCGAACAGGGCAATGTAGACCGGTTGCCCCGGACTGAGCTGCTGGGCCACGTTCTGAAGCCAGGTCACCCCCTCGGCCTGGCCGAACCAGGTCGAAATCGTGGCCGGAAACAGAACGAGACTGGAGGCAAAAATGGCCGGAATCACCCCGGCCATATTGACCTTGAGCGGCAGGTGGGTCGATTGGCTGCGGTAGGCCTGACGGCCCTGACGCTGCGCGTAATTGACCGTGATCCGGCGCTGGCCGCGCTCCACGAACACCACAAACGCGGTCACGACCAAGGCCATGACAAGCAGGAAAAGCGCGGTCGTGATGCCCAACTGGCCGGTATTCACCAACTCCAGCGTGGCACCAACGGCCGACGGCAGCTCGGCGACAATCCCGGCAAAGATGATGATCGAAATGCCGTTCCCGATCCCTCGCTCGGTGATCTGCTCACCCAGCCACATCAGAAACACCGTGCCCGCCGTGAGCGTGACCACCGCGGCAAGCACGAAGCCCGGCCCCGGGGCGATCACGACCGGCAAGCCGGCACCGGCGCCCTGGTTCTGCAGCGCGATTGCAACACCGAACGACTGGAACATCGCCAGGACCACGGTGAAGTAGCGGGTGTACTGGGTAATCTTGCGCCGCCCCGCTTCGCCTTCCTTGCGCAGCGCCTGCAGCTGCGGGATGGCATGGCTCATCAACTGCATGATGATGGCCGCGGAAATATACGGCATGACGCCGAGTGCGAAAATGGAAAAGCGGCCCAGCGCACCACCGGTGAACATGTTGAAAATGTCCACGATGGTGCCGCGCTGCATGTCCATCAGGTCGATCAGGGCCAGCGGGTTGATCCCCGGGACCGGGATGAAGGTCCCCAGCCGATAGACCAGAAGCGCGACCAGCACGAGCAGAAGACGTTGCCGAAGCTCCTTGAGGCGACCAATGCCGCCGAGCATGCCTGCCATTTCCGAGGCGTTGGTGGACATTACTCGACCTTGCCGCCTGCGGCTTCAATCGCCTTGCGCGCACCTGCGGTCACGTGCATACCGCGCACGGTGACGGCCCGCTCGATGTCTCCCTTGTTGATCAGTCGAACCTTGCGCGTGAGATTCTGCACCACGCCGGCGGCCTTGAGAACCTCGAGGTCGATCACCTCACCGTCCAGAGCGTTGAGCTGGTACAGCCGGACTTCCCGCGTAAAGCGATTGACCGCGGAATTGAAGCCCACCTTGGGAAGGCGACGCTGCAGCGGCATCTGACCGCCTTCGAAACCGACCTTGTGATAGCCACCCGAGCGCGCTTTCTGGCCCTTGTGGCCACGCCCGCCGGTCTTGCCCAGTCCGGAACCAATGCCCCGGCCGACGCGCTTGCGTTTGGTTTTGCTGCCCTCGGCGGCTTGAATCGTGTTGAGCTTCATAATGCGTTCCTGAACGTGCTTGGCTGAGATCAGGCCGTTTCGACCCGAACGAGATAGTGAACCTTGCGAATCATCCCGCGCACGGCCGGCGTATCTTCCAGTTCCACGGAGTGATTCATACGCCGCAGCCCAAGGCCGCGCACCGTCTCACGGTGCTTGCCGATGGTTCCGTTCGTGCTGCGCACCAGGGTCACGCGCAGCGTGCCAGTGTTTTCCTTAGCCATGATGCTGAAGAATCTCCTCGACGGGCTTGCCGCGCTTGATGGCGATCTGCTCGGGCGACACCATCGCCTGCAGACCCTTCATCGTGGCGCGCACCAGATTGATCGGATTGTTCGAACCCACGCTCTTGGCGAGCACGTTCTGAACACCCACGGCCTCGAAGACGGCACGCATGGCGCCGCCTGCAATCACGCCGGTACCTTCCGATGCCGGCTGCATGTAAATCCGGGAACCGCTGTGGCTGGACTTGATCGCGTGCCACAAGGTGCCCTCGTTGAGAGAAATCCTGACCATGTCGCGCCGGGCGCGCTCCATCGCTTTCTGAATGGCAAGCGGCACTTCCCGCGCCTTGCCGTAACCGAACCCGACCTTGCCTTCGCCGTCGCCCACGACGGCAAGCGCCGTAAAGCTGAACTGGCGGCCGCCCTTGACCACTTTGACTACGCGGTTGACTGCGACCAGTTTCTCGATCAGGTCGTCCGTGTTCGTTTCTCTAGCCATTTCTCAAATTCCCGATTAAAACTTCAGGCCGGCTTCGCGCGCGGCATCGGCCAGGGCCTTGATACGACCGTGGTACTTGAATCCCGAGCGGTCGAAAGCCACGCCATCGACGCCGGCCGCAAGACTCCGTTCGGCGATTGCCTTGCCGACCGCCTTGGCCGCCTCGACGTTGCAGGTACCTTTCAGGCCGTCGCGGATGTCCTTTTGCACGGTGGACGCCGCGGCCAGGGTCTGCTCGCCGTTGGGCGCAATGATCTGGGCGTACAGGTGCTTGCCCGTGCGATGGACCGACAAACGCGCAACCTTTGCACGCTGGATGCGGGACCGGGTTTTCCGGGCCCGACGCAATCTCGATTCGTTTTTGCCTTGGTTCATGATTCGGATCCTTACGCCTTCTTGGCTTCCTTCATCACCACGCGTTCATCGGCGTAGCGGACTCCCTTGCCCTTGTACGGTTCGGGCGGCCGGAAGCTGCGAATCTTGGCCGCGACCTGGCCGACCTGCTGCTTGTCGAAACCGCGCACGACGATTTCCGTCTGGCTCGGGCATTCGATGGTGACGCCCTCGGCGATTTCGAAATCCACCGGGTGACTGAACCCAAGCTGCAGGTTCAGCGATTTTCCCTGCACCGAGGCACGATAGCCCACGCCGACCAGGGACAATTTCTTTTCAAAGCCGTTGCTCACGCCTTCGACCATGTTGGCAATCAACGCCCGCATCGTCCCGGCCATGGCCATGTCGGATTCCTTGATCGGACTGACCGAAACCACGCCGTCCTCGACGGAAAGCTGGACGGCCGGATGCAGGGCCATCTCCAGCGAGCCGCGGGTTCCCTTGACGGTGACTAGGCCGTCCTTTTCATTGAACTCGACGCCCTTGGGCAGGCTGATCGGGCTCTTGGCAATTCTTGACATCGTGATTTCCTTCCAGAAACTCTCGGGTTATGCCACCAGGCAGAGCACTTCGCCGCCCTGGCCCTCGGAGCGAGCCCTTGCGTCCGTCATCACTCCACTGGAAGTGCTGATGATCGCAATGCCGAGCCCGTTGAGCACGCGCGGAATTTCGTCCTTGCCGAAGTAGCGCCGCCGGCCCGGTTTGCTGTACCGATCCAGGCGATCGATGACGCCGCGGCCATCCACGTACTTCAGCTCGACGATCAGGGTCGACTTCACACCTTCACTCTCCACCCGGAAATCCCGGATGTAACCTTCGTCCTTCAGCACTGCCGCAATTGCGGTCTTGACCGTCGATGACGGGATGCTTACGGTCCGCTTGCGCACCGCCTGGGCATTCTTGATCCGCGCCAGCATGTCGGAAATGGGGTCGGTCATGCTCATATCGTATTGCTCCTTACCAGCTGGCCTTGCGGAGGCCCGGCACATCGCCGCGCATTGCCGCTTCGCGCAACTTGTTGCGCGCCAGCCCGAATTTACGGTAGTACCCGCGCGGCCGACCGGAAACCCGACAACGATTGCGCCGGCGGACGGGACTGGAATCGCGCGGCATCTTGTTCAGCCGGTGCATGGCCGCCTGCTTTTCTTCGTAATCGGCTTCCGGATCCGCGATCACGCGCTTGAGTTCAGCGCGCTTCGCCGAAAAACGCGCAGCCAGTTTGGCCCGCCGCTTTTCCCGCTCCACCATTGAAATCTTTGCCATACCTTACATACTCCTTAACGGGCCCGGAACGGGAAACCGAATGCCTTGAGCAACGCCATTCCTTCCTCGTCGGTTTTCGCGTTCGTCGTGATCGCGATGTCCAAACCACGGATCGAATCAATCTGGTCGTAGTTGATTTCCGGAAAGATGATCTGCTCCTTGACGCCGAGACTGTAGTTCCCGCTGCCGTCGAACGACTTGCGCGGGATCCCGCGAAAGTCCCGGACTCGCGGCAACGCCACGTTGACCAGACGATCGAGGAACTCGTACATTCTCTCGCGGCGCAATGTCACCTTGCAGCCGATCGGGTAACCGTCCCGGATCTTGAAGCTGGCCACGGACTTGCGCGCCTTGGTGACGATCGGCCGCTGGCCGGCGATCTTGGCCATGTCGGAAACGGCATTTTCGATCACCTTCTTGTCGCCCACAGCCTCGCCGAGCCCCATGTTCAGAGTGATCTTCTGAACCCTGGGCACTTCCATCACATTGCGATAGCCGAACTGCTCGGTCAATTGGCCGATCACGGTATCGCGATAGTAATCATGCAACCTTGCCATTACTCAATCCGCCTTTAAATATCGACGACTTCGCCGGTGGAACGGAAAAACCGAACCTTGCGACCGTCTTCGAGAAACTTGAACCCAACCCGATCGCCCTTGTCGGTCGCCGGGTTGTACAGCATGATGTTGGAAACCTGGATCGGCGCCTCGCGCTCGATGATCCCGCCCGGTCTCTGGGCCTGAGGATCCGGCTTCTGGTGCTTTTTCACCATGTTGACGTTTTCGACCAGCAGTCGACCATCTTTCTGGACTTTCAGAACATGACCGCGCTGACCCTTGCTCCGGCCGGCGATTACGATCACTTCGTCACCCTTGCGAATGCGTTGCATCATTGACTCCTTACAGGACTTCCGGCGCCAGAGACACGATCTTCATGAACCGTTCCGAGCGCAGTTCGCGGGTCACAGGCCCGAAAATGCGGGTACCGATCGGCTCCAGTTTGTTGTTCAGCAGGACCGCGGCATTGCCGTCGAACCGAATCAGCGAACCGTCACGACGACGAACACCTTTCGCGGTGCGAACCACGACCGCGTTGTAGACCTCGCCTTTCTTCACCTTGCCGCGCGGTATCGCATCCTTGACGGTCACCTTGATGACGTCACCGATATTTGCATACCGCCGCTTCGAGCCGCCGAGCACCTTGATACACATGAGCTCGCGCGCACCGCTGTTGTCTGCCGCGGCCAGTCTGGATTGCATCTGAATCATGCCGATATGCTCCGGTTACTGGGCTCGCTCGATCACTTCGATCACAGCCCAGGCCTTGGTCTTGGAAACGGGCCGGGTCTGTGCGATGCGAACGGTGTCGCCCTCATTGCAGTCGTTGGTCTCGTCGTGCGCGTGCACCTTGCTGGACCGACGAATGTACTTGCCATACAGCGGATGCTTGACCAATCGCTCCAGGCGCACGGTCACGGTCTTGTTCATCTTGTTGCTGACCACGCGGCCGACCTGGCTGCGCTGCACCTTGGTTTCGTCTGTCATGCTGAATTACCCTGAATCTGGTTGAGCACGGTTTTCACCCGCGCGATATCCCGGCGCACATGACGGATGTCATGGCGATTGTTCAAAGTGCCATTGGCATGCTGAATGCGCAGGGAAAACTGGTCCTTGCGCAGCTTCAACAGCAACTCCTTGAGTTCAGCCGCATCCTTCTGTCGCAGTTCATCGGCCTTCATGACATCGTCCTCGCTACAAATGCGGTCTTGACGCTGAGCTTGGCAGCCGCGCGCCGAAACGCTTCCCGGGCGACGTCTTCGCTGACACCCTGGATTTCATAGATCATTCGCCCCGGCTGGACCGGTGCAACCCAGTACTCGACGTTGCCCTTCCCTTTACCCATGCGAACCTCTACGGGCTTCTTGGTGATCGGCTTGTCGGGAAACACTCGAATCCAGAGCTTGCCACCGCGCTTGACGTGCCGAGTGATGGCACGACGAGCCGACTCGATCTGGCGCGCGGTCAGGAAACCGGTGGTCGTTGCCTGCAGGCCGAACTCGCCAAAGCTGACGCGATTGCCGACCTGCGCCAGGCCGCGGTTGCGACCCTTCTGCTGCTTTCGGAATTTCGTACGTTTCGGCTGCAGCATGACTAGCTCTCCTTGCGTCCGCCCCGACCGGGGGCATTTTCGGCTTTCGCTTCGGCGTGCAGGTCAAAGACATCGCCCTTGTACACCCACACCTTGATGCCGATCATTCCGTACGTGGTTTCGGCTTCCGCAACCCCGTAATCGACGTCCGCGCGCAAGGTATGCAATGGCACGCGGCCTTCTCGATACCACTCGGTCCGGGCAATGTCGGCGCCGTTCAGACGCCCGCCCACCTGGACCTTGATCCCGAGAGCACCCAGGCGCATCGCATTGCCGACGGCCCGCTTCATCGCGCGCCGGAACATGACTCGACGCTCCAGCTGCTGGGCGATGCTGTCGGCCACCAGCTTGGCATCGAGTTCCGGCTTGCGAATCTCGCTGACCCGGATATTGGTCGGCACACCCATGATCTTGCTGACTTCCCGGCGCAGCTTCTCGATGTCTTCGCCTTTCTTGCCGATCACGATTCCGGGCCGAGCCGTATGAACCGTGATCTCGGCCGACTTGGCCGGGCGCTCGATCTGGATTTGGCTGATCGCGGCATGGGCAAGCGTCTTGTTCAAATACGCGCGCGCCTGCAGATCGGTGTTGAGGTAATCGGCAAATTCCTCGCCTTCCGCGTACCACTTGGCAGACCAGTCCCTGGAGATGCCGAGCCGAATTCCGTTTGGATGTACCTTTTGACCCATGGTTTGTCCTTAGCTCTCTGCCAGCACGACGGTGATGTGACTGCTTCGTTTCAGGATCCGGGTATACCGGCCCTTGGCCCGGGCGCGACCGCGCTTCATGGTCGGCCCTTCGTCAACCCAGATTCGATCCACCGTCAACTCGTCGATGTCGGCACCGGAGTTGTGTTCGGCGTTGGCAACGGCCGAAAGTAGAACCTTGCGGATGATCTGCGCGGCCTTCTTGTTGCTGAACATCAGCAACTCGTCGGCACGCTCGACCGGAAGGCCGCGGACCTGATCCGCAACCAACCGCGCTTTCTGGGCCGAAACGCGAGCACCTCTGAGCTTTGCAATCGCTTCCATCACTTCGCTTCCTGTTACCTGCTTTTCCGGTCAGCCGCATGGCCCTTGAACGTCCGCGTTGGCGCGAACTCTCCGAGCTTGTGGCCCACCATGTTTTCGTTGATCAGGATCGGCACGTGCTGACGCCCGTTGTGGATCGCAATGGTCAATCCAACCATGTCCGGCAGGATCATGGAGCGACGGGACCAGGTCTTGATCGGACGCTTGTTGTTGGTTTCCACCGCGGCGTCGACTTTGGCGACCAGGTGGTGGTCCACAAAAGGCCCTTTCTTGATTGAACGTGGCATCGTGAATTCCTGTTCTATTTACGCTTGCGCGGCCGCGAGATGTATTTCCCGGTCCGCTTGTTGGTACGGGTACGCTTGCCCTTGGTCTGCTGACCCCAGGGAGTGACCGGATGGCGACCCCCGGAGGTTCGGCCTTCGCCGCCACCATGCGGGTGGTCGACCGGGTTCATGGCCACACCACGCACGGTGGGACGAACCCCGCGCCAGCGCTTTGCACCGGCCTTGCCCAGCTTCTCCAGGTTGTGCTCGGAGTTGGCCACCTGGCCAATCGTCGCCCGACAGCGCGCGTGGATCTTGCGCATTTCGCCGGAGCGCAGCATGACCGTTGCATACTGGCCCTCACGCGCAACCAGCTGCACGACCGACCCGGCGCTGCGGGCGAGCTGACCACCTTTACCCGGCTTGAGCTCGACATTGTGAATCTGGGTACCGACCGGAATCGAGCGCAGCTGCATGGCGTTGCCCGCCTTGATCGGAGCCTCGGATCCACTCTGGACCTCGTCGCCGGCGCGGACATTGCGCGGCGCCAGAATGTAGCGACGCTCGCCGTCGAGGTACTTGATCAACGCGATGTGGGCGCTGCGGTTGGGGTCGTACTCGATCCGCTCAACCACACCCTTCACACCGTCCTTGTCGCGCTTGAAGTCGATGACCCGGTAGTGGTGCTTGTGACCGCCGCCCTTGTGACGGGTCGTGATCCGACCGGCGTTGTTGCGGCCCCCGGTGGAGTTCTGCGACTCCAGCAGCGGCGCATACGCCTTGCCCGACCACAGGTGGTCATGGCGAATCGACACCTTGCCGCGCCGACCTGGCGATGTGGGTTTTGCTTTGACAATAGGCATGTCTACTAATCCCGGCTCTGCAAAATCAGGCTTCAGTCAGCCTGCAAGTCTTCGATAACCTGGCCTGCACGCACTCTCACGTAGGCCTTCTTCCAATCCTTCTGACGTCCGGTGCGAAAACGGAAACTCTTCCGCTTGCCCTTGACGTTGACAACCCGCACGCCCTCGACGTTGACCTCGAACAGGCCTTCGACCGCCTGGCGAATTTCGGTCTTGGTGGCGTCCTTGCGAACCTCGAATACGTACTGATTCGAATCAGCCTGCAGGCGCGCGGTCTTTTCCGAAATGTGCGGAAAACGGATCACTTGATACAGTCGTTCGTTGTTCATGCCAGCCACTCCTGAATCTTTTCCACGGCCGAGCGGGTCAGAACCACCTTCTCCGCGCCGACCAGGCTGACCGGATCAAGGCGGTCGGCCGCCAGAACGTAAACTCCAGGCAGGTTCCGGGAGGCAAGATAGAAGTGACCGTCCGGCTCGGCATCGACAATCAATCCTCGCTGCACGCCAAGGTCGGCCAGCAGGTCAACCGCCATCCTGGTGCGTGGCTCGTCGATCGCCAGAGACTCCACGATGGTCAGGCGATCCTGACGCACCAGCTCCGAGAGGATGGACTTCAACGCGCTCCGAAACTGCTTGCGATTGACCTTCTGGGTGAAGTCGCGCGGCTGGGCGGCAAACGTGACACCGCCACTGCGCCATATGGGGCTGCGGATGGTGCCCGCGCGCGCGTTGCCGGTGCCCTTCTGACGCCACGGCTTGCGCCCGCCGCCGGAAACGGCGGCCCGGTTCTTCTGGGCCTTGGTCCCCGACCGGGCGCCGGCCAGATACGCGGTAACGACCTGGTGAACCAGCGGCTCGGAAAAATCGCGACCAAACACCTGGTCCGAGACCTCGATTGTTGCACCACCGGCGACTGCAAGTTCCATCACTAAATCTCCTGAAATCTCAAGCCTTGCTGGAAGGCCGGACAAAAACGTGACCGCCGGGCGCACCCGGGACCGCACCGCGAATCAGCAACAGGTTGCGCTCGGCGTCGACGCGCACGACCTCCAGATTCTGGGTCGTTACGCGCTCACCGCCCATGCGGCCAGCCATTTTCTTGCCCTTGAAAACACGCCCCGGCGTCTGGCACTGGCCGATCGAACCCGGCGCACGATGCGACAGCGAGTTGCCGTGGGTGGCGTCCTGCATGCGGAAGTTGTGGCGCTTGATGACGCCGGCGAAGCCCTTGCCCTTGCTGGTCCCGGTCACGTCCACCCGCTGTCCGACCTCGAAGTGTCCGACGGCGATTTCAGCGCCTACCTGCAGTTCGTCTCCTTCGCCGGCATCCAGGCGGAATTCCCAGAGACCGTCGCCGGCTTCGACGCCGGCCTTGGCAAAATGGCCGGCCAGGGGACGATTGACCAAAGACGTACGACGGGTTCCGCTCGTGACCTGGATGGCGGCATAGCCGTCCGCCTCACTGGTCCGAACCTGAGTCACCCGGTTGGGGCTGACCTCGACCACGGTGACCGGCACCGAAGTACCGTCTTCCGAAAACACCCGGGTCATGCCTTTTTTCCTGCCTACGAGTCCGATTGTCATTGCTCTTTCTCCCGTTGGCCTCAGTACAGCTTGATCTGGACGTCAACGCCGGCGGCGAGATCCAGCTTCATCAGCGCGTCGACGGTCTTGTCGTTGGGGTCGACGATATCCAGGAGCCGCTTGTGCGTCCGGATCTCGTACTGGTCACGCGCGTCCTTGTTGACGTGCGGGGAAATCAGAACCGTGTAGCGCTCTTTCCGGGTCGGCAGCGGGATGGGGCCCCGAACCTGAGCTCCGGTCCGCTTCGCGGTATCCACGATTTCTTGGGTCGATCGATCGATCAGACGATGATCGAAACCCTTCAAACGAATACGGATTTTCTGTTCGGCCATTGCCGTACGCCTTTAGTCTGTAAAAGAACTCAATCCCACCACCCTTTCGGGTGGCCATTACTCTGATCCGAAGATCAAGAGCCCCCTCAGCCTGGGACTGAAGGGGCCCATATACTCGAGCCGCCCATTATAACAACGGCCCAGGCGAAATTGCCAGTGCTTTATTCGTGGATTTTCGCTACCACGCCGGCACCGACGGTACGGCCGCCTTCGCGAATGGCAAAGCGCAGGCCTTCTTCCATCGCGATCGGCGCGATCAGCTCCACCTGCATCTGCACGTTGTCGCCCGGCATCACCA
>PWJA01000243.1 GCA_003560975.1 Gammaproteobacteria bacterium
CAGGGGCTTGAGCAAACGGCACCGCAACCGAGGTCCGATCAGTCCGAAACGACCGAGAACTCGGTGAATCCGGGCTGCAGAGTGGAAGGATTATCGGTAGCCCGCACTTTTACCACTCCCGGCGCAACGCCGGTGACGGTCAAGGTCACCGAACCGTTGGTGAGGTTGATCGGGCCCAGGCCCTCCACGCTTCCGGTGGAGTCGACGAGTCGAACGACGTCGAGGGAACGCGAGTCATTGGCGACGAGCAGCCCCTTGTTGTCTTGTACCTGGATGACCAGCTGTTTGGTACCCCCCAGGACAACCGAATCGTCATCGCTGACAAAGACCAGCTGGAACGGCTCGCCAACGAGGGGGATTTCCACCACGTCCGCGTCGAACAGCGCCGAGGCACCGGGACCGTCGACCGCACCGGCATGCAGACGGATCACGCCCTCGCTGGTCGATGTCGCCAGCACCGGTCGCTGTACCACAAAGCGCCATTCCTCCCCGGCAGCAAGGGACTGTTCGGAAAAGCGGATTTCGCCCTGCCCGCTCTGCAGGTCGGTGGGACAGGCGTCACAGTCCCAGGAGCCGGCGTCCAGGGCGACCGGATACACGTCGGAGTCGGCCGGAAACACCTCCTGGAAGGAAACCGAATGCAGCGCAACATCGCCCGGGTTGGACACGACCAGCTGGTAGGTCAAGGTGTCACCCACCGCGATGCTTTCGGGCAGGAATTCCGGATCGTAGTGGATGTGCAGGTCGCTGAATACCTCGAAGCGATTCTCGAAAATCCGATCATGCTCGGGACCTCCACTGCCGGCATCCCTGGACGCGGGAGCGCGCCCGTACAGGCCGAACTGCGCACCGCCTCCGAGCCCGTAGTAGAAACACTGAACCAGCGCTGGCGGGGAGAACAGGATGCCCTGGTTGCTCACGCCGTACTGCAAGGGCACGGTTTTGGCGATCGCAGGCAAGGCGGTCTGGCCGCCCACGGATTCAACCTCGAGGCGAATCTGCGAGTTGTTCCCCTCGGAGAAATCGAAACAGAACAGGGGATTGTCCAGGGAGTCCGCCACCCGGTCGCTGATATTGAACTCAACCGCGCCAGTGCCGACCGCGTAGGTCACGGCAGCGGCTGCGGTGGGTTCGGACTTGACGACGGCAAACAGCCCGGGAAGACCCGGTGCATCGACCTCGATTTGCAGGCTCAGATCGGTCTCCAGAGCGGCCAACCCGCTTCCGTCGGCCAGACTGCTGGCGCTGAAACCGACACCAGTCATCAAGACAAGGGCCATTATGGCCGCAGAGTGATTCATTCGGTCTTTCCACCGTTGATTGGGTGCCCGTATTCTAACCTGTGATCAAAATTCGCCCATTAAATTCGTGTCAAAAAAAACAAGAGAATCCACTCCGTGACGGACCACTCAGCCAAGGCGCCTTTTCGGGCTGTCCATCGCCATTTTTGCCTGCCCGGCGGCTTCCTTCAGCCGCTGGGGTGACACCTTGTCGGCCGTACCCAGGCGCTGGGCGAAGATTTGCACGCGATATTCCTCGACCAGCCAGCGGTAACGATCCAGTTCGGGGGTGTACCAGCCGCCCTCGGCCAGGTGCTCGAGATAGGCCTGCCACCACGGCCGGATCTCGTTCATGCGCTGATCGTCGCGGACCGGGTCCTGCTCCAGGGCTTCCAGTCGCATGCGCATCGCCTTGAGATAGCGCGGGTAGTGGGCGAGGCGGTCGGCCTCGATATCGGCCAGAAAACCGGCGTAGACGAGATCGTCGAGCTGCGAGCGCAGGTCGGCGATGTTGTTGGGCACCGCCTGGGCCAGCGAATCCAGCGTTCGCGTCATTTCGTGCCAGCTCAGGATGACCTCGTCGAGGACCTTCGCGTCCGCCTGGCAGCTGCCGACGAACTCCCGCCGGACCGCCTCCAGCAGGCGCTGGAAAGCCTCGCCGCCGCGCACCGGCCAGACCTCGTCGGGCCGGGTGAAGCGGCGCAGGGACAGCTCGCGCAGGGCTGCGGTGAGGTCGGAAACGTCCTCGACCCGGGTCCAGGCAATCTGGGCCGGGCGGGACAGGCCGTGGTTTTTCTTCAGGTACTTCCACGAATCGGCCATCGAGGCTTTCAACAGCGCGGCAATGCCGCCGGCATGGGCCAGGCGCGCGTCTTCGGGTGCGTCGAACAAGCGCACTCCGGCCAGCGCGCCCTGCTCGACCAGGGCCGGCCAGGCCTGGTGGCCGCCACGCGTGGTGACCACTTCGGGCAGCGGCTCGAGATCGCCGGGCTTGAGGCCGTCTCGCTGCCAGCGCTCGGCCTGGCGGGCCATGAATTCGGCCCGGGCGCGCTCGGCGAAACGCGCGCTCAGCTCGTCCAGGCGGCGGCTCTGGCCGAGCACGCGGCCGCCGTCATCGCGCACCCGAATCCGGAAAAACAGGTGGCGCGGGAGCTTGTCGAGCTGAAAGTCCTGGCGGGTGATCTCGATGCCGCCGATTCGACCCAGTTCGGTGCACAACCGATCCAGCAACGAGCCGGCCGGCTCGGCGCCGAGACCTTCGATGGCCGCGCGCGCGTATTCCGCCGCCGGCACCAGCGCGCGGCGCCTGGATTTCGGCAGGCTGGCGATCAGGGCGGTGACCTTTTCTTCCAGCATGCCGGGGACCAGCCACTCCAGCCGTTCCGGCTCGAGCCGGTTGAGCAGGTGCAGCGGACAATCCAGCGTGACCCCGTCGGCCTCGCTGGCCGGATCGAACTGGTAGTGCAGGCGGAACCGTTCGGGCCCGATGCGCAGACGTTCGGGAAAGGCGTCGCGTTCGGCCAGCGCCGCCTCTTCGCGCAGCACGGTGGCCTGGTCGTAGAGCAGCCGGTCCTGCGCTTCCCTGCCGAGCGCGTCGTACCAGCGCAGAAACGCCCGGGTCGTGAAGACCTGCTCGGGCAGCCGGGCGTCGAAGAACGCCTCCAGCTCGGTATCCGAGGCCAGCACGTCGCGGCGGCGGCGCTTGTGTTCGTGACGGGCCAGTTCATCGCGCAGGGCGCGATTCTTTTTCAGAAACGCCGCCTGGGCATGCATTTCGCCGCGCACCAGGGCGTGGCGGATGAACAGCGCCCGGGCGGTCTTCGGGTCGTGCGCGCCAAAGTGGCAGCGCCGCTTCTCGACCACGATCAGGCCGTGCAGGCTGAGCTGCTCGTAGCCCATGACCCGTCCGGAGCGGCGATCCCAGTGCGGGTCGAACACCCGCGACTTGAGCAGATGCCGGGCCTGCTGCTCGAGCCAGTCCGGCTGGATCGGGGCAACCATGCGCGCGTACGTGCGCCCGGTTTCGACCAGTTCGGCGGCCATGATCCAGCCGGGCGTGCGCTGGCTTACGCCCGAGCCGGGGAAGATGCGGAACTTGTGGCCCCGGGCGCCCTGGTACTCGCCGCTTTCGTGGTGCTGGCCGATCAGGCCGAGCAGACCGGACAGCAGGCTGCGATGGACGGCGAGGTCATCGGCCTGGCCGGGCTTGCCGACCGGCCAGCGCTGTTCGCGGGCGATGGCCAGCAATTGACCGTGCAGCTGGCCCCATTCGTGCAGCCGCTGGGCGTTGAGGAAACGTTTGCGGGCGCGCTTGTCGGCCTGGCTGCGCGAGTGTTCGCTGCGCGTGTCCTGCCACCAGCGCCACAGCTTGAGCAGGGTCAGGAAATCCGAGCCCGGCACCGCGAACTCGGCGTGGGCCTGGTCGGCGGCCTGCTGCTGGTCGAGCGGTCGTTCGCGCACGTCGGGGATGCTCAGGGCGGCCACCAGGATCAGGCCCTCGGCCAGGGCGCCGCGTTCGGCCGCCTCGATCAGCATGCGGCCCTGGCGGGCATCGACCGGCAGGCGG
>PWJA01000155.1 GCA_003560975.1 Gammaproteobacteria bacterium
GCTGGTCGGCAAACCACTGCCGGAAATCCCGCAGCGCCCGCTCCTCGCCGGCCAACAGCAGCCGGTAGCGCGCTCTCGCACCCGGCCCCAGCAGTTCGCTTGCGACCAAATCGTCCAGATGAACCATCAAGCGCGGTGCAAAGCCGAATCCTGCGCCCGCTCGATCCGGCTCGTAGGTGAGGATGGCGCGGATGTCCAGGGCGAGGACGCCGATTTCGGCCCGATCGCCGATGCCGGCGTCGAGAGCACGCTGGGCGCGCGGGTCCATCCAGGCGGTGCCCGGCTCGGGAGGGGCTTGAACCTCCTGCTCCGCTTCGCCCCGGCCCGGATCCAGGCGCAGGATCCCGCGCAGCGGATAGCCGGGCCCGACCGCCTTGACGGCGACGAGCTGGGTCTCCTCGCCGACGAACAGGGCCGTGTTGACGCTGATTGTCTCTGCGGTGTACAGGTCGAGGCGTTCGGCCTGTTCGCGGACGCGCTGCGGAATGGGCTGGTCGGCGGCGATCACCAGATCCGCCGCCAGCGCTTCACCGGCCTGGCGTTCCAGCGCGCGGCCGACCCGGTCGGTGAAACTGCCCACGGCGACCAGGGCAGCGGTGGCGACGATCAAGCCCACGGCGAGAATCAGCAAGGCCCCCGAGCGCCCCTGGCGCAGCAGCAGGCGGGCCGACAGGGTCAGCGGGTTCACGGTTGCTGGCCGCCCTCGACCAGCTGCAGGCGCCCGGTCCGCTGCTCTTGTTCGGCTGCGATCAATCGACCGTCTTCGATTTCTTCCGCGCGTCCGCAGCGCCGGGCCAGGCTCGGATCGTGCGTGACCAGCACCAGGGCGGTTGCCAGCTCGCGGTTGATCCGAAACAGCAGGTCGGCAACGGCCTGGCCGGTCTGGCGATCCAGGTTGCCGGTCGGCTCGTCGGCGAAAAGAATGGTCGGCTCGGCCGAGAATGCGCGCGCGATGGCCACGCGCTGCTGTTCTCCCCCGGACATCTGGCGCGGGTAGTGATGCAGTCTGTGACTCAATCCGACCTGGTCCAGTGCCGCCAGGGCGCGCTCGCGCGGTCGATCGATCCCGGCAATTTCCAGGGCCAGGAGGACGTTTTCCAGCGCAGTGAGGCTGGGCAACAGATGAAACGACTGAAACACGAAACCCACGTTGCGGCGCCGAAGCCGGGCGCGCTCGTTTTCGTCCAGGTGGTTGAGGCGAGAGCCGGCCAGCCAGATTTCGCCGGAAGTCGGCTGTTCCAGGCCGGCCAGCAGGCCCAGCAGGGTGGTTTTCCCGGATCCCGAGGCGCCCACGATGGCCAGCGTTTCCCCGGCGTTGAGGTCGAGACTGATATCGTGGAGGATATCGAGATGGCCTCCCGGCGCCTGCACCGCGAATCCAACCCGGCGGCAGCTCAGAATCGAGGAACTGGAATCGCTCATGCTTGCAAGAATTCTTCTATTGGTTTGGTGGTTGCCGTTGGTCGGCGGCTTTGCTCAGACGCAGGCTGCGGAGGCCGAGACTCTTCTGATCCTTGGCGACAGTCTGTCAGACGCTTATAACATGCCGCGTGAATCCGGCTGGGCGGCGTTGTTGTCGGAGCGGCTGGGCGCTGAGTACACGGTCATCAATGCCAGCATTTCCGGCGAGACCTCGGCCGGCGGAGTGCGCCGTCTGCCCGGTTTGATCGAGCAGCATGCGCCGAGCCGGTTGCTGATCGTGCTCGGCGGCAACGACGGCCTTCGAGCTCTGCATCCCGGCCAGCTCAGGGGCAATCTGGAAGAAATGATCGTGACGGCTCAGGAGGCCGGCATCGATGTTGCGCTCATGCAGATCCGGCTGCCGGCCAATCTGGGCGCAGCCTACCTCGACCGCTTCGAGCGCCTGTATCCGGAGCTGGCAACGCGTCACGACGTCGTGCTGCTGCCCTTTTTCCTCGAGAATCTGTTCGACCGGCCCGGTATGATGATGAGCGACGGCATTCATCCGAGCGAGGCGGCCCAGCCGCTCATGCTCGAGGCGATCTGGCCCCCGGTTCAGGAGTGGCTGCAGGAAACCGCGTCGTCGGAAAACCGAATCCGGTAAAATGTCCGGACAAATACTCTCCCAATACATCGATCAGGACGTTCAAGGCAATGAGTGAACGCGAAATCATGGAATACGACGTGGTGGTGGTTGGCGCCGGACCGGCCGGATTGGCCTGCGCGATCCGCCTGAAACAGCTGGCCGAACACCTCAACGTCTGCGTGATCGAAAAAGCGTCCGAAATCGGAGCCCAGATCCTGTCCGGTGCGGTCATCGAGCCGGAGCCACTGGATGCCCTGATCCCCGGCTGGCGCGACGATCCGCCGCCGATCTGCGTGCCCGCCGGCCGCGACGAGTTCCTGCTGCTGACGAAAACCGGCAAGCGCAAGCTGCCCACGCCGCCGCAGCAGAACAACCACGGCAATTTCATCGTTTCGCTGGGCGCGACCTGCGCCTGGTTGGCGCCCAGGGCCGAAGCGCTTGGCGTCGATCTGTTTCCCGGGTTCGCCGCCGCCGACCTGAGTCACGACGACCAGGGAGCGGTGCAGGGGGTCATCATCGGCGACATGGGCGTGGACCGCGCGGGGCAGGAAAAGGATTCCTACGTCCAGGGCATCGAAATCCGGGCCGCGGTGACCGTCCTCGGCGAGGGTTGTCGCGGCCACTTGAGCAAACGGGCGATTTCCAGGTACGAGCTGGCGAAGGATTGCGATCCGCAGACCTATGCCATCGGAATGAAGGAGTTGTGGCAGCTGCCGGCCGGCCGCGTCGAGCCTGGCCTGATTCAGCACAGCGTGGGCTGGCCCATGCCGAATGCGCTCTACGGCGGCAGCTTCGTCTACCATCTGGACAAGGATCGCGTGGCCGTCGGGTTCGTGTGTGCCCTGGATTATCAGGACCCGCGATTCTCGCCGTTCGAGGCGTTTCAGCAGTTCAAGCACCATCCGAGCATGCACCCCTTGCTCGAAGGAGGCGAAATTCTGTCGGCCGGCGCGCGGGCTCTGGTCGAAGGCGGTTACCAGTCGTTACCCAGGGTGGAAATGCCCGGTGCCATCCTGATCGGTGATTCGGCCGGCCTGCTCAACGTGCCCAAGATCAAGGGAACCCACCAGGCCCTGAAGTCGGGCATGCTGGCCGCCGAGCACCTGGCCGAGAACCTGTCCGCCGAGGGCTTCGACCAGCGCCTGCGCAACTCCGACGTGGTTGCCGAACTCAAGAAAGTTCGCAACGTTCGGCCCGGCTTCCAGAAAGGGCTGTGGCGCGGCATGATCACGGCGGCCGTGGAGACTGTGACCGTGGGCAAGCTGCCCAGGACGCTGCGCAATCACGCCGATCATGCCCAGTACCGGCACCTCGATGACGCCGGCTTCGACTACGATTGGATCGATCGCGATCTGCCGCCTCGCGACCGACTGGCGTCGGTCTACTTTGCCTCGACCGAGCACGACGAAGACCAGCCCATCCACCTGAAGATCATCGACCCGGACGTGTGTTTCACGAAGTGCGAGTCCGAGTTCGGCAACCCGTGCACCCGATTCTGTCCGGCCAACGTCTACGAGAAGGTCGAAGACGAAAACGGCAAGCGCATCCAGATCAACGCGGCCAACTGCGTGCACTGCAAGACCTGTGACATCGCCGATCCGTACCAGGTCATCAACTGGGTGACGCCCGAGGGCGGATCGGGGCCGAACTATTCGAATCTTTGAGGGCAGGGACCAGGGACCAGGGACCAGGGACCAGGGACCAGGGACCAGGGACCAGGGACCAGGGACCAGGGACCAGCCGTAGGTCGGGGTTACACCCCCGACGGCC
>PWJA01000063.1 GCA_003560975.1 Gammaproteobacteria bacterium
GCCCGGCTCGGTCCAGGTCACCAGCAGGCGCTGGTCCTTCAGGTTGCGCAGCTTGGGAAAACCACTGACCCGCCCGCCATCCAGCGCAGCCAGCTCGCGCTGATCCTTCAGCCTGGCGTCCCGATCGAACCGGGCCAGCTGCAGACGTGCCTGTCCGTCGACCTGATCCAGCCAGGACACGACAAAGCCGTCCTGCCACCAGGCCAGATCGACCCGACCCAGGGCGCGCTCCCGGCCGAGCGTGGCCAGGTGGGTGAAGCTGGCGCCGGCGTCTTGCGAGCGGGCCAGCTCGACCCGGGGGATGCCGTCGCCGCCCAGGGTGAACCAGGCAGCGATCAGCCCATTGCCCTGGGCGATCAGCGCCGGGCCGTTGACCGGGCAGGCCTGGATGCGCCAGTCGTCCTCGTGGATCCTGACCGGCTCGGTCCAGCCGTCGGCCAGCCGCCGCACGATGCGAATGTCGCGGATTTCATCGGCGCTGCGACCGCGGTAGATCACCACCGGGCCGGACCCGGTCAGCGCTGAAGCGGTCCGACAGCAATCGCACACCCGCTCATCCAGCAAGGCGGGCTCGGAAACCTGGCCGGCCGCATCGACCACGGCCGTGCGCAGCGTCATGTCCCCTTGGCCATGGTGAGGATGTTCGTGGGCATGATCATCATGCCCGTGATCACCGCCGGCGGTCTCGCGCCCGTCCAGCCAGACCACGCCGGCGCGATGGCCAGCCTGGTGGAAATAGCTGACGAAGCCGTGCTCGGTCTGCGTGCCGTCATCGTGCGGGCTGAACGGCGTCGACCAGGTCTGGCCCTGATCGGTCGAGACGGCCATTGCCACGTCGTAGGCGTACGTTGCCTCCCCCGACTTGACCAGCCAGTGGGCCAGCCAGGCCCCGTCGCCCAGCTCGAACAGGCCGGGCTTGTCGGCCCAGTTGGCGAACCAGTCCTCGCCGCGGGCAATCTCGCCGACCGCGCCGAAGGCTTCGCCGTCGAAGACGGCAAAGCGGAAAGCATGCCCCCGCTCGACCCGCTCCAGCCAGGAAAGCACCGCCCGGTCGTCAGACAGACCCGTCCAGGTCGGTGCCAGGCTGCCGGTGCCGGCCGGACTCGGCAGGGGCCGCAGTTCGGCTGCAGGCATAGTGCTGAACAGCAGAAACCACAGCAGGGGGAGGGTCCGAAGCATCCGACCGGCTCCGCACAGGCTTTCTCGGCGGTCCGGCGCCGCCACGCGGGATTTCATCATCAGTCGTTTCGTCATCGAAGGGGCAGCAGATGGGCGCGACCACACAGCATAGCCTGGCACCACTGGGCAGCCGCGGCTAGCAAATCCGCGGCAGCGGGTCGTCTTCGAGCTCGTCGATCAGGCGCTGGCCGCCCAGGCTGGTGGTGAGCGTGACCGCGCCTTTTTTCTCGCCCATGGTGCCGATGACGGCGGCGTCGGGGGCCACGCCGGACAGGCGCAGTTCACGCACCGCATCGTCGGCTTCGTCCGGAGCAATGGCCGCCACCACGCGGCCTTCGCAGGCCAGATACAGCGGGTCGTAGCCCAGCAGCTCGCACACCGCCTGGACCGGCTCGCTCAAGGGAATGGCGTTCTCGTCCATGGTGATGGACAGTCCGGATTCGCGCGCCAGCTCC
The DNA here is from genome assembly GCA_003560975.1 of Gammaproteobacteria bacterium. GTDB lineage: Bacteria > Pseudomonadota > Gammaproteobacteria > Xanthomonadales > Wenzhouxiangellaceae > Wenzhouxiangella. Next base: position 1,635 of record PWJA01000063.1, read on the forward strand.
AGCGCCACCGTGGCCAGCCCACCGCGGGTAGGGTCACGCATGAAGCGAAGACCGGTGCGCTTCATCAGCATCTCGGTGATCGGCAGGACGCTGGCCGAGTCCGATTTCAGGTCGCCTCTCAGGCCGTATTCCTCGCGCGCCAGCAGCACGGCCGTACCGTGGTCGCCAAGCGTGCCGGACACGATCAGCTTGTCGCCCGGTCGGACCTGCTTCTGGCCCAGGGTGTGCGTGGCCGGCACCACGCCCAGCCCGGTGGTGGCCAGGTAGACACCGCCGCATTCGCCGCGAGCCAGCACCTTGGTGTCACCCGCAACAACCTTGACTCCGGCTTCCTTGGCAGCGGACGCCAGCGCGTCGACGATGCGCTCCAGCAGCGCCGTCTCCGTGCCTTCCTCGATGAAGGCGTTGAGGGTCAGGTAGAGCGGAAAGGCGCCGGCCACGGCCAGGTCGTTGACCGTGCCATGGACGGCCAGCGAACCGATGTTGCCGCCGGGAAACTCCAGCGGATCGACGGTGAATCCGTCGGTGGTCATCATCATGCGAACGCCCTGCGGCACCTCGACCATGGCCGAGTCGACGCTGGTGTCCAGGCCCTGCTCGCTCAAGCGGGCAGCAAACAGGCCATCGATGAGTTCGCGCATGTAGCGCCCGCCGTTGCCGTGGGCCAGGCGGATGTGGGATTCGAGTTTCATGCGTATCGATTCTTTCGTTGGAGGATCAGGGCCGAGATCGGCGGGAATCAGTATAGGTGCTGGCGGCTTCGATGACCTGGCCGTAGCTGATGCCGGCGTCGTTGACGGGCAGGCGTTCGGGGATGAGCGCGGTACGGCCGGAGGAGACGATCGCCCGGGCGGCCTGGGCAGCGAGCAGGTGGTTCTGGAACACGCCGCCGGTCAGGCCGACTTCGGCGAACTCGTAGCGTTTGGCCAGTTCGCGGATCTGGGCGGCGATCAGGCGGGCCAGGGCTGCGTGGAAACCGACGGCGCGGTCGGCGACGGCAATGCGCGCGTCGGCCATCCAGGCCATCAGTTCGGACCAGTCGGCACGGAGCAGGCCTTGTTCGTCTTCGGTCAGGGTCAGGTCTGGCGCGCCGGGATCATCGCCTTGAGCGGCCAGGGCTTCCAGCCAGGTCGGGCCCTGGCCTTCGTAGCTGGCCTCCATGGCCACGCCGGCCAGCGCCGCCGCGCCGTCGAACAGGCGCCCCACCGCACTGCTTTCCGGGCTGGCCATGCCTTTGTCCCAGGCCGATTGCAGCAGCGGGTCGAAATCCGGTGCGCTCTCCCAGTCGAAGCCGGCGTGCCAGGACAGCGACAGGGCCGTACGCCAGGGCTGGCGGGTAACGCGGTCGCCGCCGGGCAGGCGGAACGGTCGGAACGAGGCCACGCGCTGCCAGTTTCCAGGGCGGCCGTAGTAGGTCTCGCCGCCCCACAGCGTGCCGTCGCGGCCGTAGCCGACGCCGTCCCAGGCAAAGACCAGCAGGTCGCGATCGAGGGTGCCGAACTCGCCGGCCAGGGCCGAGGCGTGGGCTTCGTGGTGGAACACGCGGGTCAGCGGCAGGCCGGCGTCGCGCGCCCAGCGACTGTTGGGGAAATCGGGGTGGGCGTCGCAGGCCAGGCTTTGTGCCCGCACGCCGTAGAGATCCTGAAGATCCGCCGAGACCTGGCGAAAAACCTCGACCGCGCGCGGGCTCTCCAGCTCGCCGATGTGCGGCGAGACGATGGCGCGCGATTTCCAGGCCAGGGTGACGGTGTTTTTCAAAAAGGCGCCGACCGCCAGCAGGGGTTCTCTGAGCGTCACCGGCAGCTCGATTTCCAGCGGCGCGTTGCCTCTCCCTAAGCGAATCGGGCGCACGCGGCCGGCAATCTTCCGCCAGACCGGGTCGTCGGCCGGGCGCTGGATCGGGCGGTCGTGGTGCAGGAAGGCATCGGCGACCTTGCCCAGGCGCGCCTCGACGTCGACCGGGTCGGTCAGTACCGGCTCGCCGCTCAGGTTGCCGGAGGTGGCCACGATGGGCCGGCCCAGGTCGCCCAAGAGCAGGTGGTGAATCGGACTGTAGGGCAGCATCAGGCCGACCTCGTTCAGACCCGGCGCGATGCTGGGCGCCAGCGGCGCATCGCGGCGCATCGGGGCCAGCATGATCGGACGTTCGGGGTCGGCCAGGCGCGCGGCCGTGGCTTCATCCAGCTCAGCGAGCTGGCGCGCGCCATCCAGGCGGTCGGGGCCGGCCATGGGCACCATGATCGCCAGCGGCTTGTCCGGCCGGTGCTTGCGCGCGCGCAGGGTCGAAACCGCCGTCTCGTTGGCCGCATCGCAGATCAGGTGGTAACCGCCAACGCCGCGCGCGGCGAGAATGCCGCCGGCCTGAATCACGCGCACCGCCGCAGCCAGGCTGTCTTCGTTGCCTTGCGCACGCTCCTCGCCCTGGACAAAACTCAAGACCGGCCCGCACACCGCACAGGCCAGCGGCTGGGCGTGGAAGCGGCGGTCCAGCGGGTTGCGGTATTCCGCGTCGCAGTCCGCGCACAGCGGAAAATCTTTCAAGGTCGTGTTCGGGCGGTCGTAGGGCAGCGCGCGGATGATGGTGTAGCGCGGCCCGCACTGGGTGCAGTTGATGAAGGGATAGCGGTAGCGGCGCTCGGTCGGATCGCTGATCTCGGCCAGGCAGTCGTCGCATAGGAACTGGTCCGGCGGCACGTGGATTTCCGGGTCGGCCTCGGACTGGCTGGCGCGGATCTCGAAGGCCTGGAAATCTTCCCAGTCGCCCGGCTCGTTGCGCAGCAACTCGGGCCGAGCCAGCGGCGGCGCGCACTCGATGACATCGCGGGCGAAGGCGTCGAGCTGGTCTTCCGGGCCCTGGATGGCGACTTCGACCACGCCGGAAGCGTTGTAGACCCAGCCGGTCAGCTTCAATTCATGGGCCAGGCGGTACACGAAGGGTCGAAAGCCCACGCCCTGGACGCGCCCGGCCACGGTGACCCGGCGCACCGAGTGGGTATGGTTGACTGCGCTCACTTGCCGCCGACCCGCGCGCGGTGATGGGCCAGGTACAGCGGCGTCCAGGCGTGCGGACTGCGCCGGACCAGGCGGAAGCGGGCGACGTGGTAGGACGGATCGAAGCCGTAGAAATTCATCCGCATGCGTTCCAGCTCCGCGTCGCGGTAGTCATGCAGCGGACGCTCCGCCTCGTCGCGCTCGCGCCGCTCGATCTTGGCGGCCAGGCGGCTCTCGAAGTCGTCTCCGGCCAGGCGCGCGGCCTGGTCCAGCACGAACGTGTCGAAGTCCGGCCGATGATTCGGGCCCGTCCGGTCGATCAGGCCCAGGGCTTCGGCCTCGGCCGCCAGCATGGGCAGGCGATGGCCCATCACCGCCTTGATCCCGCCCTCGCCCACGCGCTTGGGCAACAGGTAGGTCCAGTATTCCGAGCCGTACAGGTTGCCCATGTTCTTGTAGTGCGGGTTCAGCACCACGCCGGAGCGCGCCCAGACCTGGTCGGCGGCCAGGGCGAGAAACACCCCGCCGGCCGCGGCATTGCCGCCGATGGCGGAGACGGTCAGGTGGCTAGTGGTCCGGATCACCGCCTCGGCCACTTCGTCGATGGCGCGAATGTTGTCCCAGGATTCGTCCGGCGGGCTGGCGGCGGCCTCGATGGCATTCAAGTCCATGCCGTTGGACCAGAAATCCGCGCCGCCGGCCAGCACGATTACGCGGGTCGGGCGCCGGGTGGCCTGCTCGTAGGCCGCCAGCAGGGCGCGGCAGTCCTCGGTCGACATGGCGCCGTTGTAGAAGTCGAAGTCGAGGATGCCGACGGCGCCGAATTCGCGGTAGCGGATCGGGCCGCGTCCAGTTTCGGGGTCGGCGTCGAGTTCCCGCCCGGGCAGGTCGGCAACCGCCTCGCCCAGCACGGCCGTGGCTCGGCGCTTGAAGGACCGTTCGCCGGATTCCTTCAAATGCCCGATCCACACCGCGCCATCCAACGTGGCCCGGCAGACTGCGCCGTGGCAGTGCGCCAGCAAGGCGCCGGGTTCGCCGGTCAGCTCCGGCTCGGTCCAGGCGTTGAACAGGCGGACCTCCCGCCCGGCGATTTCGTCGATGACGCCCGGAAAGCCGTCGGCGCTGCGGATCTTGTTGAGCACGGTGGCGGTTTTGTCGGTCGACCAATCGATGCGCCGGGCGGCCGGCGGCACCGGATCACGCCAGCGCCCGGGCGGCGGCGGATCCCCCGGCTCACCGCGCTCCACGCGCGCTAGCGCCTCGAACAGCGCGGCCACCGCGCCTTCGGTGACCTCGATCCGGTACAGGCTGGACTTGCGCGCCGGGCGCGTGGCAAACATCCGGCTGGCCAGTACGGGGCCGCCGTCGAGCTCTTCGGTTGCGCGAATGATCGACACACCCCACTCGGGCTCACCTTCAAGCACCGCCCAGTCCAGCGCGGCCGGGCCGCGGTCGCCGGGAGGCCCGGGGTGGACGATCAGGCAAGGCACCTCGGCGAACACCGCCTCGGGGATCTTGCGCTTGAGAAAGGGAGCGACCAGCACATCGGGCTTGAACAGCGCGACCGCCTCGCTCGTCACCTCATCGCTGATGTCGAGCTCGACGCTGACCTCATGCCCGGCCGCACGCAGCTCGGCGTGGACGCGCTGGCTTAAGCTGTTGAAGGCGTGGCAGAGAAGCAGGATGCGCATGGTCTGGTCGGGAAAACAATTCGTGCCGGCGATGACAGCAGATTAACGCGGATGAAGCGCGAAAGTGGCTGATCCGGCACCCTGTCCAGGCGTTCAATTCGCCGTTATTGACATCATTTTACCATCGATGTAAATTTTCAATCATGGTTAGAACCCAGATCCAACTGCCGGACGAACTCTATCGCGAGGCCAAGCGCATCGCCGCGGAGCAGGAGATCAGCCTGGCCGAGGTGCTGCGCCGGGGGCTGGAGCACATGCAGCGAATCTACCCCCCGGGGCGCGGGGATCGCCCCTGGCGGCCGCCCGAACCGACCGCGCTGGGCGACTTCAAGGCCGCGCAAACCAACTGGCGCGAACTGGCCAATCGCTGAGGTGTTGTCCATCGACACCAATATCCTGCTGTATGCGCAGAACCGGGATTGCGCCGAGCATGCGCGCGCCAGGACCTTCATCGAGGCATGTGCCGAGCGTGATGACGTAGCGATCTGCGAACTGGTGCTGGTCGAGCTCTACCAGCTTCTGCGCAATCCCGCGGTGCTGGCACGGCCGCTCAGCGCGCCCGAGGCAGCAGCCGTCTGCATGCATTGGCGCAACAACCCGCGCTGGGCGCTGATCGAAAACGCCCCGGTCATGGACAGGCTGTGGCGCATCGCAAAGCGGCCGAACCTCCCGCGGCGGGCCGTATTCGATGCCCGCATTGCGCTTACTCTGCGCTACCACGGCGTGACAGACTGGGCCACGCGCAACGTCTCCGATTTTGAAGCCTTTGGCTTCGCCCGCCTGATCAATCCGATCGACGATGCGGAACCTGCAGTGCACGATCACTGAGCTGGATCAGCGGACCGTGACCTCAGCGGACAATGGATGCAGACCTGCAAGCCACTTTGATCGGAACGATTTTCCAGGCTCAGGTCGGCACCATAGCGCTCACAGATCGCTTCGACAATCGACAGACCCAGACCGCTACCCGTTCCGCGATCACTGGCGCGGTAGAAACGACGGGTCACGCCTGACAGCCGGGTTTCATCCAGCCCCGGCCCGCTGTCGATCACGCAGATGTTGACCGCGTCACCAGCACCGATCGCCGCAAGCCTTACCGCCCCGTTTGATGGGCTATGGTTGATGGCATTGTCCAGCAGGTTGCGCAAAGCGGTATGCAACATATCCGCAGGCAAACGGATCCACCGGTCGGACAACTCGCCGACTTGCGCGAACGAGACCTCCAGTTCCACTTCGGCCTTGTCGGCGGCCGGACGCAGTTCTTCGCCGACATCGCGCAACACCTGTTGCAGTGCCGCCCCGCTGGTTTCCGGCGGCTGGCCATCGGGCTCCAATGCGTCCACCCGGGCCAGGGTCAGCAACTGGGCGACCAGGCGCGTCATGCGATCCACACCCTTGTTGGCCTGCGCGAGAGCATGTCGGCGAGTCTCCCCGTCGGCATTCTGGGCTATCTGCAGCTGAGTCTTGATGCCGGCCAGAGGTGTACGCAGTTCATGCGCAGCATTGCCCGTGAAGCGACGTTCCCGTTCGATCGTCTCGCTCAGTCGAGCAAACAAGGCATTGAGGGCCTGCACCAACGGGACGACTTCGCTTGGCACTTCCTGCTCGGGTAACGCTTCCAGCGCGTTGGCGTGCCGGCTGCGGATGGTATCGCGAAGGTTGAGCAGCGGTTTCAGACCGCGACCCACGCCGACCCAGATCAACAGGCCCATGCCGGGCAGCGCCAGCAGAAACGGCAGAGAGACGGCCAGGGCCACATCACGGACCAGCACGGTGCGCAGCGATTGGCGCTCGGCAGTCGCAATCCGAATGCCGTTGACCGGATCGGTCAAGGCATAGACGCGCCAGAGCTGGCCCTGCACATACTGGGTGCTGAAACCGTCGGTATCCGGCTCCTCCGTCAACGGCTGCGCTTCATCCGAATAGGTCAGCACCTGTCCATCCAGCGTCCAGAGCTGGCAGGAAATCCGGGTCGGCATTTGCGGCAGATCGTGCCGATCAGCCGCTGCGCTTGCAAACCGACCCGGGTCCACCTGCAGATCCCCACGGGCAAGCAAGCCCTGCACCATGTGCGCAGAGGACGCAAGCCGGGCATCCAGTACGTCGCGCAATTCACCCCGGACATCCACCAGGAACCAGGCGATGGCCGCCAGCCACAGCACGGTCAGCAGCAAGGCGATGCCGAGCATCAAGCGCTTTCTCAGTGACATCCGTCTTTCTCCACGGGGATTCGATAGCCCACGCCGCGAACGGTTTCGATCAAACCTCGCCCCAGCTTGCGGCGAAGGTTGTGAATATGCACCGACAGCGCGTTGCTCTCCACCCCTTCGGACCAGCCATACAAACGATCCTGCATGCGATCACTGGACACGATGCGGCCCCGGTTCTCCAGTAACAGCTGGAGCAGGCTGGCCTCTCTGCGAGACAGATCGACTGCCTGACCGTTCAGACGAGCTTCCAGGCCGGCTGGATCGTAGACCAGCGCACCGTGGTGAATCAGATTTCGTGTTCGGCCCTGCGACCGCCTTTGCAGGGCGCGCAGGCGAGCGGCCAGTTCGTCCAGATCAAAAGGTTTGGTCAGGTAGTCGTCGGCGCCGGCGTCCAGCCCCGCCACTCGTTCAACAACACCATCGTAGGCGGTCAGGATGAGGATCGGCACATCCCAGCCGCGCTCGCGGTAGTGCCTCAGCAGCGACAGCCCGTTGCCATCCGGCAGACCCAGATCCAGAATGATCACATCGAATGCAACTTGATTCAGAACCGCTTTCGCGTTCTTGACGGTCTTCAGCCAGTCCACGGTCATGCCCGCAAGCTGAAGACCTACCTTGATGCCCTCGCCGACCAGGTCGTCATCTTCGATCAACAACACATTCATGGTCCGGGCGAATCCTCGCTGATGGCAGTGACTTAATTCTGTCTTAATCCAGGCGGACTAGGCTCTCACGATCCGTCATTGCAAAAGTCCCTGGCGGCCCGGGTTTCGACTCGCGTCTCACCCGGTAGACACCATGGTCGCACGCAAGGATTCAGCATGTATCGACTAAGCACACCGCTTTTGTGGCTTGCCCTGATCTGGGCCGCACCGGCCTGGAGCATCTTGCCGGGCGAACAGAACTTTCTGCACCCGGACGAGGCATTTCAGCTCCAGGCCGAGCGCATCGATGAAGACCGCGTGCGCCTGCATTGGATCATCGCGGATGACTACTATCTCTACGGCCATGCCTTGGCGGTGGAGACGGCTGAAGGCAGCACGCTGGTGACCGGCGAGCTGGTGGTTCCCGATGGCGTCATCAAGGATGATGAGTACTTCGGCCGCTCAGAAGTCTACTACCAGGCGCTGACCGTGCACCTGCCGCTCACGGGCGAGACTCGTCGCCAGGCGGGTGAACTGCAGGTCACGCACCAGGGTTGCGCCGAAGCCGGGCTGTGCTATCCACCCCAGACCACCACGGTACGAGTTGACGGCGAAGCGCCGGGCAGCAGCATCGGCGCCAGCCAGGCAGGCGCAACCGAAGCGGGTCCAGACGAGATCAGGCCGGAGTCCCTCAACCAGCAGGATCGCCTGGCCGGCATGCTGGACGAAGCCGCCCTGGGATGGATCCTGCTGGCCTTCTTCGGTGCCGGTCTGCTGCTGGCGTTCACGCCCTGCGTGCTGCCCATGCTGCCCATCCTGTCGTCCATCATCGTCGGCGGCAATGCCGGTGGCAGTACCCGGCGGGGCTTCATTCTGTCCACCGCCTACGTTCTGCCGATGGCGGCCGGTTATGCCGTACTGGGGGCTGCCGCGGGCCTGGCCGGCGCCAATCTCCAGGCCTTCTTGCAGACCCCCTGGTTCATCGTGCCCTTCGTCGCCGTTTTCGGGCTGCTGGCCATGGCGATGTTCGGCTTTTTCCAGCTGCGGCTGCCATCAAGCGTGCAGGGAAAGCTGACCGAACTCAGCAACCGTCAGCGTGGCGGAACGCTGCTTGGCGTGGCCGCCATGGGGCTTCTGTCCGCCCTGATCGTGGGCCCGTGCATGACCGCGCCCCTGGCCGGGGCGCTGCTCTACATCGGTCAGACCGGTGATGTGGCCCTGGGTGGCCTGGCCCTGTTCGTGCTCGGACTGGGCATGGGACTGCCGCTGGTCCTGGTTGGCACCTTCGGCGCCGGACTGCTGCCCAGGGCCGGGCCCTGGATGAGCAGGGTCCAGGTGGTGTTCGGCTTCATCCTGCTCGGGGTCTCGATCTGGATGCTCGGCCGGGTGATCCCGGCGCCGGCAACGGTGGCCCTGTGGGGCGTGCTGCTGGCGGCCGTCGCTGTCAGCCTTGGTGCCTTCGAACCGACCGGGGACCACCCCGGACCGTGGCGACGCAGCGCGAAAGTGGCCGGGCTGGTGAGCGGTGTCTGGAGCCTGGCCCTGATCCTGGGTGCCGCGGCCGGCAGCGAGAACCCCCTGCGGCCACTGGCTTTCCCGAATACGCCCATTCAGGTCAACGGCATGGCCCAGACCAGTCCATCTGGCGCTGATGCCGAGCCGGTCGTCATGAACGGGATGGCCGACCTGCAGACCCGGATCGAGCAGGCCAACGCTGCAGGAAAGCCGGTGGTGGTCGATTTCTACGCCGACTGGTGCGTGTCCTGCAAGGTCATGGAACGGCGGGTCTTTGGCGATCCGGTGGTCAGAGACGCCATGGCCGGGATGGTCCGGATCAAGCCGGATGTGACCGCCAACAGCGCGGCCGATCGGGATCTGATGGCAGCGCTGGCCGTGCTTGGCCCGCCGACGCTGCTGTTCTTCGGGCCCGACGGGGAGGAACGTCGCAGCCAGCGGATCGTTGGCGAAGTCAACGCCGCCACCTTCCACAAGCGAATCCAGCAGGCGTTCTGATGGATGCCATTCAGATCGGTCGCCTGGCCCTGCCCACTTCCGCGCTGTTTCTGCTGTTGGGGCTGACCACTTTCTTTCTGGTCACGCGATGGTGGGAGAAACGCCAGAAGCGAACCTTCGAGGCATCCATGTGGTGGACCTTGATCACCGGGGTCGTGGTCGCCCGCGCCGCTTTCGTGCTCATGAACTGGAGCGCCTACCGCCAGGACTGGCCCAGCATTTTTTACCTTTGGCAGGACGGCTATGCGCCGCTGGCAGGCATCTTCGCCGCGCTCTTGTTCGCCGTGCTGCACGCCGTGCGCGGGAAACACCCGCAGGGCCCCATGCTCAGCGCCATGGGTGCCGGCCTTGCCGTCTGGCTGGGTCTGTCCCTGGTGGCAACGGAACTGGCCACCACACATGATTTGCCGGATCTGGTGTTGGCCGACCTGCAGCAAGAACCCATCTCGCTTCACGAGTACAGCGGCCAGCCCATTGTGATCAATCTCTGGGCGACCTGGTGCCCACCCTGTCGCCGGGAAATGCCGGCCTTTCAGGACGCCCAGCAGGCCAACACGGACGTTCACTTCCTGTTCGTGAACCAGCGCGAGGCCATTGCAACGGTCCAGGCCTTCCTTGACCAGGAAGAGCTGGATCTGAGCAATGTCCTGCTGGACTCAGGCGCCACGGTCGCCGGGCACTTCGGGTCCCGTGGCATGCCAACCACGCTGTTCTTCGATGCGGATGGACGCATGCTGAATGCCCATCTCGGTGAGCTTTCCAGGGCGCAGCTCCATCACTACCTCAAGCAAATGAATAACTGAAACGTCATCTGTCACTCAAACCACACCAGGAGATTCAAATGTACAAGCGATTCATCATGACCGGCCTGCTGAGCCTGCCATTGGCTGCAGTGGCCGCTGAATATCCCGCACCCATTCAACAACTGGAACAGCGAGGCCTGACCATACAGGCGGAATTCGAAGCACCCGGTGGGATGACCGGGTTTGTAGGCCAGGCAAACGGACAGTCCCTGGCCATCTATCTGACCGAAGACGGTCAATACGCCTTCCTCGGCCAGATGATGGATGGCAACGGACAAAACCTCACTCAGCAACATATGGCGCGGCACGAACCGAAGCCCGACCTGGCATCAGCCTGGGAACAGCTGGAGAATGCCGACTGGATCGCAGAGGGCGACGAAAATGCCGAACGGGTCGTCTACGTATTCATGGATCCGAACTGCCCCTTCTGCAGCGCGTTCTGGCGCGCCGCCAGGCCCTACGTGGGCGAAAACGCCCAGCTGCGTCATATCATGGTCGACATACTCGGCCAGGACAGCCTGGGCAAAAGCGCTCGAATCCTGTCGGCCGATTCCCCAATCGAGGCATTGACTGCCCATGAACTGAACCATGAGAACGGCGGCATCGAACCTCTGACGCAAATTCCGGCTGACATTCGGGCCAGGATCCAGGCCAACACCCAGCTGATGTCAGCCATAGGCGCCCATGCAACCCCGGCCATCTATTTCCGGGACGCCGACGGCAACGTGCGTCAGTTGATGGGCATGCAACCACCCGCCGTGATTGCGGAACAGATCTTTGATCAGCCCTTGCAGTAGCCTGGCGGCTGCGCGAGTTGCGGGACCGGCCGCCCGGCAACTCATCAGGCGGCGGTTAACGAGCCGCCGGCGGCCATCCTGTGCGGCGGACGTCGGCGCTGAACGCCGCTGCCGAGAGTCTCGAGCGGGCGTACCTTGCGGGTTGGGGGGCGCGGCGCCCCTCAGCGCCCGGGTGCATCTTCAGGCAGTTCACCCGTTTCATCCTGGTGGATGATCCATTCGACTAGCCGCTCCAGCGGGTGTAACGGCGCCACGTCGTGGAAACCGACCGGCGTTTTGCTGACCAGGGTCTGTCCGGGATGGTCGGCGCCGTGCAGCCATTGCCAGGTGATCTGGCCGGGATGGATCAGGCGGACATCGGTGTACTCCACCGTGGCCTCGGAAAGCTCACCCTGGGCAGGAAGGGCGGAAATCCGGGGCATCACCCTGCTGCTTTCCGGTTCGCTACCGTCGTCCAGGTGCAGGAGCAACGGCAAGGAGATGCGGTGCCAGCGTGCACCCTTGCCTTCGTGGACGGCGAAGGCGACCGTGTATTCACCGCCAGGCTCCAGCGCCTTGCTGTCGGTCGGGTCGGGTGCGTCCAGGCTGCGGGTCAGAACCACGTGCCAGGCACCGTTGTAATAGCGGCCTTCGGCGGCAATGGCGCCGCGGCTGCCGCTGGGCGGGCGCAGGAAGCGCTGCGGAATGACATCGCCTTCCTGCCAGTCGTGATCGGGGTCGAAGGGCACGGCGTGGCCCTCGGCCAGAAAATAGTAGTCGTCCTGGCCGTAGGCGCCCTCGAGCAGTCCGTCCCATGACAGCGCATGAGTGCCGGTCGTCTCGGGGTCGAACATCCAGGCCGGTTGCCCGGCCTCATCGTCCCAGTTGGTCGTGTACATGCCGCGCCCGGATGAGCTCAGGCGGTAGTGCAGCACGTAACCTTTGTCGGCCACGCCGACCGGGTTGGAGCGATGGGCGCGCCATTGCCACAGGTCGATGAACTCGCCGCGCTCGCGCATGGCCTCCAACTCCTCGTCGGAACGAATGTCGTCCCACGCGGCCTGGCCAGCGTCATTGCGGCTTTGCGGGATGAACTTGCGCACGTCACTTCGACCCAGTTCCTCGCCCAGCACCGGATGCGCCCGGACGGCTTCTGAATCGACGGCGGAGTCGAGCGCGCGCATGCCGTCGTGGGCGGTCATGAAGCCACCGAAGCGGGCGAAGTCGGACACGGCCTCATCTGTCAGCATCATGCTGATGCGGTCTTCATACAGTCCGTCGGGGTCCGCATCCGGACCACCCTCCCCGTGACGCACCCATTCGCCATCGGTATAGCGCCAGACCTGGTGATACCAGGAGGGCTGCTCGATCGGATAGCGCAGGCGAATCTGGATGGCATCGTCGTTGTAGACCGCGGCCACCTGCAGATAGCGCTCCTGGTCGGCGTCGTCGGGCAATGCAGCCAGAGATACATTCGCTGCCAGCCACGCGGCCGGCAGCAGGGTGATGACCAGGGGCGTGCGGAACCCTCGTTTGGCGTCGGTTTTCCGGTTCATGGTCAAGTTTGCGCGGTGGGTCGCCTGCCGTTAACCCTAGCAGATTTCAGCCAGCCTCGGCATACCGCCGATAGCGGTAATAGGCCGCACACGCGCCCTCGTCGGACACCATGCAGGAACCGATCGGATTGCGCGGCGTGCACACGGTGCCGAAGATCTCGCAGTCGGTGGGCTTTTTGA
>PWJA01000108.1 GCA_003560975.1 Gammaproteobacteria bacterium
AGTCGGTCTCGTCGCGGGTGCGTCTGGAGGCCCAAACGCCGATCACCACGAGTGCGCCCATGTACAGCACCAGGGTGGTCGCGACGATACCGGGATTCATGCTGTGCTGAGCGCCCTGGTGAGGATCCGATCGAAACGGCGGTACCCTGGGTCCGAGTGGCCTACGCCCGCCGGTGGGCTCGACAAGGGTCCCGCCACGCGCGATCTGCGCGCCAGTCCGGGCCTATTCCGGAACCGGCTCGCCGGCAAAGCTTTCTCCCTTGATGCCCTGCCATCGGTCAGTGACCTTCTCCTCGTCGATCAAGGTCCGCTGCACGATCCGGCCCTGCTTGTACCAGTGCCAGATCCGGTGCCGGTATTTTCCGCAGTCCGAAATCTGGATCATTTCGTACAGGTACAGGTCCGGCTCGCCCTTGCGCACCCAGTTGAGCATTACCGTCCGATTGAAATCATCCAGCGGCACTTCGGCCGCCCAGCCCTCGATCAGATCGCTGTCGAACTCCAGCCGTCCGTTCCGGGCGTAGGCCGGAAAATCCCGAACCTCGGTCTTGCCGTCGACCCAGCGGTAGTGGTTGGTCTGGTGGTAGGGGTAGCGCCCCTGTCCCGGAAACCGGCAGACCAGGCGCGAGGTGTGTTCGTCGACCTTGTCGCCCTGCGGGTCGTAGTAGCGGTACATTCCGTCCCAGACGCCCTCATGGCGCGCCAGAATCGGCATCTGTTCTCTCAGCTCGGACATGCTGCGGGTTGCTCCTTCCTGTCGGTTGAAAACATCGGTCGCGATCACATTCGGGTCAGTTCACTCATGACCGCTTCCATGGCCTGGTCGACCCCCTCGGACTCGGCGCTGCGGCCCTGGGCCGACTGGATCAGCACCCGCAGGACCCGGGCGATGTAGTCGCGGTTCCACTGCTGGCGCTGGGCCTCGGCTTCGGGTTGCGGTCGGAACTGCTCGAGATCGGCCTGGGCGAGCACGCCGCGCTCTTCGAGCAGGCGTTCCAGCGCGTCCAGGCGCTGGCGGGTCACGGCCAGCTCCATGGCCAGCGCCATGGTGACGTTGAACACCCGCTCGACGTCCGGATCATCGAAAAACCACGGTCGCTTGCCCTTAGCCTTGGCCGCACCGGCCAGGGTCGGGTCGATGCCGGTCTGGCTCATGCCGCCTCCTTCCACGCGCCGAACGCCGTCCACTGGGCGCTGCGGCCGTAGTCCTCTTCGCCCTTTCCGGCTTCCGGAAAAATGTCGGCATCGACCCAGGCACGGATGCCGGTCTCGAAGTACTCGGCGTCGGAAAAACCGGCCGAGCGCATCATCTCGCCGAGGTGGTAGGAGTGCATCACCGACCAGAACGGCTCGTTGTTGTGGAAGGCGTCCCAGTCGCGGATGAACTGCTCGTAGGGGTCCATGCCGTCGTGGTACTGGGGCTGTTCCAGGTGAATGGTCAGGCCGCCGGGCGCGAGCAGGCGATGGATCTCGTTCATGATGCGCGGCAAGGCCCTGGCCGATGTTTCGTGCCAGAACATGCTCGTGGTGATCAGATCGAAGTGACCATCGGGGTAGTCCAGGTCTTCGCCGCTGGCCTGGCGGAAGGTGATGTTGTCGACCCCCAGGGAACGTGCCCGGGCGTGGCCGTAGCGCAGAACCGGGGCTGCCGTATCGACCGCGATCACCTCCGCGCCCGGGAAATGCTGGGCCAGCGGCACGATGTTGTGACCCACCGTGCAGCCGATGTCGAGAATCCGGCGCGGCTTGAAATCCGGATGCTCGCGCTCGAGCCAGCGCGCGATCGCCTGGCCGCCGCCGTCGTTGTAGCAGCCCAGCATTCCGCCGGTGGTGGCGAAGATTCCGCAGTCGTAGTTGGCCCCGGCCGAGATGTCGTTGGCGGTCAGTTCGCCGTGGTACCCGCCGGGCATGCAGTGGATATCCACGGCCGCGGCGTAGCGCGGCTGCCGGACCGACGGGTCGAGCTCGAGCCCCGGCTCGGCATTGCGCCTCCTGGCCTTGTCCAGCAGGCTGTCGATCTGGCCCAGAACCAGGCGGCGGCCGGTCTGCTGGCGCATCTCCATGCTGCAGCGCCGCAGCGCGCTCCAGGTCTGGTACGTGCGGTTGCCGGCCATGGCCTTGCGTACTTCGTGGCGATCGTTCGGTGCCCGGCCCTGGTCTTTTTCGAATGCCGGCTTGACTTCCTGCTCGTAGGCGGTCCGCACCTTCGGCGCCAGGGCGCCGGCCAGGAAGCCGTTCAGGTTGGCCAGAAAGTCGAAACGGGCCACGTCGTCGTGGCCGGCTTCGGGAAACAGTTCATGTCGGCCGACGTGCTGCCAACTCGGGGGTAGCTGAGGCATGGATCCGATCTCCTTGCAGATTGCGCTCCTGAACAGGCCGGAACACCGGCCCGCTCTTTACTTTCCGTCCGGAAACGGTTAAAAAGTCCGGACAAATAATACACGTTCCAAGGATAGGCGATGCGAAGATCGGACTCAAGTCGATCGCCCGAATCGCCCGGACCCGAAAGTTTTTCCACTGCCACGAATAGGAGTTTTCGATCTCATGCAACGAACCCTGACCACCGCGCTCGCCGGACTGGCCCTTGCCGTGACCAGCCTCGCCTGGAGCGCCCCGCTGGACCTGAGCGATTCGGAAGATTCGCTGACCGCGTTTGCCAAGATGCGCTGCAGCCTGGACGCGGAAGAATCCACCATTGCCTGGTGGTACGGCACCCTGTTTGCCGATTTCCCCGACAGCCAGCCGCAGCCGCTGATGCGCTTTGAAGGCTTCAACGCCTGCCGCATGCTCCCGCACGAGGACGGTGGCTTCAAGATGGTCACGCGCGAGGTCACCTACTACCAGGATCTGGCCACCGGCGAAATCATCGAAACCTGGGACAACCCCTTCACCGAGGAAACCGTCGACATCATTCACGTTGCCAACGACCCGGTCAGCCATCAGATGCCGCTGGCCGGACGCGACTACAGCACCTGGCCGTGGGTCCAGATCGGCGATCAGCTGATGCTCACCATGAACATACCGCTGCGTTACCCCAACCCCCTGCAACCCGACGAATTCCCGGAAGAATCCAGCGGCGAGGTCTACCTGGCCTCGGAACACTTCACCTTTTTCGCCCCCATCGACGAAATCAATGACCCGGAAATACAGTCCACGGCCAACACCTACGGCTGGGCCCGCACCGGTCCGTGGCTGCCGTGGATGAAGATGGGCCAGCAGCCCGGCGGGCTGATCTACTCCGGACAGGGCAAGAAACTGCGCGGCGGGTACGAACAACTGCCCGAAGCCATCCGCGCCTACACCGATGAGCACTTCCCCGCCTACCGCACGGCGCCGGACAGCTACTACGGTCCCAACGCCACCAGCTGGACCGAGTTCCGGCGCATTCTGCGCGAACGGCGCGAAACGGAGGAAACCGGAGCGGAGTAGGCGACCGAGCGGTCGGGGCCGCTGACCGGCGTTGGCGGCCCCACCCCGTGTCGCGCGCGCCTACAACTCGGAAAACAGCTCCACGATGGCTCCGTCGGGGGCCCGCACGGCAACCATCCGTACCGACCCGTAGGGCGCCAGCTCAAGGTCAACCGGACCGCGCCAGGCCGTCCCGCCGGCGGCCTCGATCCGGGCCAGCGCGGCGTCGACGTCCTCCACCGGATAGCGCACGGACAGAATACCCAGATTCGGCGGCTGCGCCCGATCGGACAGGTCGCGCCCGTCCAGGCCGACAAACTGCATCAATTCCAGCCGCCCGGTTTCTCCGGGCCGCGGCTGCAGGATCCTGGTTCGGCGCGGAATTTCCGTGGTCAGGTTGTGCGGCAGGCCGAAATTGTTCGGCCCCGGCACCGGATCGACGAAGTCTCCGGCCCAGAAGTGACTCATGCCCAGCACGCGGGTAAAGAAATCGTCGGCCGGATCGATGTCGGCAACCATCTGCATGGCGTTGAACGGCTGGCTCAGGCGATCGAACCGCCAGAAATCATCCAGCGGCGGCTCCAGCCGCTCATACAGGGCGATATTGATCCCGTCGGGCCCCTTGAGAACGACGTTGGCCAGCACCGAAGGCGGAAATTCGAACCGGACGGGCTCGCTCTCGGCCATCCAGCCCAGGGCCAGGGCGTCGGCGTAGACGGCGTCCAGATCACGGGCGCGCATCATCAGGCTGAAATAACCGCCGCTGTCCCAGGCCCGCGCCCCGACGCGAACCGGTCTCTGCTCCACTCCATTGAACCGGACAAATCGCAGGTAGCCGTGATCGCTGCCCGGTGCCTTGAGCAATCGGAATTCACCGGCCGCGCCGGCCTCGAGGCCCCAGTAGTCGATTTCGCTCGCGCTCAGCGGACCGCGGGCGACGTCTTCGAAACCGCCCACCTCGACGAAGAACCGGGCCGCGACATCGGGGTCGCGAACGCTGATCATTGCCTCCTGCCACGGCCTGTCCAGCGGTCCGGGGCCGCCCGCGAACAGCGGGGCGATCACCGGGGGAACGAGCAGAAGGGCCACAAGGAGAACGGCTTTTCCTGGCGAGGTGGACATGTAGGAACTCCGGAATGGTAGCTGGCTGCGATTTTGACAGAACGGTCACATTTCTATTGACCTGCCCGGACGCACAGTCTAGTATTTGTCCGGACATATCTAAAAGTATACGGGAATCCACCGTTCATCAGGGAGAACCAGACCAATGGCCGACCAGCTTTTTTCCAGTCCTGACCCGATCCGTAACCACCCCGGCAAACCCATCCGTCCCCGTCTTCTGGCCGCCGCCGTTGCCCTCGCGCTGGGCGGCGGCTCCATGGCGTTTGCCGAACAAGGAGGCGATACCGAGGACGAAGGCGCCGCGCAAACCGGCCGCCTCGATCGAATCGTCGTCACCGCCCGCCGCCAGGAAGAAACCCTGCAGGACGCCCCGGTCGCGGTGTCGGCGTTCAGCTCGCAGGAGATCGCCAGTCAGGGTTTGAACAACGTCGACGACCTTGCCCGCTTCGCACCCGGCCTGTCGTTTTCGCAGACGTTTGGCCGCTCCGGCGATCGTCCGGTCATGCGTGGGCAGTCCAACGTGCTCGCCGGCGTGCAGTTCGGCGTCGAGTCGGGTACGGCCTACTTCATCGACGGGATTTATTTCAACGGGGATATCCAGTCCATCGACTTCAACAGCCTGGAACGCGTCGAGGTCATCCGCGGACCGCAAAGCGCCCTGTACGGCCGAAACTCCTACGCCGGCGCGATCAACTTCATCACCAGGGATCCGACCAACCAGTTCCAGGGCAACGCCAAGTTTCTGGCCGCGCGTCACGACGAGCGCGAATTCGCCGGCTCGATTTCCGGACCGATCCTGGATGACCAGCTCTACTTCCGGCTGGGCGCCCGCTATTACGAGTACGGCGGCGAGCACGTCAACACCCTGACCGGCAACAAGATGGGCTCGGAAGAAACCAGGGCGCTCAACGGGGCCCTGATCTGGAATGCAACGCCCGACCTGCGCGCCCGCCTGAACGTCATGTACAAGGAAGACGACGACGGCCCGCTGCCGATCTTTCTGCACCCGACCACCTTCAACAACTGCGAGCCCGGTTTCCGCTCGGCCGCCTTCCGGCGCGCCTTCTTCCCGCCCATCCGCGGGGGCGGCCCAATCGTCAGCGACAACAACTTCCAGTATTTCTGCGGCGCCATCGAGGCCTATCCGGAGCTGCTCCAGGCCAATACCGAACCGCTGCCCGACGGCACACCGGACGGGACGGCGTTCGACGGCATCTTCTCCGAGGAGTATTTCGTCGGACTGAACCTGGACTGGAACCTGAACGGCTGGGCGCTGACTTCTCAAACCGGCTGGCGCGACGAAACCCGGCGCTTCGGATCGGACTCGGACTTCAGCGATGCCTTCGTCGTGTTCCTTCCGGCCGGGGTGCCGGTACCGCCAGGCACCGGCCCGTTGTTCATGAACACCTCGGTAAGCGAGATCAGGGAATGGTCGCAGGAATTTCGCATCGCCTCGCCCACCGACCGCGATCTTCGCTTTCTGGCCGGCGTGTTCTACTACGACTACGAGAAAGAGCAGCGAAGCCTGACCTTCGCCAGTCCGAAAAGCGGCAATCCCTTCGGCAACGTCGACGAGATCACCAACCAGGCCATTTTCGGGCTGGTCAGCTACGACATCAACGACCAACTGACGGTAACCGGGGAAATCCGCTACCAGGACGAAGAAAAGTCACGCCTCGATCAACAGCCCCAGTCCGGTGAAGAGCTGTTTTTCGGCAAGGAAAGCTACACCGCCACCACGCCGCGATTCACCCTGGACTACCAGATCGACAGCGAGCGCATGGTGTATTTCACCTACGCCCGCGGCGCCAAGCCCGGCGGCCTCAACGGATCGATCGGCGAGCCCATCGGGTTCCCGACCTACAAGCAGGAAACCTCGGACAATTTCGAGATCGGCCTGAAGAGCACCTGGCTGGACGGGCGTGTGCTGGTCAACGCCGCCGCCTTCTTCATCGATGCCAAGGACGTGCAGCTGACCACCGCCCTGCCCTCGCAGGACGGTGGCGCCATCACCTCGGTGGCAACCAACCAGGGTGCCTCCGAAACCCTCGGCCTGGAACTCGAAGTCCGCGCCCTGATCAATAACAACCTGACCCTGATCGGAAGCTATGCTCTGGCCGATTCGGAGTTCACCGAGGGCTGCGACGACTTTGAATACACCCTCAACACCGGCGGTCTGCTGATCGCGCCGGGCACGGAAAGCCCCGAGTGCAGCATCAAGGGCAACCAGCTGCCGCTGGGCTCCAAGCATTCGGCCAGTCTCGGCGCCGACTTCCGCCTGCCGCTGGACGGCGGCCTGGAGTTCTTCGCCTTTCCCACGCTGAGCTACGAAAGCAAGAAATACGTTCAGGTGCACAACCGCGCCTGGGTGCCGTCGACAACCCTCCTGAACCTGCGCGCCGGCATCCGCAGTGACACGGGTTGGGAACTGGCCGCCTTTGCCCGGAATCTGCTGGACGAAGACGCGCCGACGCTGGCCACGCGCTGGTTCGATCTCCGCCACGGGTTCAACGCATTCGGCATTCCGCCGGACCTGTTGGTTGCCAATGGCTGCGACGTCAACTCCGGGCAGTGCGCCGACGCCGGCCTGCCCCGGGCGTTTTTCACCACGCTGCGCCGAGGCACGACCTACGGGCTGGAGTTGCGCTACAGCTTCTGAGCCGGTCTCCCCGAAACCGACGATGAAAAGCCCATCCGGCTCTCTCCTTGCCCCCGGTTCCGCCGGGGGCTTTTTTTACCGGACCCACCGGAGAATCAGAATGAAATTCCTGACCACGTCAACCCTGTGCTGCCTGCTGCTGCTTCCCCTGTCGCTTGCCGCAGCCCCGGTACCCGAACACGAGCGCGGTCCGGTGGATGTGCGCCGCACCACCCTGATGGTCCGCGACATCGACCGCTCGCTCGCCTTGTACCGCGACGCCCTCGGCCTGACCGTGATCTATGATCAGGAACTCGGTGGCGGCGTGGACGAAGACGGCAACGCCCGCGAACCCACCGCCCGACTGGCCCTGCTGCGCGCCAACGACACCTTCATTGGCGTCATCGGCCTGTACCACCGCTATACCGACCCCGAAGCCCCGCCGCCGGAAAACCGTCGACCGGTCAGCGGGGACGTGATACTGGTGATCAACGCCACCGATCTCGACGAGCGCTTCGATCAGGTCCGCAATACCCCCGGCGTCACGGTCCATACCGAACCGGAGCTGCGGGTCTACCCCACACCCGACGGCGAGGGCGAAATTCCGGTCATGTTCAGCGCCGTTTTTGATCCGGACGGCTTTTTCATCGAGGTCAACCAGATTCTCGGCACGCCGGCGGGGCAGGAAACCGACTGACTTGGTCGGGGTCGGCGGGGTGTCGGCTGATTCGTGCCGCTCCCGGCCCGGAAGCTATTCCGGCTTGCGGAACTTCAGCGTCATCCGATTCGATTCGCCGATCGCCAGGCGGGCCGCACGGGTTTGTTCGTCATCGGCGCCGCGCAGGCTCGGCGGCAGGCGCCAGACGCTGTCCGCGACCGTCGGCTGGTCCCGCGGGTTGGCGTTGATGTCGCTCTCGTCGACCCGTTCGAAACCGGCCGCCTCGAACCGGGCAATCACGAAATCCCGCTTGAGGTAGCCGTTTTCGCCGGTTGCCCATTCGTCGGGCATGTCCGGGCGGGCCTCGTGCTGGACCACGCCGACAATGCCGCCGGGCTTGAGCACGGCGTAGACATCGGCCAGGGCCGGCTGCATGAAGCCGTGTTCGGCATCGAAGCGGGCCAGGTTGTGCAGGGCGCGGATCATCACCACCGCGTCGGCCGTGCCGACCAGATCCTCGGGCAGTTCACCGAGCACGAACGCCTGGTAGCGGGCCGGGTCTTCCACGGCCCAATCGGCCGCCTGCTGCGGCCAGTCCTCGGCCCAGGTGGCCATGCCGGCGATGCGCTCCTCGTCCATGAAGCCGAACAGCGGCCAGATATCCTGCGGGTAGTTGACCCCGATCAGCGTACCGTCCGCGCCGAGATACCCGGCCAGGATGCGCGAGTACCAGCCGCCGCCGGGCAGCAGTTCGACGACGGTCATGCCCGGCTCGATTCCGAAAAACGCCAGGGTCTCGGCCGGGTTGCGATCCGGGTAGCGCGCCTGAGCTTCCGCGGGCTGGGCGGCGAGTACGGCCTGCAGCCGCTCGCCGGCGCCCGCTTCGGGCACTGCCTCCGCTCTGGACAACTCGGCCTCCGCCGGCTCGGCTTCGACCGCCGGCGGCTCGGGAGCCTGGGGTGCCGACTCGTCCTGCGACTGACAGCCGGTCAGAAGGAATACGGCGGCAAGGCCGCCGGTCAATAGTGCTTTGGTGTCCATGGTGGTTCTCCTCAAGTGGCCTCGGTTGAATCACGGGTCGG
This sequence comes from Gammaproteobacteria bacterium, assembly GCA_003560975.1. Lineage (GTDB taxonomy): Bacteria > Pseudomonadota > Gammaproteobacteria > Xanthomonadales > Wenzhouxiangellaceae > Wenzhouxiangella. The sequence goes on from PWJA01000108.1 coordinate 8,909, forward strand.
GGCAGGGTCATCGGGCCCAAACCACCAGGGATCGTCAAGGCCCGGATTGACCAGCAGGCACTGCTGGCGCAGAAAGCGACGGATCGAGGACGGGCCCATGCGCGAACCTCCCAGACCCGACTGCTTGAAACTTTGCTTTTCGCCGGAGTGGACCAGGCTGGTCAAGGCGGCGTCGTTGATGCTGATGGCGCCCGCCTCAAGGCGGCGGGCGACGCGTTCGGCGCGCGCCCCGTCAGCGCTGAACACCGCCGCCGACAGGCCGTAGATCGAGGCGTTGGCGCGTTCGATCGCCTCGGCCTCGTCGGCCACCCGCATCACCGGCAGAACGGGGCCGAAGGTTTCCTCGCGCATTACCCGCATCTGGTCGGTCACATCAACCAGCAGGGTCGGCAGACACCAGGTGCCGCCGTGGGAGACCAGCCGACCACCGGTCAGCGCCCGTGCGCCCCGGGCCAGCGCGTCCTCGAGGTGGGTCTGAAGAATGCCGACCTGCGCGGCCGAGATCACCGGCCCGATCTGGCCGGCCTCCGGGTCGTCGACGTTGATCTTCAGCCGACCGATTTCGCGCGCCAGCGCGTCGACCAGGCGATCGTGGACGGCATCGACGGCGTACACCCGCTCGATCGACATGCAGCTCTGACCGGCGTTGACCATGCTGCCCCAGGCCAGCGCGCGCGCCGCGCGGTCGACGTCGGCATCCTCCAGCACCAGCGCCGCATCCTTGCCGCCCAGCTCCAGAAACGCCGGGATGAAGCGCGCGGCCGCCGCCGCGCCGACCTTGCGACCGGTTCCTACACTGCCGGTAAAGCAGACCAGGTCGACCTGCTCGATCAAGGCCGCACCGATCTCTCCTGCACCCACACACCAGCGCAGCACGCCGGCCAGACCGGGCAGCCGGGCCAGTACGCGCTCGGCCACGTCGATGAAGCGCGGGGTGACCTCGCTGGGCTTGACCAGCACGGCCGAGCCGGCCAGCAAGGCCGGGATGGCGTCGATCAGGGCCAGCAGCAGCGGAAAATTCCACGGACTGATCACCCCGACCAGCGGATACGGTGTGGCGAACTGGCGCGATTCGATGAAGGGGATGTTGGCCGCACGCGGCTCGGGCTCGGCCAGTAGCGCCGGCGCCTCGTCCGCCCAGCGTTCGATGGTGGCAAGGGCTGCGTCGAATTCCAGGCGCGACTCGACCGTGCGGCCGGTGTCTTCGAACAAGGCCTGGACGAAGGCGTCGCGCTCCTCGCGCATGGCCGCCGCCAGTTCGCGCAGGTGTTCGGCGCGCTTTGCCGGCTCCAGAGCAGCCCAGGCCGGCTGGGCCTTGCGCGCCTCGGCCGCCATCCGCGCCAGCAAATCCGGAGCGGTGACGGCGCAGTCGTAATCGATCTGCCCGGTTCGGGGGTTGCGGACCTGCAGGCGCTCAGTCACGATCGTCTTCCCGGATGATGCCGGCGGCGCGCATCCGGGCCAGGGTTTCGGCCTGGGTGCGGGCAAACACGGCGCGCTCCGGAACGACGAGTTCGTCGCCGTCCAGCATGGAGTCCGGCGGATGGATGCTGCCGGCGTAGGTCGAACGAAACAGCTCGAGGCGCTGGCGGGCCAGCAGGTTGCCCATGCCCGGGCGGTTGCGCCAGGCGCGCAGGCTCGCCAGGTCGATTTCGGCGTGGGCCACCATGGACTCGCCGTAGCCGGCTTCGACCAGCACCCTGCCCTGCCAGTCGACGATCTTGGACATGCCGTCGGTGGACTGGTTGGGGATGGGGTAGTCCAGAATGCCGCCCGAGTTGGCCGAAATCACCACGGCCAGGTTTTCGACCGCGCGGGCGCGCTTGCAGATGTCCTTCGGGGTCAGCTCCGGGCTGCCGACCTCGCTGGTGGAGTGGAGAAAGATCTCGGCCCCGCGCAGGGCCTGGGCGCGGGCGATCTCCGGGTAGAGAATTTCCTCCGAGGCAATGCAGGCCAGACGCCCCAGCGGCGTGTCGGCGACCGGGAAAATTCCGTCTTCCCCGTGAATCTCGCGGTAGCGCGTCCACACGTCGTGCGGGGTCGGCGCGAACATGGAAACCAGGCGGCGATAGCGCAATACGACCTCGCCGGCGTCGCTGAAGACCACGCTGGCCTGGAAATACAGGCCGGGGAAGTCGGCATCGGTCTCGTAGGCGTTGACCGCCAGGTAGACGCTCCGGCGCTCGGCGATCGCGGCCAGGGCCGCATACTCCGGCCCGTCCGGCGCCAGGCAGGCGCATTCGATCCAGCGCTCGAAACTCTCGCCCATGGGAAAACCGGTCAGCGCGTACTCCGGCAGCACGACCAGCTTGAGGTCCGGGCCGATGAAGCCCCTGGAGCCGGCGATCTGGGCGTCGATGCGCTCGATGCTTTCCCGCATCCGTTCGCGAGCCGCATCCGGCGCCAGTCCGTTGATGGCGCGGCAGGAGGTTTGCAGCGCCAGGGCACGGTATCGTTTCATGCGTCATCCTCGCCGGTTTTTCCGGCATCGAAATCGGGTGCGCGCTTGTCCAGGAATGCGGTCGCACCCTCGCGAAAGTCATCCCCCGAAAACGCGTCCAGGAACTGCCGGTCCAGCGCCTCCTCATCCAGCGGCCGGGTACCGACCAGCGCCCCCAGGACCCGCTTGGTCGCGGCCAGTCCGGCCGGAGAAGCCTGGACCCATTCAGCACACAGCTCGTCGCCGGCCGCCCACAGCTGATCGACGTCCTCGACGATCCGGTTGACCAGGCCCCAGGCCAGGGCCGTCTCGGCGTCGACGACGCGCGCGGTCAGCAGCATTTCCCGAGCGCGCGCCGGCCCGATCACCGCCGCCAGGCGCCGGCTGTCGGCCAGCGAGTAGTGAAGACCCAGCCGGACCGGGGTCAGGGCGAAGCGAGCGTCCGGCGTGGCCAGGCGCAGATCGCAGCAAAGCGCCAGACCGACCCCGCCGCCCACGCAGGCCCCGCGAATCAGGGCCACGCTGGGCAGGGCCAGATCGGCGAGCAGCTTCTGGACCTGCTGGACCAGCTGGGCGTTGGCCAGCAGTTCCGAGGGGCGGGCCAGTTGCTCGGTGAGCTCGGCGATGTCGGCCCCGGCGCTGAAGTGCTCGCCCTCGCCGCAGATCTGAAGCGCGCGCGCGCCGCGGCCGGCCAGACCGCCTGCGGCCGCGGCCAACTCGCGCCACATCCCGGTCGTCAGGGCGTTGCGTTTGTCGGGGCGGTTGATGCGAAGCCGGGCAAGCTGGCCGTCGCACTCCAGGACGATCGGTCGGTCGGACGAGGAAGGCATCAGTCAGGTTTTCCAGTCGGGTGCGGCTGTGGCATTATAATATGTCCGTACAAATTATCACGAGTGAAGGCGTGCAAACCCTGAGCGAAAAAATCCTGAGCCGGGCATCCAGCCGGGATCGGGTCCGCCCCGGTGAAATCGTGACCTGCCGGGTCGATCTGGCGATGATGCATGATTCCGGCGGGCCGCGCCGCGTCGCCGCCCGCCTGGCCTCGCTGGGCGCGAAAGTCTGGGATCCGGACAAGATCGTGCTGGCCAGCGATCACTTCGTGCCGGCAGTGGATATCGAAAGCGCCGAGATCCTCGCCCTGACCCGGCGCTGGGCGCACGCCGAAGGCGTGAAGAACTTCTACGATCAGGAGGGCATCTGCCACGTGGTCATCCAGGAACACGGCCACCTGCGGCCCGGGATGTTTGCCGTCGGCGGCGACTCGCACTCGACCTCCGGCGGCGCCTTCGGCGCGTTCATGGTCGGCATCGGCGCCACCGAGATGACCGGCGTGCTGGCCACCGGCGAGATCTGGATCAAGGTGCCCGAGACCATTCGCCTGGTCTGGCAGGGCCGCTTCGGATCAGCCGTGAGCGCCAAGGACATCATGCTGTTCCTGTGCGCCAGGCTGGGCATGAACAACAACTACAAGGCGTTTGAATACGCAGGCAGCGCGGTGGAAGCCATGCCCATGCCCGAGCGCATGGTGCTGTGCAACATGGCCGCCGAACTGGGCGGCAAGGCCGGCATCGTCGAGCCCGACCAGACCACGCTGGCCGCGCTGGAAGCGGCCGGCGTCGACCCCGAATCCGACGCGCTGAACTGGAAGAGCGATCTCGACGCGCGCTATGCACAGACGCATGAGTTCGATGCATCGGCGCTGGAACCGCAGGTCGCCGCCCCGCACTCGCCGGCCAACAGCACCGCGGTCGGCGAGCACCTCGACACGGCGCTGGATCTGGCCTACATCGGCGCCTGCACCGGCGCCAAACTGACCGACCTGCACATGGCGGCCGCCGCGCTCAAGGGGCGCAAGGTCGCCTCCGGCATGCGACTGCTCATTGCCCCGGCCTCGACCAGGACCACCGCCGCCGCCGCCGCCGACGGCACCCTGGCCATCCTGACCGAGGCCGGCGCAAAAATCCTGCCGTCGGGCTGCGGTGCCTGCGCCGGGATGGGCGCCGGCACCCTCGCCGCCGGCGAGGTCTGCATCTCGTCCACGGCGCGCAACTTCAAGGGCCGCATGGGCTCGCCCGAGGCCCGGGTCTACCTGGGCTCTCCCTACACCGTCGCGGCCAGCGCGGTGCGCGGAAAAATCACCGATCCACGGGAGTTCGTGGCATGAGCATCGAAGGTCGCGTCTGGGTTTTCGGCGATTCGATCGACACCGACCTGCTCGCGCCGGGCCCGTACATGCGCAAGTCCCTGCCGGAACTGGCCGAACACTGCCTGGAAGCCATCGCCCCGGCGTTTGCATCGCAGGTCCGCGAGGGCGACATCCTGGTCGCCGGCGAGGCCTTCGGCATCGGTTCCTCGCGCGAGCAGGCCGCGCAGGTCCTGATCCAACTGGGCATCCGGGCGGTGGTGGCCAAATCGTTTGCCCGCATCTTCTATCGCAACGCCCTCAACCTTGGGCTGCCGGCCCTGGTTTGTCCCGAGATCGAGGCCGAAACCGGCGAGCGCCTGGCGCTCGACCCCTTGAGCGGCAAGATCGTCAACCGGGAACGGGGTCGTGAATTCCAGGCCGAGCCGATTCCCGAGCAGCTCATGGCCATCGTCAACGCCGGCGGCCTGCTGCCGTACCTGAAAGCTCGCTTCAGCGGATCCTCCGAGGCGTGAGCCGGACCCGTGCAGCGACCCCGACCGCGGGACCCATCCTGGGCGCGACCCTGATCACGGATTCCCTGGAGCGGGTCCTGCCCTGCTACGCCGCCATTGGCCTGAACCCGGTTGCGCCGCCGGCCTGGGGGTATCTGGACTTCGAGGCGAAAGCAGGCCGCGAGAATCGCAGCGCCTGGGTGGCCGTGGACGGCGCTGAATCCTGGCTGCGTCTCGTGGAAATTCCCGAGGCGGAAAAGCAACCCCGCTTCGGTCGCACCGGCTGGTTCTCCCTGGAAGTCGCCACCGACAACGTGCATCGTCTGGCCGAGGTCGTCGACCGCGCCCCCGGCTTCGAGCTCCTGGCTGGACCGGCCCCGCTGGAAATCAGCGAACACATCCTGGCCATGCAGGTCGCCGGC
>PWJA01000251.1 GCA_003560975.1 Gammaproteobacteria bacterium
AACTGGGGCCCGTCTCGACGCGGTTTTTCAGCGTGGATGTCACCAGCGAGTCGGCGGTGACCGAAGCGATCGACGCCGCGACCGACTGGCTGGGCGGGCTGAACGTGGCGGTCAACTGCGCCGGCATTCTCGGCGCCGGCCGGGTCCTGGGGCGCGAAGGTCCGATGCCGCTGGCGCGCTTTCGCGACACCGTGATGGTCAACCTGGTCGGCAGCTTCAACGTCGCCAAGGCCGCAGCCGAACGCATGGCGACCGGCGAGCCGGGGGTCGACGGCGAGCGCGGGTTGATCATTCATACCGCCTCGGTGGCCGCCTTCGAGGGCCAGATCGGCCAGGCCGCCTACGCCGCGTCCAAGGGCGGTGTGGCCGGCATGACCCTGCCCATGGCGCGCGAGTTCGCCCGCATCGGCGTGCGCGTCATGACCATCGCGCCGGGCATTTTTCATACACCGATGGTCGACATCATGCCCGAGTCGGTGCAGCAGGCCCTGGGCGAGTCGATTCCGTTTCCGAAGCGCCTCGGGCAGGCACAGGAATTTGCCGACCTGGTCGCCCACATCATCGAAAACCGCTATTTCAACGGCAGCGTGATCCGTCTCGACGGGGCCGTACGCCTGGAGCCGAAATAATCATGCAGACGTTTTCCGAGATCGAAGAGTACATCCGCGAGCATTTCACCGTCGTTCATGCCGAGCAGTTCATGCTCGCCGTCGAGGTCAAGGTCGGCGAGGAAGGTCGAAGCCAGGACATTTTTCTGGCCGAGCTGAAAAACAGCGACGAGCGCCGCGTGCTGCGCATGGAGACCAACGTCGCACCGCTCGGCGAACACGACGCCGAAAAATGCCTGCGGGTCAACCTGATGCTGCGGATCGGCTATCTGGCCGTCGGCGACCTTGACGGAATGCCCTTCATCAAGCTGTGTCATAACATGACTTACGACCAGCTCAGCGACGCTTCCCTGCGCTACGGCATCAACCACCTGGCCCTGCTCGGAGACAGCATCGAAAACACCCTGACCGGGGGTGAGGACCTGTTCTGAGATACCAACTGCCGGACCCTGGTCCGGCCTGACCTGAGGAAGAAAAAGAAATGGAGACCGTGAACCAACTGCTCGCTGACTACAACGTCGTCGATCTGGGCATCCGCCTGCTCGGCGCAATCCTGATTTTCATCATCGGTCGCTGGATCGCGCGCCGGATCGTCAGCGTGATCGGCAAGACCATGCGCAAACGCGGCATCGACGATTTGCTGATCACCTTCATCAGCAACATTCTCGGCGTGATCCTGCTGCTGGTTGTCGTCCTGATCTCGGTCGGTCATCTCGGCATCGAGGTCACCCCGCTGATCGCCATCCTCGGTGGCGCCGCAATCGCCGTCGGCCTGGCCCTGCAGAGCAGCCTGAGCAACTTCGCCTCGGGCATCATGCTGGTCAGTTTCCGTCCGTTTACCCGCGGCAACTTCGTCGAGGCCGGCGGGGTGTCGGGCGTGGTCCAGTCGGTGGGCATCTTCCACACCCAGCTGCAGACTCCGGACAACCGCCTGGTCATTGTCGGCAACAGCGCGATCACCGGCAGCCCGATCACCAACTACTCGGCCTACGAAACGCGCCGGATCGACTTGATCATCGGCGTGCACTACGACGACGACCTGAAGCTGGCCCGCGACACGATCATGGGTGTGTTGACCGCGCACGAAAACGTGCTCGAAGACCCGGAACCGGTCATCATGCTGATGGAGCTTGGAGATTCCAGCGTCGACTTCGCCGTGCGTCCGTGGGTGCGCGCCGAGCACTTCTGGCCGACCCGCAGCGACCTGCTCGAACAGCTCAAGGTGGCGCTGGAAAAGGCCGGCTGTTCGATTCCGTTCCCCCAGCGCGACGTTCACTTCTACAACGAGTCGAGCGAATCTCCAGCGACAACCAGCGCGGAAGAGAAGGCCGCCTGAGGCGGTCGTATCGAAGCGCGCAGTCAGTCGTCGCCGCGAAAGCTGGTGATGATGTAACCGCCGGATTTTTCGTCGTGCTGAAGCTCCAGGAGACCCAGTTTCTGGGCCTCCTGGAGCAGATGGTTGAAGCTCTTGAAGCCGTGGTAGCTCTCGGAAAATCCGGGCTTGCGGCGCTTCAAGGCCTGCTTGATCATCGAACCCCAGACCTTTTCCTCGGCGTCGCGATCGGAAAACAGCGCCTCGGTGGTCTCGAGGACCAGGTCGAAGGCCTCCTGGGCCTTTGCGTCGGGGGTTGTGCTTTCCGGCGGCGCTGCGTCGTCGGCGGCCACGCTCTTGGCCTGGGCTTTTTTGGCGGTCTTTTTCTTGCTGGCCTTCTTCTTCGAGGCCGCGTTCTTCTTCTTTTCGCTGTTGCGAATCAGGTCGTCGTAGAAAATGAACTCGTCGCAGTTGGCGGTCAGCAGATCCGAGGTGGAACTCTTGACGCCAACGCCGATCACCGTCTTGTTGTTCTCGCGCAGCTTCGAGACCAGCGGCGAGAAATCGGAATCACCGCTGATGACGACGAACGTATCGACATGGGACTTGGTGTAGCACAGATCGAGCGCGTCGACGACCATGCGGATGTCGGCCGAGTTCTTGCCCGACTGGCGCAGGTGCGGAATGTCGATCATTTCGAAGGCGGCCTCGTGCATGGCCGACTTGAATTCGCGGTACCGGCCCCAGTCGCAGTAGGCCTTCTTGACCACGATGTTGCCCTTGAGCAGCAGGCGCTCGAGCACCTTCTGGATGTCGAAGGCGGCGTATTTGGCGTCGCGCACGCCCAGGGCGATGTTTTCGAAGTCGCAGAACAGGGCAAGATTGCGCGTCGGGGCTGAAGAGTTCAAGTCGGACTCGGTATGGTCAGTTGGTATGCTTGCCATGGTAATCGCTGACGGGCGGATTTGCAGATCAACCGACAGCCCCGATTCGCGCAACCGTCATCACTACTCAGGGCAATGGAGTCGAGCATGCATCTGATTTTCAGCCACGGACACGTTTCCAGTCCCGACTCGCACAAGATTCGCACGCTTGCGCCGCTGGCCGAGCAGGCCGGCTGGAATACCCGGGCCATCGACTACCGTGACCTGCGCGACGACCCGGGCGGTCGCGTCGACCGCCTGTGCGCTGAACTGACCCGCCTCGATCAACCCACCGTGCTGGTCGGATCGTCCATGGGCGGCTACGTGTCCGTTGCCGCGGCCTGCCGCATTCCGGTGCGAGGACTCTTCCTGCTGGCTCCGGCGGTCTATCTCAACGACCGCTACCCCGACGCCGGGCTGATCGAGGAACACTATCCCGTCCAGTCCGGCCCGATCACGGTTGTCCACGGCTGGCGCGACGACACCATCCCCCGGCCACACGCCCGACGCTTTGCCGAAGAACGGCGCGCCGCCCTGCACCTGCTTGACACCGACCATGGCATGCATTCGGCCATGGATAAGATCAGCCGGCTGTTTGAGGGGTTTTTGCTGGGTCTTGGTGGAGGGGCCAGGTAGCCGTCGGGGGTGGAACCCCGACCTGCGGTCGCAACTCTTGCAGGTTCCGGAAGTCCTGGCCTGTCGCAACTCTCGCAGGTTCCGGAAGTTCTGGCCGTCGGCCACGTAGGGCCGACCTACTCTCGTAATTCTCGCAGGTCCCGGTAGTGCTCCAGCGCGTCCGGGTTGGCCAGGGCCGAGGTGTTCTTGACCTCGCGCCCATGGATGACGTGGCGCACGGCCAGTTCGGTGATCTTGCCGGAGACGGTGCGCGGGATATCGGGCACGGCGATGATCCGGGCCGGCACGTGGCGCGGGGTGGCGTTGGCGCGGATGGTCTTGCGGATGCGCTCGCGCAGGGCCTCGTCGAGCTCGACGCCGTCGCGCAGGCGCACGAACAGAATCACGCGCACGTCGTCGTCCCATTCCTGGCCAACGCAGATCGATTCCAGGATCTCGTCGAGTTTTTCCACCTGGCGGTAGATTTCGGCCGTGCCGATGCGGACCCCGCCGGGGTTGAGGGTGGCATCGGAGCGGCCGTAGATGATCACGCCGCCGCGCGGCGTCAGGCGCGCATAGTCGCCGTGACTCCAGATGCCGGGATGGGTGTCGAAATAGGCCGCCCGGTATTTCTCGCCGGCCGGGTCGTTCCAGAAGCTGACCGGCATGCAGGGAAAAGGCATGGAGCAGGTCAGCTCCCCGGTCTGATCGGTGACCACGCGACCCTCGTCGGAGCGGATCTCCACCTTCATGCCCAGACCGCGGCACTGCAGTTCGCCCTGGTAGACCGGCAGCACGGGGTTGCCCAGGGCAAAGCAGGAAACAATGTCGGTGCCGCCGGAGATCGAGCTCAGCTGCACGTCCGGCTTGACGTCGCGGTAGACGTAATCGAAGGATTCCGGCAGCAGCGGCGAGCCGGTCGAAAGAATCGCGCGCAGCGAGCTCAGGTCATGGCTCTCAAGCGGCCGAATCCCGGCCTTGTCGCAGGCCGCGATCCACTTGGCGCTGGTGCCGAAGACGTGGATGCCGGCCTCGTCGACCAGATCCCACAGCACGTTCCCGTCGGGATGAAACGGCGAGCCGTCAAACAACACGATGGTCGCCTCCGCGGCCAGGCCGGAGACCAGCCAGTTCCACATCATCCAGCCGCAGGTGGTGAAGTAGAACAGGCGCTGGTCGCGCTTGAGGTCCGTGTGCAGCATCAGCTCCTTGAGATGCTGCAGCAGCGTGCCGCCGGCGCCGTGGACGATGCACTTGGGCACGCCGGTGGTGCCGGACGAATACAGGATGTAGAGCGGGTGGTCGAACTCGAGACGCTCGAAGCGGAGGTTGACCGCGTCATTGTCGGTGAACGCATCCCAGGTCATGGCCGAGTCCATGCCGCCCAGATCCGGCTCCGGATCCATGTAGGGCACGACCACCACCCGCTCCACCGACGGCATTTTCCGGATCAGCTCGCGCACCCGGGCCAGGCAGTCGAAGTCCTTGCCGTTGTAGCGGTAGGCGGCGCAGACGAACAGCACCCTGGGCTCGATCTGGCCGAAGCGGTCGAGTACGCCCTGAACCCCGAAATCCGGCGAGCAGGATGACCAGACCGCCCCCATGGAGGTGGCCGCCAGCATGGCGATGACGGTCTCGGGCAGGTTGGGCAGGTAGCCGGCGACCCGGTCGCCGGGCTGCACCCCGGCATCCTTGAGCGCCAGGGCGGTCCGCGCAACCTCGTCGTAGAGGGACCGATAGCTCAGCTCGCGGCGCGACCCGTCCTCGCCGGCAAAGACGATCGCCGGGGCGTCGTCGCGGCGCTTGAGCAGGTTTTCGGCAAAGTTCAGCCGCGCCTCGGGAAACCAGCGCGTCCCCGGCATGGCCGACCAGTTCTCGAAGGCAACCTCACCGGGACCGTCACCGATCACCCCGGCGAAGTCCCACAGCTCGCGCCAGAAGGCGTCCGGCTGGGCCAGCGACCAGTGGTAGAGACGTTCGTAGTCGGTCACGGAAGCATCCAGCCGATCGCGCACCCGCTCGATGAAGCGCTGCATGTGGCTGTCGGCAATCCGCTCCCGGGAGGGAGTCCAGAGAGGTTCGGTCATGGCGTGCGGCCCGGGTGGAAATACAGTCGTCAGCCTACCCAAGTCCGACCCTTGCTGTCACCTGTACCTTGGGGCAGAGGGCGGCGGCAGTCGCGGCACGCGGCCGTGTTCGCTCAGCCGGTAGACGGTCCATTCCGACATCGCCTCGGCGCCCAGCGACCGGTAGAAGTCGATGGCCGGCTGGTTCCAGTCGAGCACGCTCCACTCCATGCGCCCGTAGCCACGCTCGCGGGCCAGATCGGCGACCTGCCCCAGCAGCGCCCGGCCGATGCCCCGGCCGCGATACGGCGCGCGCACGAACAGGTCTTCCAGATACAGGCCCGGCCGGCCGAGAAAGGTCGAGAAATTGCGAAAGTACAGCGCGAACCCCACCGCCTGACCGTCGAACTCGGCCAGCAGCGCGCCGGCCACCGCGTCTTCACCGAACAGGTGCTCGGACAGCAGCGCCGGAGTTGCGCTCACCTCATGCGCCAGGCGCTCGTACTCGGCCAGCTCGCGGATCAGATCCAGAATTTGCGTCTCATCACCGGGCCGCACGAGGCGGATATGCACGCGCTGATTGGTCGTCATACATCCATACTCAAAGCTGTGGTGGCGAGGCTGGAGGGCCTTGCCTCGAGGGCCGGGAGGTTTGTCGGTCGCCTGATCAGGCGACCGATTCCCTGCAGTGCTCGGTCCAGGCGGGTCCCGCCGAACTCGCTCCGCGCCCGCTGGGCGCTGCGCTCAAACATGCGGCGGGCCTTATCCGCCTGGCCCTGCGCGCTTCGGCTGCACCTACGGCCCTCGAGGCAAGGCCCTCCAGCCGCGTCCGACGTGGGTAATTACAAGGCTTTTTCCAGCTCCGGCACGATCTCGAACAGGTCTCCGACCAGGCCGAAATCGGCGATCTCGAAAATCGGCGCCTCGGCGTCCTTGTTGATCGCCACGATGGTGCCGGCGTCCTTGATCCCGGTCAGGTGCTGGATCGCGCCGGAGATGCCGATGGCGAAATACAGGTCCGGGGCGATGATCTTGCCGGTCTGGCCCACCTGCAGCTCGTTGGGCACGTAGCCGGCATCCACCGCCGCGCGCGACGCGCCGACCGCGGCGCCCATCTTCCTGGCCAGGCTGTAGATCACGGCGAAGTTGTCCGACGAACCCAGCGCGCGCCCGCCGGAGACCACGACATCGGCCGACGCCAGGTCGGGGCCGTCGCCGCCGCCGCCTTCCACGCGCACGAACCGGGTATGGCCCGGATCCTCTGCGCGGGGATCAACGGCGACGGTCTCGGCGCTGCCGCCCTCGCCGACTGCTGCGAACGAGGCGGTGCGGATGGTGCCGACCACCGGCCCGCCCTCGGGCACCTGCACGGTGACGATCGCGTTACCGGCGTAGATCGGGCGCTTGAAGGTGCGCTCGTCGATCACTTCCATGATGTCGGAGACCTGGTTGACGCCGATCAGCGCTGCCGCGCGCGGCAGCAGGTCCTTGCCCAGCGTGGTCGAGCCGGTCAGGATATGGCTGTAGTCGTCGGCCATGGCGGCGATTTCCGGAGCGATGCGAGCGGCCAGCGGATGGCTGAAATCGTCGTGCGTCACGGTCAGCACGCGCTGGACGCCCGCAAGCGCGCCGGCCTGGGCCGCCACCGCGTCCAGATCCGCGCCGAACAGCACCAGATCGACAGCATCGATCCCCAGTCCGGACGCGCCCTGGACGGTCTTGGCCGTGGCCGGATTCAGATTCTGTCCGTCGTGTTCTCCAATGATCAGTACTTTGGCCATCACAGCAGTCCCTTGTTCTTGAGTTCACCAACCAGTTCAGCCACGCTCTCGACCATCTTGCCGCCGCCGCGCCTGGGCGGCGGCTCGTAGGCCGTCGCGACCAGGTCGGCCGCCGGTTCCACGCCCAGATCGGCCAGGGCAATGGTTTCGAGCGGCTTGCGCTTGGCCTTCATGATGTCGGGCAGCTTGACGAAGCGCGGCTCGTTCAAGCGCAGGTCGGACGTCATCACGGCCGGCAGATCGACCTCGTTGACTTCCAGCCCGGCATCGACCTCGCGGGTCACGGTCGCCTTGCCGTCGGCCAGCTCCACCCTCGAGGCGAAGGTCGCCTGCGGCCGGCCCCACAGGGCGGCCAGCATCTGGCCGGTCTGGTTGCAGTCGTCGTCGATGGCCTGCTTGCCCAGAAAGACGATACCCGGCGCTTCCTTTTCGACCAGCTTGAGCAGGGTCCGGGCCGCGGTCAGCGGCTGGACCGGCTGATCGGTCTCGACGTGGATGGCTCGGTCTGCGCCCATGGCCAGGCCGGTGCGCAACTGCTGCTGAACCTCACTGCCGCCGATCGAGGCAACGATGACTTCGTCGGCCTCACCGCGTTCCTTGATTCGCAAGGCTTCTTCCAGGGCGATTTCGTCGAACGGGTTGATCGACATCTTGACCCCTTCGGTCTCCACGCCAGAGCCGTCGGGCTTGACGCGTACGCGGACGTTGTAGTCCACCACGCGCTTGATCGTGACCAGTATTTTCATTGCTTCAAGTTGTCCGGACAAATTGGAGTAAACCCCTATTGTAGCGACTCGGGTCGCCGACATTGAGGACGATTGTTGACGCTTTCAGGCCCGGCCCGCCGCGCGCCGGCAGCCGGCACGGTCGAGCAGGAACACGCCGTCGCCGCCGCGGGCGAATTCCAGCCAGGTGACCGGTTCGGCGTGCAGCCAGCGATCCAGCGCGGCTGCCGCTTCCCCGACCTCGCAGATCAGGATACCGTGTTCTTCGAGCCCATCGGCGGCCTGCGCGACCAAGCGGCGGACCAGATCGAGCCCATCGGCGCCAGCGACCAACCCCTCGGCCGGTTCCCAGCGATACTCCGGCGGCAGCCCGGCCATCGAGGCCTCGGGCACGTACGGCGGATTGGCCAGGATCAGGTCATAGCGCTGGTCGGACACCGAGCTCAGCAAATCCGAGCGCACGACCCGAACCCGTTCGCTCAGCCCGTGCTCGCGAACGTTGGCCTCGGCCAGGGCGAGCGCGGCCGGGGAGATATCCAGCGCATCGACCCGCACCTGCGGGAAATGATGGGCCAGGGCAATCGCAATGCAGCCCGACCCCGTGCCCACGTCGACCGCCCGCTGCAGACGCTGGGCCGGCAGCCACGGCTCGAATCCATCGACGATCAGCTCGGCCAGCGGCGAGCGCGGGACCAGCACGTCTTCGCTGACGCGAAACTTCAGCCCGGCAAACCAGGCCTCGCCGAGCAGATACGCCAACGGTTTGCGCGTCGCGATGCGCGCTTCCAGCAGGCGTTCGAAGCGCTGGCGATGCCCATCGTCCACCGCCCGATCAAAAGCCTGCGGCGGAAAGTCGGGCGCCATCTCGAGCACATGGGATGCCATCCAGCAGGCCTCATCGAGCGCATTGTCGGTGCCGTGGCCGAAATGCAGACCGGCGGCCTCCATGCGGGCAGCCGCGGCGCGAACCAGCGTGGCGAGATCGTTGTCGGACATACGCAATGTGGGCGTCCCGGCGCCGCTTTGATCCGGAAGAGACGGGGTAGAACGCTATACTATCGCAATGAACTCAACCAACTTGCCCAACGGCCAGAGCGGCCGGATTTTTCTCGTTGCCATCGTCCTGATTGCCGCCCTCGCCGCCGGCCTGGTCGCGTCGCGGTTCATGATCGATCGTACCCAGGATCTGCGCGCCGCCCAGCTGTTCCCGACCCCGCGCGCACTGGCCGATTTCCGAATGGAAACGGCGAGCGGCGAGGCGTTCACCAGAAGCGACCTCGAAGGCCGCTGGAGTCTGCTGTTTTTCGGCTTCACCAACTGCCCGGACGTATGCCCGGACACCCTGGCCATGCTCGCCCAGTCCATGGAACAGCTGCGCCTGATGCGCCGCGAGGAGCTGCCCCAGGTCGTGTTCGTGTCGGTCGACCCCGACCGCGATCAGGGCGAGTTGCTCGAGGAATACGTGGCCTGGTTCGATCCGGAATTCGTTGCGGTGACCGGGCCGGAGGAACAGCTGCAGGCCCTGACCCGGCAACTGGGCATCGTCTACTGGCGCGAGCAGCCCGACGAGAACACCGGCTTTTACAACGTCGATCATTCGGCCGCTGTGCTGATCATCGACCCCGAAGGCCGTCTGCACGGGCGCTTCGGCCATCCGCTGGTCCCGGAGGACGTCGTCGCCGATCTGTTTCGGATCAGTTCGTGAAACCGTCCCTGGCCGACCGCATCGCGGTCTGGCCACAGTACCTGCTGCCGCAGCAGCTGCTGACCCGGATCGCCTGGGCGCTCTCGAGCTCGGAGCGAGCCTGGGTGCGCAAGCCGCTGATCGGCGGCTTCCGACGGCTGTTTGCGGTCAACCTGGCCGAAGCAGCCGAACCCGACCCATCCCGTTATCGCAGTTTCAACGCCTTTTTCACCCGCGCCCTGGCCGATAACGCCCGCCGCCCGGCCGACCCGGTGCACCGCTTGATCTCGCCGTGCGACGGCACGACCAGCCAGCTCGGCCGCATCCGCGACGGCCAGCTCATCCAGGCCAAGGGCATGCACTATGACGCGGCGACCCTGCTCGGTTCGCCGGCCTGGGCCGAGACCTTCGCCGACGGGCGTTTCATCACGATCTACCTGGCTCCCCACGATTATCACCGCGTGCATGCCCCCATCGCCGGACGACCGGTGGAAGAAGTACGCATTCCCGGCCGCCTGTTCAGCGTCTCGACCCGAACCAGCCGCGCGGTCCCCGGCCTGTTTGCCCGCAACGAGCGCATGGCGGTGATCCTCGACACCGCATACGGCCCGGTGGCGGTGGTGATGGTCGCGGCCTTGCTGGTGGCCGGAATCGAGACGGTCTGGGGCGGACCGGACGACCGGCGACCGGGACCTCAGCCGCGACGGCGCCGCCTCGACGCCCCGACCCTCGCGCGCGGCGCGGAGCTGGGACGGTTTCACTGGGGGTCAACGGTCATCGTGCTTACGCCGGCCGATTTTCCGGATTGGGATCCGGACCTGCAGCCGGGCCAAAAAGTCCTGCTGGGGCAGGCCTTGAGCGCAAGCAGAGACGGGCAAGGAGAAGGAAGAGCCGGCCTGTAAGCCGGGTTCTGTCGAGGACAGTCATTCATCTGGGACGACCGTCGCCGGTCGCCTCTAGCGGCCTACCCGGATGCGGCGCGGGCCACGCCATCGCACCCCTATTTGGCCTTGCTCCAGGTGGGGTTTGCCGTGCCGTGCCTGTTGCCAGCCACGCGGTGCGCTCTTACCGCACCTTTTCACCCTTGCCTGTGCCTCCCGAAAGAGGCCATCGGCGGTCTGTTTTCTGCGGCACTTTCCGTAGCCGCGCCGTCACCAGCGCGACCCCCAGGCGTTACCTGGCACCCTGCCCTGTGGAGCCCGGACTTTCCTCCATGCCTGAAACCAGGCACAGCGACTGTCCAGCCGACTCTTCCAGAACGCATCATAGCCCAGTCCGGCCGTCTCCATCCGCCGGCCGCACGCAGTCCAGGTACAGGCTGATCGCGTTGTCGGGGGTGCGCAGATCGATGCCGCGCAGCGCCGCGAACGCACTGTCGCCGAAACCCACGCGGACCACTTCGAAGCCGATCGGCTCGAGCAGCGCACGCAGGGTTTCCTCGTCGTAGAAGCTGCGCTGGTCGGCAAACGTCAGGGCCTTGTGCACCACCTCGCCCAGGGTACCGGTCTCGAGCGGAATGCCGACCTCGCGAACCCAGAGTTCCTTGAGCCGAGGATCGCGCGCCAGGTACAGTCGCGCCAGAAGATCGAGATCCGGCGTCAGCAGGCGCAGGGCGCCGCCCGGCCGGAGGACTCGGTAACACTCGCTCAAGAATCCGCGCGCCTGGGCAAAGCTCAGCTGGCCGATGAAATCCTCCGACTGCAGAAAGTCCGCGCAGGCGCTGGCAAAGGGCAGCGGTGCGGCCAGGTCGGCCCGGATGTCCGGACCGCAGGCGGCGTCGTAGTCGACGTGAACCCAGCCCGGCAGACGCACCCCGCCGGCCCCCAGCGAGATCTTCATGTCTGCACGCCTCGGGCAATCGGCGGCGGCGGTGAAGAAGTTCGGGCCGGCTGCCGGGAGCGGGCCAGCAACGCCTCGGCCACCGGCCACAAATGCCACTGGGCCGAGTCCCGGGTCAGGGTCTCGAGGAGAAATTCGGCGGCCCGCGAACCGATCTCTCCGACCGACTGAGCCTCGATCAGCGGGGAGATCTCGAGCAGGCGCCGGGCCGGGTCCGGATGCTGACCGCAGCGGAAAAAGACAAACGGCAGCCGCTGTTCGGCCAGCAGCTGCAGCAGCCCCTGGCGCAGAAAAACCCGATACGGCGATGGCTGGAACTCCATGACCCGGGCCGATCCGCTGGCCGGGGCGTCGAACAGGATTACCGGCACCCGGTCGGCCGCCACGGCAGCGCTGATTCGGCGGTACGCACCGCCCACCGCAATGCAGTGGCCGAATCCATGCAGAGCGCGCAGGTGCAGGCGATTGAAGACTCGCTGCGGCACCGAATCGAACTCGTTCGAGTTCTCCGGACGATAAACGAAAGCCGGCTGCCGGCCGCTGTCAAGAAGGTGGGCAAGCACCGGAAAGCCGGCGCCCCAGTGCAGTCCAAGCGCCGCGAAACGCCCCTCCGGCCACTGACCGCGCGTTTCCAGTCCGGCCGGGTCGGCCAGGCGAACGCGCAGCAAACGGGCAAAATTGTCGCGCCGATCCAGCGCCGCGGTGCGCATGTGTCGCGCTTGCCAGTCCGGATCGAGCGCGAAACCCAGCTCCGCCGCCCGCGCCGCCGCCTGCTCGCTTTCGTGCAGCGCGCCCGGAAACGTCCGGGCGTGATGGCGCAGGCCGCGCGCGGCCGACTCCCGTTTCAGCGCCGCATCCAGCAGCGGCGACAGCAGGTGGGTCCGCCAGCCCAGCCATGACGGAGGGACGATCATTGCAGAACGGCCGCAAGTTCGGCCGGATCGCGCCAGTGCTCGCCGCAGACGTAGCGCGGAAGGTACCAGCGATCCGACCCGGCGTGCATGGATCCCGGCTCGGTCCCGAACGCGCCACGGCAGCCATGCTCGGCCACGCATTTCGGGAAGAACTCGAAGCGCAGAAAGTCGCTGGCCTGGCCCCACGGATAGGCAAACAGGGCCGGCCATGCGCCGCTTCTGGAGGCGATGTAGCGAGCCGACTCGACCACCTGGCGCCGGGCCTGGGCCGGATCATCCACCGAGAAAAAGTTGCCGCCGCCGGCTTCGGCAGACACCACCAGCGGGTGACGATGGTCCCAGCTGTGATTGCCGATGGTCATCAGCTCGCTGCGCTCGGCCGGGGCCCACCAGCGCTCACCCATGCCGTGGCCGTGCTGCAGGGCACCGGCGGCCATGCGCGCCCGAGCGTCCGGACAGGCGATGACGAACGCCGTCGCGTGCGGGGCCGGGCGCTGCGGATGGGCGCGCCGAAAGTCATCCAGAATGCCGTACAAGCCGCGCTGGCGACCGAGTTCACCGAACTCGACGTCGGTCCAGTCGAGCTCGGTGCCGTCGTCGAAGGTGATGCAGATGGACCGCTCCGGGAGCGCGGCCGCTCCGTCGAACAGGCTCCGGACGGCCCGGCCCAGCGCAACGACCGTCCAGTCGTGCGCGGCCAGCCACTCCAGGTCGCAGGCCAGAGCCACGTGATCGTTGCTCGCGTAGTCGTTTCCGGCCACGTTGTAGCCGTGGTAGGTCAGGACGGGAATGGAAGCGGCGGACATGACGACATTTTACCCGCCGCGGGCGGGTCAGGGCCGGAGCACTCTCAGCCACCACCAGAAATTGACCAGTCCCATCAGCGAGGCGGCGACGTAAGTCATGGCGGCGGCGGTGAGGATGCGTCGCGCGTGCCAGCGGTCTTCCTTGCGCAGATACCCACCCTTGACCAGCAGCGGCATGGCCCGGCGGAAACTGGCATCCAGCTCGGTCGGCAGGGTCATCAGGTGAACGATGATTCCGGAGGCCAGGCTGGCCAGGCCGACCACCAGCAGCGTCAGACCGGCGGCCGGCAGGCGCAGGGCCAGGATGACGATCGGCATCAGGGCGATCAGGATCACGCCCAGGCGCTGGAAGCGCTGCAGGGACTTGACCAGCTGGGTGCGCCAGATCAGCGGCCGGTAGCCGTCGGCATGCTGCACCGCGTGGCCCACTTCGTGGGCCGCCACCGTCACCGCCGTCAGCGAGCCGAAATCGTAGTTCTCGGGGCTCAGGCGCACGGCGCGGGCGTCGGGGTCGTAGTGATCCTGCCCGGGCTCGCCGCGCTCGACCCGGACCGCTTCCAGGCCGAGACGCTCGAGCAGGTCGCGCGCCACCTGGGCGCCGCTGCGCTCGTAGCGGTCGCGCGGCGACTGGTAGCGGGTCAGCACCCGCTTGACCCACCACTGGGGCAGGAAGATCACGGCCGCGAACAGCAACAGGACGATCACAATCATGGGTGGATTTTAATCGCTGCGGGTGAGGGTCGAGACGCCGGGAGCTTCGGATCGATGCCGTTCGACGACGGCCCAGGCCTCCTTGCGGCTCAGGCCGCTGAGTTTCGAGAGCACGCGCGCGGCCCGGGAAGGCGGCAGCTCCAGGGCCAGCTCGGCGGCCAGGGCGGCCGCGTCGATCGTGGCCGGCGCCCGCTCGCTCCCGGCCAGGATCAGAACGGACTCGCCCCGGCCCTGCTCCGGATCGTTCTGACAGAAGGCGTGCAATTCGTCCAGGCGACCGCGCCGGATGGTTTCATGGCGTTTGGTCAGCTCGCGCGCAACGG
>PWJA01000066.1 GCA_003560975.1 Gammaproteobacteria bacterium
CAGCCCGGCCAGCCCTACCAGGTCACCGTCAGTGCCCAACCATTGGACCCGGCCCAGCAGTGCAGCGTGGACAATGCCAGTGGCAGTGCCGGGCAAGAGGATGTCACCGATGTTCTGGTGAGTTGCCAAACCCTCGGGGTGCTCGAAGTCGATACCGGCAGCCTGAGTTTCGGAGAGGTTCCGGAGGGCAGCAGCGTCAGCCAGACCCTGACGGTTTCCAACGCGGCAGCGGCCGGCGCCATGGACATCGAACTCACCGCGCTCGAAATGGTCGGCGATGCCGAGTTCCAGATCGTGGGCGGCGACTGCAGCGTCGGAACCCTGCTTGCCGCCGAGAGTTCCTGCCAGGTCGAAGTTCGTTTCAGTCCCGATTCCGCCGCCGTCTTCGCCGGCACTCTGCGGGTGCTCAGCGCCGACGGGCAGGCCTTGGAGGTGACCATGAACGGCCAGGGAATGGAACTCGATCCGGGCGAAGCCGACGTTTCGCCGGGGCTGCTGGCGTTTGGCGCGGTGCCGACGAATCTCGGCAGCACCCTGGACGTGACGGTGAGCAACGTGGCCCCGGACGGGGCTGCCGACCTGGCGATCTCGCAGGTGGCCGTGATTGCCGGTCAGTCGGTATTCAGCGTCACCCAGTCCGACTGTGGTGACTCGCTGATGGCCGGAAGCGTCTGTACGGTTACCCTGCGTTTTGCGCCGATCAGCGAAACCTCCTATTCCGGTGTCCTGCGAATCGTGATCGATGGCAGCGCTTACAATCTGAGCCTGACGGGACAGGGTGCGGCTCCGGACCCGATGATTTTCCGGGATCGATTCGAGCACATGCCGGAGCCGGAGTGATCATCGCTTCCCGCCGGGGGGTCCCATTTCGTCGTTGATCAGCTGACAAGGAAAAGCGCATGAGACCAGGCCGGCACCCACTACCCATCCTCGCCGCAGTATGGCTCTGCTGGCTGATCCTCTGGGTCGGCCCGAGCCAGGCCGGCCTGCCAGCGGAGCAGGTCTGGACGGCGAGCGGAGGCGAGGTGCGGCTGGAACTGCGGGCCGACTATCTGCCGGACTTCGGGCTGGAAATCGTGCACGACGGCCAAACGGCCACCCGGGTGGTCGGGGTCGAGCGCGTTTTCACCGCGTCCGATCACCTGGTCATCGAAGCGCCCTACGGGAATTTCGAGCGCTTCGTTTCCGGTCAACTTCATCTGGACACCGGCTGGCTGATTCGCCACCGGGGCAAAGAGGTGCGGCTGGATGGCCTGACCCTGACCCCGGGTCTCCACGAAAACGGCCACCCGACCCTGGAAGCGCGCGATCCGTTGGGCCGTCACCTGCTGACTTTTCACCATCTGCATGTAGCCGCCGAGCATCACCGCAACCGGCTGACGATCCACAATGCCGGATTGACGGCAACGCCGATTCTCGCCGAGCTGCTGGATTTCGAGGCACTGGAAGGCCTGGCGCTGGGCATGGCCTGGTTCGATCTCCAGCTGGCCGTTCCCCTTGGTGCCGACACCAGCGGGCGCGGACCGAGCTGCACCGATCGACCCCACTGGCCCCAGGACGGTCACAAGATCGACGTGGCCATGTGGGAGATGAACCAGGTCGCCTACCAGGGTCTGGATTCGGGTAGCGGCCGCATCAAGGTCGCACCCGATGCGACCCTGAAAAACGTTGGAACGGGCGACGTGCCGTGGATCCCCAAGTTCAGTGCTCTCAGCGCCTACCCGTACTCTCCGCCTGATCAGCATCCCTACCTGGTCTGGAACATGTATCGGATCAGCGATGACCGGATCGAACAACTCGGTGCCTCCGGCGTCAAGCACGCGTTTTTCTCGCTCAACTTCAACTGCACGATCAACTGCGGCAGCGGCAACATACTCTGGCCGGGCTGCGAGGACGTCTACTCGGCCGGGACCAACGACAGCAACTTCAACCAGGGTCCGCGCGCCGACATCCAGGCCAGCGAGGGCCTGTTCTTCAGCACCTGTTCGTTCTTCGACCCGAACTGCACCGGGTCCCAGACCCAGAATTCCGGTTCGTTCGAAAACCGCCTGATGGTCGATCCGGAGCAACTGCAAACCCCCGATGCGGATTACTTCCTGGATGCCTGGTACGTGATCCGGCACGACATCGACATCTGGAACTCCATGGCGTATCGCAGGCTCAATCCTGCGCCCGCAGGTGCTGGCTGGTCGTTCGGTCCGCTCGGTCCGTTCAACCAGGGCCGGGTGCTCGATCAGTGGGTGGATCCCGACAACCCCGGCCCCAACGCCGACCATGTCGCCATCGTCGTGCCCTCGGCCACGCCGGAGGAATCGTACCCGGACGACATGCCCCAGGGTCATATCCACGTCGCGGTCAAGGTCGTCGAAACGTCCGATGGTTATCGCTACAACTATGCGGTGCAGAATTTCGACTTCGATCGCGGCATCGAGGCGTTTCGGGTGCCGTTTCCCGAGAACGCACCGCTTTACGATGTCCGGTTCGGCGGCGTGGACGGCGAGGCGGTCGATGACTGGTCGATTGCGGTCGCAGACGGTGCCCTGAACTTCGAAGCCCCGACCGGGCATGCGCTCGACTGGTTCCAGTTGTTCAATTTCGAGTTCGAAACCAACCTGGCGCCGGTTCAGTCTCAAATCACCCTGGACCTGGGCGGTGATGCGGTCCAGCCCACCTGGACTGAGCCCATGCTGGGCCCGGATTTGCAGGCCTCGCCGATCCCCAATGATGCGCTGCTCGAGACCGTGTTCCCGGCCGGCACCTTCAATTTCCCTGTGGCGTTGCGTCATGCCGCAGACGGCTCGCAACGTCGATTCGTCGTCGAGCGCAGCGGCCGGATCCGGATCGTGGACGCCGCCGGCAATCTTCTCCCCGATCCGTTCCTGGATATTGCGGCCCAGGTTGATACCTTCTTCGAAGGCGGGCTGCTCGGGCTCGCCTTCCATCCCGCTTTCCCCAACAACGGCAAGTTCTACGTCCACTTCACCGCCACCGGTTCGCCCTTGACCACGCGGATCGTGGAGTTCGAGATTGATGGTTCCGATCCGAACCAGGCCGATCCGGCCAGCCAGCGCAACATCCTGTCGATCCCGCAGCCGGCCGGCAATCACAACGGTGGTGATCTCCACTTCGGGCCCGACGGTTTTCTCTATATCGGCCTGGGTGATGGTGGCCCTTCGGATCAAAGCCAGAATCCGGACACGCTGCTCGGCAGCATGCTGCGCATCGATATCGACAACGACGATTTCCCCATCGAACCGGATCGAAACTACGCGATTCCGTCGGACAATCCGCTGGTCGGCGCGACCGGGCGGGACGAAACCTGGGCCTGGGGTTTACGCAATCCCTACCGCTTCAGCTTTGACCGGGCCACCGGTGACCTGTGGATCAGCGATGTAGGCCAGGTGACCTGGGAAGAAGTCAACCTGCAGCCGGCCGGCGATCCCGGCGGGCAGAACTATGGCTGGGACGTCTGCGAAGGCAACTGGCTCCAGGGCAGCACCACCCAGCCTTGCACCCTGTCCGGTTCGACCTTGCCGGTCATCGAGTATCGAAGGACCTCTCCGAACTGTTCGATCACCGGCGGCTACCGGTACCGGGGCCCGTTCCAGTCCCTGCAGGGGCTGTATGCCTACGGGGATTACTGCAGCGGCCAGGTATGGCTCGCCCGGGAGGAAGGCGGCGACTGGATTTCCGAACCGTTCGAAAACGTCGGTTTCGGG
>PWJA01000072.1 GCA_003560975.1 Gammaproteobacteria bacterium
CCGCGGCCAGCAGCTCGTCTCGCGGAATCGCCTGCCCGGGTCTGGAACACAAGTACACGAGCAAATCGAAAACCTTTCGCTCAACGTGCACCTCCTGTCCGTCCCGAGTCAGCCGGCGGGCAGGCACATGGACTTCCAGGGCTCCGAGTCGAAAGTGCTTTTCCATTCTGGAAGTGTACCGCTCGCCGCGCAGAGATCAATTCATCAAGCTTTCTTCAAGGTTTCTTCAGGAAAGTCGGCCGCTCCTGGTGCACTGTCCAGGATCGGCAGTTAAAAGGTGTCACCCGATGCGTTCAGACCTTTACAAAAAAATTCTTCAGCTGAGCTTGCTGGCCAGCTTGCTGTGCCTGGTGCCTGTATGGGCCACCGCGGCCGACTGCGTTTGGTCGGGCGACGACGGCGCATGGAGTGATCCCAGTGGCTGGCTGGATTGTGAGGGTGACGTTCCCGGTGCTGGTGATACGGCGGCGATCAGCGCTGGCACCGTGACCCTCGCCGGGCCACTCACGATCGCCGGGATGACCATGTCCGGCGGCATGATCAGCGGCACGGGCACGCTCACGGTCACTGACGATCTCCTGCTCACCGGCGGTACCAAGATCATCGCCGGCATTACCCTGGTCAACGCCGGCACGGGCTTCTGGGAGGCCGGCAACATCGGCTTTGGCCCGCACCCCAATCCGCGGGGTCACTTCGTCAACCAGGCCGGTGCCACCTTCGACATTGCCGGTGGCGTCAGTACTGTTTCGGCGGGCGGGTCAACGATGACCAACCAGGGCACGCTGCGCAAGGTCGGTCCTGGCCTCGGCGATGTCATCGGAACCGCAGTGATCAATGCAGGCCTGGTTGAAGTGCAGGAAGGCAGCCTCCGTCTAGCTGGAAGCTCCGGCGTCCCCCATTCCGGCGCGTTCGAGATCAACGCGGACGCGCAGCTGTTGTTCTACCTGCGTCATATATTCGCGTCCTCCAGCAGCGTGAGCGGCGGTGGCAACGTCACCTTCGCGGCAAACGTGGGGAGCTTTTACGCTTACAACTTTGAAGAGGGTTCCACCTACGACATCAGCGGCAGCACCCGGGTGAACTGCGGCAGTTGCGCCGTCAATTTCGTCGGCACGCAGGCCAACACCGGTGAGCTTGTGCTGCAAGGCCCGGGTCTCGGTACGGCAATCTCGGGTAGCAACGACGCCTCGCTGACCGTTCACGGACTATTCCACTGGCGCCTGGGTACGGTTGGGCGCTTTGTGAGCGGCCCGATTGTGACCGAACAGTTCACGATTCATGCCCTCGGTGGCATTCTGATTGATGATGGCGCGGCCTCGATCCAGATGACAGGCACCGTGATCAATCACGGCGAAGCCATTTACAGCGGAGGCGAGTTTTACTTGACTCGATCGCAGGCACGATTCTTTAATCTGCCTGGTGCCACCTTCGAAATTCAGGGAGAGCGAAATCTCGACTACCGCGGCGGCTTTTCGCCTGTCCGCCACGGGCGCTTCATCAACCAGGGCTCGCTGCTCAAGACCGGTGAAGGCGAAGCGACCGTTACCAGCATCATCGTCGAGAACAGCGGCCTGCTGGAGGTCGAGGAAGGCAGCCTGCGCTTTACCCGCCACCCAAACCTCACCGACCCTTGGGAAGGCGCATGGTTGGTGATGGACAGCGGCACGGTGGAATCCGGGCCGCTGCTGGTGTTCGATGAAAGCCGCCTGTACGGACGCGGCGTGGTCAATGCCGACGTCGACATCAACAACGCCATCTTTCTGGGCTCCGGCACCTCCGGCAGTGATCTAGAGGCCGGGATCCTGCAGATCAACGGCGAAGTCACGCTGGACGACAACAGCCGGCTGTACGTGCGCCTGGTCAGCGACGATCCCCAGCCCGGCGTCGGCTATACCCAGCTCCAGCTCAGCAATCCGACCGAGCTGCGCGGCCGGGTCATAGTCCATATCAGCGATACCTTTTTCGATCAACTCCAGGTCGGCGACGAGTTTGTCGCCATCACCTGCGCGCAGGGCTGCACGCGCTTTTTCGATCAGGTGTTTGTTTCCATACCTTCTGATTCCGGCGTGTTTTTCGAGCCCCTGTACCAGGGCAACCAGGTCGTTCTGCGGGTTCTCGAGGCAGAGCCCGAGCCGGTTGATCCGCCGAGCGGGCTGCAGGCCCTGAACAACGGACCGGTGTATGTCGGCCAGCCAGTGACCCTGACGGCCAGCGTCGACTCCGGTACGGGCTCCGATCTGTTCTGGTTCTGGACCTTCGGTGACGGTGCCTCGGCCAGCGGTTCACATGTCGAGCATGTCTACACGGCACCCGGCAGCTATGAAGCGACGGTCAATGCGGCCATCCCGGGCGCTGCCGCCAGCGCCTTCACCACGGTGACGGTACTGGAGCCGCCGAATTTTGCCGGCCAGGTCTGGCTGGACACTGACGGTGACGGCCAGATTGGCCCGGACGAACCCTTCCTGGCGGCCGTTCAAATCACCGCCGATGGCCCGGGTGTTGCTTTAAGTGACGCAAGCGACGGCGACGGGCGCTGGCGCATCGAAACCCTGATAGGCGGGGAGTACCTGCTCGACGTCGACCTGGCCGGACATCAGCCCTCCACGCCGGCGCCGTTGCTGCTGCCGCTGCCAGCCAACGGCAGTGCGCTGGCCGATTTCGGCCTGGTCGAGTCACCGCCATTCGGGCAGGCGAAGATCGTCGGTCGAGCCTGGTCGGACAGCGACGGCAATGGCCGGGTCGATGCCGGTGAGACCCGCTTTCCCGGCCGGCAGGTCCAGCTGCGCCAAAACGGAACAGTCCTTGCCAGCGCGACTACCGACAGCACCGGCCTGTATGTCTTCGACGGCCTGACGCCGGGCGTCTACAGCGTTCGCACAGACGCATCCGCCGGCTATTTCCCGGCCACGCTGACGGTCGCCGATATCGTCCTCGAGGCCGGCCAGGTGCACAGCGCCATGTTGGGCTTCCTGCAGGGCGGCACGATCAGCGGCAGCGTGCGCACGGCGGCAGGCTCGGGTCTGAGCAATGTGGAACTCGTGCTCGAACGACCGCCTGGGCAGGGCCCGCCTGTCGTCGTTGTCACCAGCTCCAGCGGCAGCTACTCGTTTGGCCCGCTGGCCCCGGGCGACTACGAGCTGACCCTGCAGCCCCCGGGGTCTTATTTTCCGGCCGACGGTGAGCTGGGTAGAAGCGTCGCCCTGGGCTCGGGCGGCAACGTCCAGGACTGGGAACTGTGGACCCTGGGGCGACTGCGAATCAGCGCCCAGAATCAGGTCGTCCAGGGCGTGACGGTGCCGATCGGTGGGGTGGGCTTTGAGGTTACGGGGCCCGGGCCCGAGGGCCCCACCGCAGTCCATCTGACCGGGCCGGATGGCACCATTCAGCTCGACGATCTTGAGACCGGCGTCTACCGGATCGAGCCACAGGCCGACAGCGTACCGTCCACCATCAGCATTGCGCCGGCCGAGCGGGTTGCCAACGTGGCACTGAACACCTCGGCCAATCTGGCGTTTTTCCTGAATTCGGCCCAGACCATCCAGGCCCAGTGCGTTCTGGGACAAACCAACACCGGCGGCAATTTCCCCTGCACCGTTCGCGTGACCGTTCTGGATGACCAGCAGAGCGAGCCGCCGGGCACGGTGGTGTACGAGGCCGAAGCCTTCGGGAC
>PWJA01000154.1 GCA_003560975.1 Gammaproteobacteria bacterium
GGCCGTCCTCCCGGGCGCGCATGATTCTGCTCACCGCCGATACCAGGCCCGAAGAGCGCGAGCGCCTGCTCGCCGACGGCTTCGATGCCTACCTCAACAAACCGCTGTCGATTCCGGAACTCATCGAGGCGGTGACCGGACTGTTCGGACCGCAGCAACGACCTGGGGGCCGGCGCGACGGCAGTCTGCCGCGGACCACGCCCCTGATCGATTCGGAGCGCGCGTGCGCAAACGCCAACGACCAGGAAACGACCGCCGCTCGGCTGGGCCATATGCTGGGCCGGGAACTCGAGGAACGCCTGCCCGAACTCGACCGGATGCTTGCCAAGGGGCGAATGCAGGAGGCCTCGGCCCTGCTCCACCAGTGGACCGGCGCCGGCGGTTTCGTCGGCGCCATGCAGTTCAGCCGCGCCTGCCGCATTCTCCGTCAGCGCCTGATCCAGCCCGACGCCAGTTCACCCGGCACGGCCTACGCCGAGTTTCTCAGAACCGCCGGTGCAACGCGTACCGCCCTGCTTGCCCAGATCGATGGCCGCAGCCGCGGCTGAGCGGCGACGGACCCGCCGACCCGCTCACGCGCCGTTTTCGGCCGACCGGCGCGCATCGTGCATGGCTTCCTTCATCTCCGCTACGGCCCGGTCAAGACCAATGAAGACCGCCCTGGCGATCAGGGCGTGACCGATATTGAGTTCGCGGACCCCTGGCAGGGCCGCGACAGGACCCACGTTGGCGACCGTCAGCCCGTGACCGGCGTTGACCTGCAGACCCATCCCGATGCCGGCTCGAACCGCGCCTTGCAGGCGCTCGAGCTCTTTCCGGCGGCGATCGACCGAGTCGAAGCGGTCGGCATAGCAACCGGTGTGCAGCTCGACGACGCGGGCCCCGACGGCCCGGGCCGCCTCCAGCTGGTCCACCGCGGGGTCGATGAACAACGATACCCGGATGCCGACCGCGTGCAGGCGAGCGCACGCCTCACCAACCGCGGCCTGATGGGCAATGACGTCCAGCCCACCCTCGGTGGTCAGCTCCTCGCGCCGCTCGGGAACCAGGCAGACATCGGCCGGGCGGATGCGCTCGGCGATCGTGAGCATCTCGTCGGTCACCGCCAGCTCCAGATTCATTCGCGTGGTCAGGCACTTGGCCAGCGCCTCGATGTCCGCGTCCTGGATGTGGCGCCGATCCTCGCGAAGATGGACGGTAATGGCGTCCGCGCCGGCCGCTTCGGCCACTCGAGCCGCCTCGATGACCGAAGGGTAGGACGTGCCGCGCGCCTGACGCAGGGTGGCCACGTGGTCGATATTGACTCCAAGCAACAGCTCGTTCATCCGATACTCCTGAACAATTCCCGGGTCTTGAGGGTTCTCCCGCCGAGCTGATGATCGATCAGCACGCGGGTCATCTGCCGGCTCTGGCGCCGGAGATCGCCCTCGACCGCATCGCCCTGCGCCAGGGCCAGTATCGCGCGGCCCGAGTACACGCCGCGACCCTGGGCCGCCGCGGCGACGAAACCGCTTTCCGGCTCCAGCCGATACCAGCCCTCCGGGTCGATCCGCTCCCCCTGCTGAGCCTCGCATTCCAGGTCCGGGGCCACACCAAGGCAGTCCAGCAGGGCCATCTCGAACCGGCGCAGGGCCGTGTGGCGACGCTCACTGTCCGCCAGCAACGCCAGACACCGGCCATATTCTGCCACCAGCGCCGGCACCGGCTCGTCGCGATCGATCAGCGCGAGCACCAGCTCGTTGGCGTACAGCCCGCACCACAGGGCCTGACCGCCCAGGCCAACGCGGGCTCCGGAAGGTTCGAGCTCGGTCAAGGTGCCCAGTTCTCCGCGTCGCAGCCAGCCGGCAGCCAGCGGCTGAAAGGGTTCTCCCAGCCCGCGCCAGGGCGAGCGCGCGCCGCGCAGACCGCGCGCCACGATGCCGACTCTTCCGTGCTCGAGGCTGAACAGTTCCAGCACAAGACTGGACTCCCGCCAGGGGCGTCGGTGGAGGATCCAGCAGTGTTCGGAGGCAAATCGGCTCAAACGACATCATTCGGCAAAGCCGAGCTCGTCGAGGGTCCGCTCATCGTCCATCCAGCCGGTCCGCGTCTTGACGTGCAGTTCCAGATGCACCGCCTGGCCGAACAGTTCGGCCATGGCTTTCCGAGCGCGCGAGCCGACCCGTTTCAGAACCTGCCCCTGGCGACCGATGACCATTCCCTTGTGGCGATCGTCGGCGACCAGGATCAGTGCCCGGATCACCAGCCTGGCGCCCTCGGCTGCGAACTCCTCGATCTGCACGGTCAGGCCGTACGGGATTTCCTGGTGCAGCTGCAGCATCAGCTGCTCGCGAACCAGCTCGGCGGCCAGGAAACGGGACGATCGGTCGGTGAATTCATCGCCCGGATACTGGGGCGCGCCGGCCGGAAGATGCTTGAACAGGACATCGAGCAGATCGTTCAGACCGCTGCCCTTGAGGGCGGAGACGTAGACCACCGCGTCGGTTTCCAGCCGCTCCGACAACCGCGCGGTCTGCTCCAGGAGCGCGCTGCGGTCGTCGAGCTTGTCGATCTTGTTCAGGGCCACGACCCGCTGCCCCGGAAAATTCAGCAGCATTTCGACCGCCAGGTCGTCTTCGTCGGTCCAGTGGGTAGCGTCGACCACGAGAACGGCGATATCCACCCCGCGCAGCGCCGCCCCCGCGGTTCGGTTCAGACGCCGGTTGAGCGCGTTCGACTTGCGCCGATGCACCCCGGGCGTGTCGACCAGGCCGATCTGGCCGCGCGCGTCGTTGATCAGGCCGACAATGCGATGGCGCGTGGTCTGTGGCTTGTGCGTGACGATGGCCACGTGCTCCCCGGTCAGTGCGTTGAGCAGGGTCGACTTGCCGGCATTGGGCCGGCCGAGCAGGGCAACGTGTCCGAATCGGGATTCCGTCATGACTCACCAGCCGCTTTGCGCGGTGTCTGTCCGGGTTCCATGTGTTCGCGCAAGGCCTGATGCATGATCCGGGCCGCGCCCTGCTCGGCCTTGCGCCGGCTGCCGGCTTCGGCCTGCACCGCCGGCAGGCGATCGCCGATGGCGCACTCGACCAGAAAACGCTTGGCATGATCGGCACCGCTTTCGGCCAGCACCGTATAGGTCGGCAAATCAAGACCGTGCGCCTGGAGCAGTTCCTGCAGACGCGTTTTCGGATCTTTCAACTGCTCGGCATCGGGCAGTTCATCCAGGCGATCGCCGATCAGATCGGTCACCACGCGCCGGGCTGCGGCAAAGCCACCGTCCAGGTAGACCGCGCCGATCAGCGCTTCGACCACGTCGGCCAGGATGGACTCGCGCAGAAAGCCCCCGCTGCGCAGCTCACCATGGCCCAGGCGCAGATGACGACTCAGATCCAGATCGAGCGCGATCTCGGCCAGGGTGACGTCGCGCACCAGCCGGGAGCGCAAGCGACTGAGGTCGCCTTCCGGCGCGTGCGGACGCCGCCGATACAGCAGTTCCGAGGCGACCAGGTTGAGCAGGCTGTCGCCAAGAAACTCGAGACGCTCGTAATGGCCACCGCCGTGGCTGCGGTGGGTCAGCGCACGTTCCAGCAGTTCCGGGTCGCCGAAGCGATGATCTATGCCGGGAAGATGATCGATGCGCTCAGTTGCTGAGGGGTTCGA
>PWJA01000179.1 GCA_003560975.1 Gammaproteobacteria bacterium
GTTCTCAGAACCGGATCGTATGGGTTACGGTATGTATTGCCGTACTGTAGGACATCTTCGTGACCCAGAAACAGGGGAGTCGTTGTCGGCGTTTTTGGTACGGCAGGGGCATGGTAATCCAGTCGATTACACACGTCAGGGCGTTCACGACAATGAGATTAGATCAGCGTTTAATGCTCGTGCTTTTGAGAACGCTAATCGACAAGCTGAAGAGATAGGGTCACGTCCTGAGTTTGTTCAACGGGCGATGATGCGCCGCACACCCATTGGGGATGCTATGGCGCGAAAAGCTGTTGAGCGCCGAGAGTCTTATCGTCAATCATTAGGTAGTGAGCTTACATCTGGTGCGCAGATGGCGCGTCATCAGATCACGGGATCGTATTGGGCATCACTTGCAGCGGTGGGCGATCTGCTGGCTAACAATAGAGAAGGCCGCGAACCACTGAGCAGTATTGGTGAAGGTAGTGTACCTCGTGATGAGTTGACGGTACGTGACCGTGTGACTAACTGGATGCGGCGCACGGGTATGCGGAATTATCAAGCGCGTGAAGTGCAGATGCGTAACATGGACTACACGCCTGTGGCGTGGAAAGATGTTAAAGACGCTCGCAGTTTTGGACAATGGGCGTTTGGTACGATTGGTCAGATTGTACCTGATGTTGTGGATTCTGCTATCGGCGGTTTAGTCGGTGCGGGTGTAGGTGCAGCAATCGGCGGGCCTGTTGGTGCGGTAAAAGGTGGGGCGTTAGGTCTGCGCCGTCGCGCTGGTGAACAGATGTTAATGAATCGTCTAAGTCAGCGTATGGCGCAGGATGTGATTCGAAGTGGCGTTCCACCAGTGGCTGCTCAGCGTGTAGCACATATTGGTGCAGATACGGCATATAGATCAGCTATCCGCAAAGGCGCATTGACGGGTGCGGCTTGGGGCGCTCGGACGGGGGCATTCGGTGTCGGTGCGTCACAATTTGGTGGGAGTTCTTACACCGAGATTTTTAATGAGTTCGGTGTCCGTGCTCCGGCCACAGCATTAACGGTTGGTGCCGCAGCCGGTGCGACTGAAGTGTTGGGTCTGGAGTATATGCTCCGTAAGATGTTCGGCTCATCGCTCAACAGTAAGGGTTTTGCTAAATCCGTCCTGGCTATGACGGGTGTGGGTGCCGCAGCGCAAGGCAGTACCGAGGTGCTGCAAGAGGCCATGATGGTGGCCGGTAAAGAGATTAACAACCCTGAGTTCGATGGCACTCCCGAAGGGCTGTTTGATTTAATGCTCAAGCCCGAGAACCGTGAGCGTTACATTGAAGCTTTAGCCGCTGGCATTTTATACGGTGGTGTGTTCGGCGCTGCGGGTGGTGGACTGCGTGGCACGTATAACACCGTTCAAGATTATCTTAATGATCCTGATCCTACGAAGAGAGCGGTTGACTCGCTGAATGGTGAAGAGCAACAGGCTGCGGGTGAAACGGCTGGACAAGCGGCGCAAGGTGCTACGGATTATTCGGATATAACAGGCTTTGCAGATGATGTAGTCAGTAGATGGACTGACGCTATGGGTATGGGCCGGATGAAATTCCGTGTTGCTGATGATCAGCAACAGGCTCGCGGCCAACAGCAGACTGATGATTTAGGTTTGGATGATTTGGTCGAAGGGGGTGATGCTGCTACAGTTCCTACTTCCGGTACTCGTGAAAAGCCGCAATCTCCACCACCGGGACAATCTGTTGATCCTGATGTTGAGGACTCATTTAGTGATAATGTGAGTGAAGAGGGTGATCAGCAGGCTATAAATGATTTGCTTAATGCTTTAGATAATGAAGCATCTCAAGGGGAGCAAACGCCATCTTCAGATGTAGACGCCCCACTTACAGGAACAGATTCAGATAGTTTGTCTCTAGGCGATCAACAAGCACAGGCTGATTCTCAAGCATCAGAAGACGGTACCACTTCTACAGATAGTGGAAGGGGTGATTTTGAACAGGGTGCTGGACAAGGGGGTGTAAATTTTAGTAGAAGGAAACGACACATTCTTGGTGACTCAGATAACCCGACTATTTGGTTTGAGGAAGGCGCAAATTCTGATGATCCGGGCACGATTGTGTTGTCTCGTGAGTTTGCTGATGAACTGCGTAAACTTAGACAAAATGCTGATGGTAAAAGCACTAAGGAACGGGTAACGGTTATTGAGCGTTTAGGGCATGAGTTTGGGGAGGCGTTTA
Organism: Gammaproteobacteria bacterium; assembly: GCA_003560975.1. Lineage (GTDB taxonomy): Bacteria > Pseudomonadota > Gammaproteobacteria > Xanthomonadales > Wenzhouxiangellaceae > Wenzhouxiangella. Next base: position 2,214 of record PWJA01000179.1, read on the forward strand.
AGCAAGCTAAGTATCAAGCTTTACCTGAGACTGCAAAGCAGGCGATTGAACGCGACTATGAGAATTACAAGCGGAATAAATCTAAAGAGCCGAGTAAAGATCGTCAGTTTATAGATACACTTACGCAGTATCCTTTGGCTTTAGCTGATATAGTTAAACGTCGTGGTATTGATAAATTTACACAGGCGAATATACCGGAAGATTACACTTATAGTTATGATGAGTGGTTTTCAAACGAAGTCGCTAAGTATTTGATGCAGGGCGAGAATGAAAACATCCACAGCGCCGAGACTCGTAGCTTCATCAAGGATTTTGCAGAAACGGTAAAAAGGTTATACGAAACGCTGAAGTCACAGTTAGTGGGTTTTACGCAGGGTGAGCACAAGGTTACTAAATCCAACTTGGGTGCTCCTAGTGCTGAGGTTGTAGGCTTTTTGAACTACATGCTGCGTGAGCAAAATGTGAACGCTGAGGGTAATGTAGTTACGTTGAGCAAAGAACAACGTGCTAGTGCAGAACAGTATGCGAAGAAACACGGTCTACGCCAGAAAGCTGATAAGACTCAAGATGTTAAGACTCCAACTCAAGGTATGGACACGGATCAAACTATTCCGCCACCTACTGAGGATCAAAAGAGTCGGATTAATACGCTTAAAGATAAGCTTAAAAAAGCTAAGGTTGAGCTATCTGATAATGTGGAAGCCCATTATAAACGGGGGGATTACGACCGCTATTTATCCGCTTTGACGGGTTTAGTGAATAAAGTAGAACAAGGTGCTAAGGCTACGTCTGAGGAAGTTAAGTCTGGTGTTTCGTCAACAGTTACTCAGGTTGATGTTGTTAAGCTATCAGAATCAGATTACCAAGTGTATATGTCTTTGATCAACACGTTGTTGAGCGAAGGCAAACGTATGGATAAAAGTCAGAATTTGCCAAAGGATATAGTGGGAGAGGGCAAGGCTGAAATTCAAGCACAGTTCGATAAGATACAAGAGGTTTTAGAGAAAGGTGAGACTTCTAAGTTAAACGATCTTGATAAAAAACGATTAGCTGAAAAACTTAACCAAGCTAAAGTTGATTTGCTGGAACCACCAAAGACAAAATCTTCGGCGGCTACTGGCAGTGATTCAATTCCTGTTTATACTCCTGAGACTGCTGATCAATTTGGGCAAGCTCCTGAGCTTGTAAAAGACATAGCTACTGATTGGTTAGGGGCGTTTGGCCTTTCTATTGATACCGTAGCTGTTGATGATCGTATAGGCGGAGGGTCTGATAATCCCGGCAATTTAGGCTACATTACATCGGGTGAAGGGTATCGGGCTTTAGTCATTTCAAAGTCAGGTACAGATCGTTTACAGAAGCATGTAGATGCGTTAGCTAAAGCACAACAACAACAAACTGACTTGTCTACTGAGACTGATGCGCA
>PWJA01000244.1 GCA_003560975.1 Gammaproteobacteria bacterium
CCGCCCGAGCTTCAGGCGCGCCTGATCGAGCAGGCGCCGGTAGTCCGGCCCGGCGCGGTCGCGCAGCAAGAGCAGCCGGCGCGCCAGCAGGCCGCACGGGTCGGACTGGTTGGCCAGTTCTTCGAGATCGAGATTGATCTCGGTCTCGATGCTGATTTTCTGCACGAACAAGACGATGCCGCGCTCCTTCCAGGGCCTGGACTCGTTGAGCAGTTGTGTCGCCGCTGCCGGCAGCTCGCGCTCGAAGCGGCAGCGGCCGGTCAGGGTAATGCGCATTCCGATCACCTCGGGCAGGCGCTCAGCGGCGGCCACGTGCCGACTCAGATCTCGACCGCAGCCCAGGATCGCTTCGGCCAGCTGCCCGGGGTCTTCCAGATCGGAGACATCTACCGACACGCGTTCGAAGCGCAAGGGGGCCAGGGGGATGTGCTGCATCTCGATGGCCGTGCCGGTCCAGCGCAGCAGCCAGGGTCCGCGCGGACCGGTTTCGGAGGCCCGCAGCGCGGTCACCGAACCCAGGTAGCCGATCGGCCGGGGTCCGGACAGATCGTCCGGCTGGTGGATGTGTCCGAGCAGCCAGGCCGCGGTCGGCGCGGCTTCAAGATCGGCGCTGCTGACCGGTGCGTAGGGACTGTCGGCTTGATCCCGATCGCAGTGCAGCAGGCCGATCACGCGCTCGGGGTCGGTCACGCGGGGGAAGTCTTTCAGCGGGCTGCTGCGGACCTGGGGGCGGGGGAACGACCAGCCGGCGACGGTCAGTTTGCCTACGCTTTTTTCCTGCCAGCGGCCGTTTGCGCCGAGCAGATCGAGATCGGGGATTTCCTGGGCCAGACGCGGGAGCACCAGGGTGTCGTGGTTGCCGGCCACGGCCAGCACGCGGATGCCGGCGGTGGTGAGCTTGTCGATTCCGTTCTTGAGATCACCGTAGGCAACGAGCACGTCGCGACTGCGCTCGACCACGTCGCCGGCCAGCAAAACGGCGTCGACCTGGCGGTCGATGGCTTCGGTGACGGCGCGAGACCAGGCCGCTTCGGGCCCCAGTTCGGATGCCCGCGCCAGCAGGTCGGGGTGCAGGGCGGACGGGATGCGTCCCAGGTGAAGATCGCCTACGGCGAGCAGCGTGGTCATGACGGCGCGGAAATCCGGGCTGGCTGAGGGCGTGGCTGCACGAAGCGTCCGAGACTCAAGGCAAGGCAGACGATAGCGGATTGGGCGGCGCGGAACAAGTGATCAAGGTTCGCTTCCGCCCGGAATTTGCAGGGACTCCAGTGCGGCCTCGGCTTCCATCCATTCGCTCTCGCGAGCGGCCTGCTGCTCGCCGATCCGTTGCCGTTGTTGCAGCAGCTGCTGCAGCTCGTCGTGATGGTCTCCGCTGTAGAGCGCCGGCTCGGCCAGGCGGGCCTCGATTTCGGCCAGGGTCCGGGCGGCCGCGTCAATCTCCCGGGTCAGACGATCGATGCGGTTCTGGACCGGCTTGATTCGCGCCCGGCCCGCGGGCTGGCCGCGCCGTCGGTCCGGCCCGCTCGCCGGGCTCGAGGCTTCGGTTCTGCCGGCGCTGGCCTGGCTGCGCAGCCACTGTCTGTAGTCGTCGAGATCGCCGTCGAATCGAGTCACCTGGCCGGCATGGATCAGCCAGTAGTCCTCGACCGTGCTGGCCAGCAGGTGACGATCGTGCGAGACCGTGATCACCGCGCCGTCGAATCCCTGCAGGGCCCGGGTCAGAGCATGGCGCATGTCCAGGTCGAGGTGGTTGCTGGGCTCGTCGAGCAGGAGCAGATTGGGCGCCTGCCAGACCAGCATGGCCAGGACCAGCCGGGCCTTTTCGCCGCCGGAGAAGTTGGCGACCGGGCCGGTCGCCATGTCGCCCCGAAAATCGAAACCACCGAGAAAATCGCGCACGCGCTGCTCGAGCGCGGTCGAATCCTGGCGCAGGAGATGCTGGACCGGGCTGGCGCCCGGGTCCAGTTGTTCGAGCTGGTGCTGGGCGAAGTACCCGACCCGCAGTTTCGGGCTGCTGGTGAACTGTCCGTCCAGCGGCGCAAGGTCCCCGGCCAGGGCCCGGACCAGGGTCGACTTGCCGGCTCCGTTGAGTCCCAGCAGGCCGATGCGGTCGCCCGGGGCCAGGCTGAGCGAGATCTCGTCCAGGATCCGGGTCTGCCCGTAGCCCAGGCTGAGCCGATCGAGATGAATCAGGGGGTTGCTCGCCGACGGCGGCTCCGGAAAGGAAAAATCGAAGGGCGAGTCGACGTGGGCGGGGGCCAGCATTTCCATGCGCTCCAGCGCCTTGATCCGGCTCTGGGCCGCGCGCGCCTTGGTCGCCTTGGCCCGGAAGCGGTCGATGAACTTCCGGATATGGGCGACTTCGCGCTGCTGCTTTTCGAAGGCGGCCTGCTGCCCGGCCATGCGCTCGGCGCGCTGGCGCTCGAAGCTGCTGTAGCCCCCGGTGTAGCCGTTGAGCTGTTGATGTTCGATGTGGAGCACCGAATCCACGACCTGGTCGAGAAAATCGCGGTCATGGGAAATCAACAGCAGCGTGCCTTCGTAGCGGCGCAGCCATTCTTCCAGCCAGACCACCGTTTCCATGTCGAGGTGGTTGGTCGGCTCATCGAGCAGCAGCAGGTCGGAGGGGCACATCAGGGCACGGGCCAGGCTGAGGCGAATGCGCCAGCCGCCGGAAAAGTCCGAAATCGGATGTTGATGCTTCTCGCTGGCAAAGCCCAGCCCGTTGAGCAGCGAACCGGCGCGCGCGTGAGCGTCATAGCCGCCGGCGTCGGCCAGCTCGGCGTGGGCGTGGGCAATGGCGTGTCCGTCCCCGTCGCGCTCGGCCGATGCCACCGCTTGTTCGGCGGCGCGCACGCGCTCGTCGCCGTCGATCACGAAGTCGATGGCGGGTCGGTCCAGGTTCTGGATTTCCTGGGCCATATGGGCCAGGGTCCAGTCGGCCGGGACCGACATCTCGCCGGCGTCGAGGCCGATGTCGCCCAGCAGCAGGCGAAACAGGCTGGTCTTGCCGCAGCCGTTGGCGCCGATCAGACCGACCTTGTGGCCCGGAAAGATCGTCGCCGAAGCCCGTTCCAGAAGGGTTTCGGGGCCGTGGCGCAGGGGGATGTCGGACAGCTGGATCATGAGGATGCGGGTGTGGGGGCAGGCCGGATGGAGAGGAAAAACAACAGCAACAGCAGGGCATAATGGTAGCCGAATGCCCCACCCCTTCGTTCCCGTGTCCGCCGAAAGCAACGAGCCGTCCGAGCAACCCTACCGGGTACGCGTTCACCCGCGTGCCCGCCACGTTCGCCTGCGCGTCGATCCGCGGGAAGGCCTGATCGTAACCATCCCGGCCCACTTCGACCGGCGCCGGATTCCGCGCTTGCTGGCCGAGCGGGCCGAGTGGATCCGGCACGTACGGGATCAGCACACGGCGATTCGCAAGGAGCGCGAACCGGCGGTTCTGGCACAGCGACCTGAGCGGATCAGTCTGCCGGCGATCGAGCGCGAGTGGCGCGTGCAGTACCGGACGACGCGCCGCCTGCGCCTGGGGCTGGAAACGCGGCCCGAGCAGCTGATTTTTCATCTGCCTGCGCTGGCCGGTGATGATCTGGATCGGCGAATCTCAGGGGCGCTGAA
>PWJA01000194.1 GCA_003560975.1 Gammaproteobacteria bacterium
ATACACGATCGAGCCACTGCGAGCAACCGGGCATCAGCTGGTGGCATGGCACCCGGCGAGAAAAGGCCAGGTCTATCCGGATATCGATTGTGTCTCCATCGGTTGCGACCATGAAATCGGGGTCGTACAGGATCTTGGCGCGGCCCCGGAAATCAGTGGTATCGACTTCAGCCTGGCCAAGGGCGCGGAGGTCAGTGGTCGCGTTGTCCGCGCCAGTGACGGCTCGCCGGTGGCCAATGCACGGGTTTTCGCAGGAAATTCTTTACAAGGCGGCCGCTTTGCTTCGACCGATGATGATGGTCAGTACGTCATCGGCGCTCTGCCGGAGGGGACTTTATTCATCTCTGTGCGTCCCAACACGTTTCTCGACCCCGATTTGCAGAAAGGCTTTCTCGGCAACGTCAACTGTCCGGCCAACAACTGTGGAGATTTCGGCCAGCCGCTGAGCGTGCCGGCCCAGGGCCAGGTGGCAGTGCCCGATATCGAATTGAGCCTGGGCGGGGCAATCAGTGGCCAGACGGTTGACGGGCTGACCGGGGTTGCGACGGAAATTCCGTTTGTCAGCCGACTCGAGCTATGGGTGGCCGACGGCCCGTTCGCCGGTCAGCTGGCGGCTCAACCTTTTGCCTTGAATGACGGAATGTACCTGGCCCGAGGCCTGATGCCGGGATCCTACAAGGCCACGTTCGGCACCAGCACCTATCTGGGGCTGATCGACGTCGGCCTGGGCAATGCCCCCTGCCCGCGGGGCGCCTGCGATCTGGACGTTTTGCCCACGGTATCGATCACCGCCGGCAACACCCTGACCGGGATCGATGCAGTCTATCCGCGCGGCCCGGTGATCAGTGGACGAGTGCTCGACGCTGACACGGGTCAGCCGCTGCCGGATTTGCCCCAGAATGCCTCGGGGCGCCTGATCGGTTTTTCGGACGTCACCGGCCGCTACGCCAGCTTTTCAGGCCTGGACGGCGAGGGGTTTTTCCGCAGTCGGACGGGCTTCCCAGCGGGCACTTTTTACGCCGCCACCTTTACCGAGCGCAACGAGTTTGCCCTGGGCGGCAACTACGTCGATCAGGCGCATGACGCCGTCGACTGCCCGCGTTTGCAGTGCAACCTGGGCGCGTTGGCCAACGGACTGCTCATCGACGGCGAGGACATCGAGGGTGTCGATTTCAACGTCCGCCAGGGCGGCAGGATCCAGGGCAGCATCGTCGATGCCGCCGACGACACTCCGTTGCAAGGCGTCGGTGTCGAGGTCTATGACAGCGCCGGCCGCCTGGTCGCCCTGGATCGCAGCAATGCATTGGGCAACTACGTCATCGAGGCGCTGCCCAGCGGCAGCTACACGGTGCGCACGCGCAATCTCCGCGGCTATTTCGACGAGCTGTTCACCGGGGTAAGCTGCACGCCGTTCTGCAATCCGATCGACGGCACGCCGGTGGCGGTCGTTGAACAGGGTGTGATCGAAAACATCGATTTCGAGCTGGAACGCACCATGGCACTTTCCGGGACGGTCACCCTGAACTCGACGCCGATCGAAACGGTGACCGTCGAGGTGTACGACGCTCTGGGCGCGCACGTCAGCGAGACGTTGTCGGGCGCCGATGGTTCGTACGCAGTCAGCGGACTGGCGGCCGGCCGCTACTATCTGCGCACCCGAAACGCATTCGGTCACGCCGACGTGCTCTACAACGATCGACCGTGCGTCGGCGATGCCTGTCGCGTTCGCCAGGGCGATCCGGTCGAACTGGCCGGGAACGCGTTGTCGGGCATCGATTTTGATTTGAGCACGGGCGCGCGGATCAGCGGTCGGGTGCTGGATCGCGATGATCCCCCAACGGCGCTGTCCGGCGTACGCGTGCAACTGCTGGACGAGCTCGGTACGGTCGCCTTCGAAACCACATCCGCTACCGATGGCGGCTTTCAGTTCGATGCCCTTGCGGGCGGCGACTATCATCTGGTCACCCGTGGCACGCCGCTCTACATCGACCAGACGCTGGGTGGAACGCCGTGCCCGGCCGCCTGTAACGGTCTCAATGGCGACGTGATCCAACTGGCCGACGGACAGAATCTGACCGATCAGGATCTGGACCTGACCACCGGCGCTTCGATCAGCGGTCGCGTCCTGGCTGGCGGGGTCGCCGCCGGCGGTGCGAGGGTCCAGGTCTACGATGCCAACGCTGTGCCGGTGGTCGAAATCCAGACCGATGCGGCCGGTCAGTACGAGGTGTCTTCGTTGCCCGAAGGCCAGTATTTCCTGCGCGTCGGCAACGTATCGGGTCACGCTTCCCAGCTGTGGTCCGAGATCGCCTGCAGCGGCTACTGCGACATCGTCAACGGCACGCCGATCACGATCGTCGATACAACGCCGGTGACGGATATCGATTTCGATCTGCAGCCGGCGGGAGGCTTGAGCGGCCAGGTATCCGGCCCGGGCGGAACGCCGCTGGCCGGGGTTCAGGTTCTGGTATTCGACACCGCGGGCTTTCTGGCCGGCATTGGCGTTACCAATTCGCTCGGTGCCTATGCAGTTGGCGGCTTGGTGGACGGTGGCTACCGGGTTCGCACGACCAATACGGCGGGTTTCGTCGATGCCGTGTTCGGTGGCTCGACCTGTTCGCCGACTCCGTGCGATCTGGCCAATGGCAACTTGCTGTCGGTCAGCGGTGGCACGCTGACCGACATCGATTTTTCGCTGCAGCCCGGCAACAGCTTGTCCGGTACCGCGACCGACCAGTTCGGGAATCCGCTGCCCGGCGGCACGGCCGTGTTGTTCGACCAGACTGGCGCCGAGCTGGTCGCAACAGCAGTCAGCAATGGGCTCTGGACCTTCGACGGCCTGGCCGACGGCACCTATTTCGTGCTGGTTCGAAACACGCTCGGACTGGTGGACCGCTTGTATCAGGACGTGGATTGCCCCGGCGGCGGCTGCGACATTCCTGCGTTGGGAACGCCGGTGACCCTGCCCGCGGGCTTGTCCGGCACCAGCGAGGCGGTTCGCTCCGGTAGCAGCCGCGCCGGCGGACTGAACATTGTGATGGCGCCTGGCGATCGGATCTCGGGTCGAGTCGTGGCCGAAACTGGCCAGCAGCCGCTGGCAGAAGTGACCGTATTCTTCTACACCGACAGTGGTGCGATTGCCGGATCGGCCGTGACCAACGCGCTGGGTGAGTTCGAAAGTGAATCCGGCCTGCCGGCAGGCGTCTACTACGCCGCCACCGCGGGTCGGCAGGTGCGCGGAGCGGGCGGCAATCTGATCAACAGCCTGTTCGACGGTACCGCTTGCCCGTTGAGCTGCGACGTCACCGCCGGCAGACCCGTCGGAGTCGGTGGCGCCAGCGGCGCCGACCCGACGACGGTCGATTTCACGCTGGCGACCGGTGCCGGTGTGCGCGGCCGCATCATCGGACCGGACAGCGAGGACCTGGTCCAGGTGAACGTTCTTCTCTACGACGAAACCGGTGTCCTGGCCGGCACTGCGCGCAGCGATTCTCTGGGTCACTATCGGATCGAAGGTCTGCCCGCTGGAACCTACTATGCTCAAACCGCGAACAATGTCGGCTTGACCAACGTGGCGTTCGGAGGCGCGCCCTGTGTGGGTACCTGCACCCCAACCGATGGCG
>PWJA01000049.1 GCA_003560975.1 Gammaproteobacteria bacterium
AAGCCTTCGGCTACAAGCAGCTCCTGTTCGAGCCGGTGGTCGGCGGCGGACTGTTCACTGCGCTTTCGGTGCCGCTGATCTTCCAGTTCGGCCCGATCCCGATCCTGCTGCTGACGAGCGCGCTGATGCTGGCATGGATCGCGCTTGGGCTGCTTTATTTCGGCAAGCAGTGAGCTTGCCGCGGTTCGGGCGGATTCGCCGTTGCCCCTTGCGCCACCTTGAACCTTTCACCCAGCGGCGTTAGGGTGGTGGATTGAATGAACAAGAAGGGTGTTCATGACAGCCGACCCGATCATCGAGATATCGGGGCTTTACAAGGTGTTCGGGAACGATCCGGACCAGGCGATCCGCCTGCTCAAGCAAGGGAAAAGCAAAGACGACATCTTTCGGGAAACGGGTCAGACCGTCGGCGTCCAGAAGACCGACCTGACGATCCGCGATGGCGAAATCTTTGTGGTCATGGGGCTGTCCGGCTCGGGCAAATCCACCCTGGTGCGCCTGCTGAACCGTCTGATCGAGCCCAGCAGCGGAGAAATCCGCATTCGCGGCAAGAACGTCGTTGCCATGAGCCAGGCCGAACTGATGCAACTGCGTCGCCGCGACCTGGCCATGGTGTTCCAGTCCTTCGCCTTGATGCCCCACCGCACCGTGATCGACAACGCCGCGTTTGGTCTGGAAGTCGCCGGGATGCCGCGCGAGCGACGCCACGAGCGGGCCCGCGAGGCATTGCGCCAGGTCGGACTGGACGCCAACGCCGACAGCTATCCCGACGAATTGTCGGGCGGCATGCAGCAACGGGTCGGACTGGCCCGCGCGCTGGCCACCGATCCGTCCATCCTGCTGATGGATGAGGCCTTTTCGGCGCTTGACCCGCTGATCCGGACCGAGATGCAGGACGAGCTGCTGGCCCTGCAGCACCAGCAGCGTCGCACCGTGGTGTTCATCTCCCACGACCTGGACGAGGCGATGCGCATCGGCGACCGGATCGCCATCATGCAGGACGGTCTGGTGGTCCAGGTGGGTACGCCCGAAGAAATCGTGACCCAGCCGGCCAACGAATACGTGCGCTCGTTTTTCTATGGAGTGGATATCGCCCAGGTCTTCACGGCCGGCGACATCATGGACAAGCGCCAGGTCACGGTGGTGGAGCGTCCCGGCATGGGGATGCGCGCGGCCCTGGAGTCGCTGCGCCGGCACGACGGCGATTACGCGGTCGTGGTCGACGACGAGCAGCACTTCATCGGCATGATTTCGGCCGATTCCGTGATCCGGGAACTCGACGAGAACCGCGAGCCGAGCTTTCGCAACGCCTTGCTGCCGGTGGATCCGGTCCGTCCCGGGGATGCCCTCGACGCCCTGATCGGTCAGGCGGCCCAGACCGCCGTGCCCCTGCCCGTGGTCGACGAGAACGGACTCTACCGGGGCACGGTATCGCGCACCCGCCTGCTGCGCACCCTGGACCGGAGCGGAGAAAACGACCATGGATGAGTTCCTTTCCCGACTGAAACTGCCGATCGGCGACTGGGTGACGGCCGGCGTGGTCTGGATTCAGGACAACCTCGAGCCCCTGCTCGACGGCATTGCCGGGGTCATCGGTTTCCTCACCGATTCGTTCGAGGGGGCGCTGCTGTTCCTGCCGGCCTGGCTGCTGGGCTTGATTCTCATCGCCCTGAGCACCTGGCGGGTGAGCTGGAAATTCGGACTGTTCGCGCTCATTGCCATGACCACCATCATCGGCATGGGCCTGTGGCAGCAGACGGTCCAGACCCTGGCGCTGGTGCTGGCCGCCAGCACCGTGGCGCTGGCCCTGGGGGTGCCGATCGGCATTGCCATGGCGCGCAACGACCTGGTCGAAAGCGTCATTCGTCCGGTCCTGGATTTCATGCAGACCATGCCCCCATTCGTCTACCTGATTCCGGCCGCGATCTTTTTCGGGCTGGGCAAGGTTCCCGGGGCGATCGCCACCGTGGTCTTCGCCATGCCGCCGGCGGTGCGCCTGACCAACCTGGGCATTCGCCAGGTCAGCAAGGAGCAGATCGAGGCCGGGCTTGCATTCGGCTGCACCCGTCGCCAGCTATTGACGAAGGTGCAGCTGCCTCTGGCGATGCCCTCCATCATGGCCGGCGTGAATCAGACCATCATGCTGGCCCTGTCCATGGTCGTGATCGCATCGATGATCGGTGCCGGCGGTCTGGGCAATACCGTACTGACCGGTATCCAGCGGCTCAACGTGGGCCTGGGCTTCGAGGGCGGTCTCGGCGTCGTCATTCTCGCCATTTTGCTCGATCGAATCACGCAGAGCTTTGCACCGAGGCGGCGCGGCTGACGGCCGCCCGCCCGCCCCGCTCATTTCCACTCACCGGCAACACGCAAGGAGAGACGCACCATGAAAACGAATCCACTGAAATTCCTCGGCACGACCATCGTGGCCCTGGCCATCAGCACCTCGGCGGCGGCCGACAGCGTCACGATCGGCTGGACCGCCTGGTCGGACGCCGAATTCATCACCAAGCTGACCGCAAGAGTTCTCGAGGAGCGGCTGGACCAGGATGTGGAGTTGATCCAGACCGACATTGCCCCGCAGTACCAGGGCCTGTCGTCGGGCGACATCGACGTCATGCTGATGGCCTGGCTGCCGGGGACCCACGAAGACTACATGGACGCCGTCGGCAGCGACATCGTCAGCCTCGGAATCCTGTACGGGTACGCGCGCCTGGGCTGGGCGGTACCGACCTACATCCCCGAGGATCAGTTGTCTTCGATCGAGGATCTGAACAACGCGGACGTGCGCGACCAGCTCGACGGCACCATCACCGGAATCGACCCCGGGGCCGGACTGACCCGGCTGTCCGAGCAGGCCATTGAAGACTATGGACTCGACGGCTACGACCTGCAGATCTCATCCGGGGCCGGCATGACCGCCGCACTGGCCCGGGCCGTCCGCCGCGACGAGTGGATCGTGGTCACCGGCTGGAGCCCGCACTGGAAATTCGGCGCCCACGACCTTCGCTACCTGGAAGACCCGCGTGGCACGCTGGGCAGCTTCGAGCGCGTCCACGCCATGGCCCGTCAGGGTTTCTACCAGGACAACCCCGAAGCCGCGCTGCTGATCTCGCGCATCCACCTGGATCTGGACGCCCTGCAGGACGCCATGTTCTATGCCCAGGAAAATTCCTACGAGGAGGCCGTGGACCGGTTCATGGAGCAGCACGGCAACCTGGTCGACTACTGGGTCACCGGTACGATCAACTAGTCGGCTGGTTCATCGGGCGGCTCGAGCTGGATGACCGCGCCGTCCTTCATCACGAACGACACCCGCTCCAGGACCGCGATGTCCTGGAGCGGGTTGCCATCCACCGCGATCAGGTCGGCGCGGTAGCCGGGCGCAACGCGGCCGATCTCACCCTCCAGACCGAACAGCCGCGCGTTGGTGAGGGTGGCGGACTGGATGGCCTGTAGCGGCGTCATGCCGAACTCGACCATGCGCGAAAACTGCTTTGCGTTGTCGCCATGGGGAAAGACGCCGGCATCGGTGCCGAAGGCCAGGGCCACGCCGGCCTCCAGCGCACGGCGAAAGTTCTCGCGCTGGGCCGACCCGGTCTGGCGTTCCTTTTCCAGCGA
>PWJA01000117.1 GCA_003560975.1 Gammaproteobacteria bacterium
CGCTCCCACCGGCGGCCAGCTCTGGTACGTGGGCGATACCGAACGCAGCATTAACTGGTCAGGCTCAGGAACCATAGACCCGGTCCGGATACAATACTCAACTAATAACGGCGGCAGCTGGACAGAGATTACCGCTGAAGCTTTAGGCGGCCCCACCGGAACCTATTCTTATACCTGGCCGGAAGTGCCGGACGTAAATACGGAAGAAGCTTTAATCCGGGTATCCGACTCTGATTACCCGTCGGTCCGAAGCACCTCTCCCGGCACCTTCTCAATTCGGCCTGAGATTGAAGTTACCCAGCCTGCGGCAGGGGCCGACCTGGTAGCCGGCTCTGAAGGCAATCCTCTCCGTTGGTCAACTACCGGCACACAGATATCTTTAGTTAATATTGAATATACAACCGACGGCGGCGCAAGCTGGAATAGTCTTGAAACAAACGTTGACAACGCCTTAGGCAGTACCTATACCTGGGACGGGATACCGATAGCAGCTACGACTAACGCCAGAATCAGGGTAACCGATGTCGACAATCCCAATGTGGTTGGCACATCAAGCCGGTTTAATATAATCGGTGATTTAACGGTTACTTATCCTGACGGCGGCGAACCTCTCCAGGTAGGCAGCTCTTATAACTTAAGCTGGTCTTCGCTTGAGGTAACTACGGTTCAAGCTTATTATTCGATTAACGGCGGCTCAACCTGGACTTCAATCGGAACCGCTCCGGCAGCAGACGGTTTAATAAACTGGCAGATAGCCGCGGACCAGCTGGTATCCCAGAATTGCCTGGTTAAAGTCGAGGACATGGATAACCCGAATAAGGTTAATGCCGAGTCAAATGATACCTTTGAGATTATCGCTGTCTTTGATATCCTCAAGCCTGAATCAGGCGATACGGTTATCGCCGAAGAATCTTATCAGATTGAATGGGATAAGGCCGGAAGCGGGGTAACAGAGGTAATCCTTGAATACTCAACCGACGGCGGCGCAAACTGGAATTACGTAAACCCGGCAGAGCCGCACACAGCGGATAACACCGGCACTTATAATTGGCCTTCGGTCCCCGGAGATGTTTTATCCGGCGACTGTAAGATGAAGATAACCGATGCCAACAATCCGGCTGCCACCGATACCGGCTCGGGGAGTTTTTGGCTGAGAGGCGACCTTAAGGTAACTTCTCCCGATGCCGGCGATGAATCCTGGAGGGTAGGTACAACCCAGGAAATTACCTGGGCCAGAAAAGGAAATATCGCGACTGTGGGTATTTCTTATTCTTCAGACGGCGGCACAAGTTATTCTCCGGTAGCCGCGGGGATAACTGCTTCTGATTTAAGCTGGATGTGGAATATCCCTTCGGATACGGCCTTAACCACCCAAGGCTTAATCAAAATAGCCGATGAAAGCCACCCTAATACTGTTTATGATCAGTCGGATAATTATTTTGAAATAAAAGGTAACCTGAACTTATTTACTCCCAACGAACCGGACATAACCTTAACCTACGGCGGCAGCCCTTATGATATAACCTGGGAAAGGTTAGGAGCTATCGCTGCCGTTGACCTGAGGTATTCGGTAAACGCCGGAGAAACTTACCCTCATGTTATTGTAAGCGGCTACGATGCTACAGGCACTCCTTACGCCTGGGATGTGCCGAATGCAATCGGCACTGATTTAAAAGTAAGGGTAATCGATTCGGCAAACTCTACTGTTTATGATGAATCAGATTACACTTTTGCTATCAAGGGAGATATTAATGTGGACGCGCCTAACGGGCCGGAGGCTTGGCTGGTTGGTTCAACCCAGTCCGTAAAATGGACTCCTACCGGAACTTATCCGGGCAATGTTTTAATAGAATATTCTTTAGACGGAGGAACTAGCTGGCAGGAAAATACTATCGGAACATTTTCAGCCGGCGCCGACGGAGCGCAGCAGTCCCAGGATTGGACAATTCCAGACCAAATCGGTGACCAGGTAGTAGTAAGAGTTACTACCTTAGCTGATTCTCAAATCAATGTCTCTGATTCGTCAGATAACCCCTTTAGAATCAGAGGCAATATTAGCTTAACCGCTCCCACCGGCGGCCAGCTCTGGTACGTGGGCGATACCGAACGCAGCATTAACTGGAACGCTACAGGAACGGTTAACCCGGTTTTAATCGAGTATTCTATTGACAACGGCGGCAGCTGGTCTACAGTCGAAGCTGAAGCCCCCGGCACCTCGGGCACAAATTCCTATACTTGGCCGGAGATTCCCGACGTAAAAAGTGAAGATTGCCTGATCAGGGCCTCTGACGCCAGAGCCGCCTTTACTACTTTAGTTAGCGATACCTCTCCCGGCACCTTCTCAATTCGGCCTGAGATTGAAGTTACCCAGCCTGCGGCAGGGACCGATATCGAAGTAGGCTCAGACACTCCTGTCCGCTGGACTAACAGCGGCACTCAAATCAGTTTAGTAAATATCGCTTACCAGGTTGACGGCGGCGAGTTTAACTTAATCCAGGCTAATGTGGACAATACCCTGCAGGATTCATTTACCTGGGAAGGCGTGCCCGACGCGATAAGCGATAACGTCAGAGTCAGGGTAACCGATGTAGATAACACCAACGTCTATGGCAACTCCGGCGCCTTTAGGATTATCGGAGGCCTGACCCTGATTTCACCTACAGGGGGCCAGGACTGGCCGGTTGAATCCGAACAGAACATTGCCTGGAGCCGGCAGGGAAGCATCGCCAATGTAGTCCTTTATTATTCAACCGATTCAGGCGTAAGCTGGAACAATATCGCCACAGTCGGAGGCGGGTCTTCGCCTTATCCCTGGATTCTCCCGGAAGGTGTATCTAATACCGCCCGGGTAAAAGTAGCCGACGCTTCCGATGAAGAAGTAGTTTTCACCGAGAGTGACTCCGATTTTAACATTATCGCTGTTTTTAATGTTACCGCTCCCGTAGGCGGGATGGTTGTTATTGCCGAAGATTCCCACGATATCACCTGGGGTAAGTCCGGCACCGGCGTAGCAAACGTTCTGCTTGAATAAACAATCGACGGCGGCGTAAACTACTCTGAAATCGGCACTGTTGCCAATACCGGCACACATCCCTGGACAGTCCCGGGCGATGTTTTATCCGGTGACTGTAAGATAAGGATATCCGACCCCAACCAGCCGGCGGCAGTTGCTACCGGTTCAGGCAGCTTTAAGATTGAAGGCAAGATTACCGTAACCTCGCCCACAACCGGAGCCGAAGCCTGGGACGCCGGCAGTACTTATGATATTACCTGGGATAAGCAGGGTAATATCGGTAGTGTAGCAATTCACTACTCTTATGATTCCGGTGATACCTATCCCACAACCATAGCTACCGGCCTTGACCCGGAAGCAGGCAATGAAGAAGCCGGCAAAGGCTTATTCAGCTGGTCAATCCCGGCTGATATTACCTTATCTACTACCGCCCGGGTGAGGGTAAGAGATTCAGCCGACCCGACTGTCTATGGCCGTTCAGCTAATGACTTCACCATCAGAGGCGGCCTCTCTTTAGATGCCCCCAATGAGCCGGGTATTGTTATGGTCTATGGAACTACCTATCAAATTCAATGGACCCGCTTCGGCCAGGTGGAAA